>JAXHTL010000050.1:0-25642 GCA_034190095.1 Actinomycetota bacterium
CCCAAAAGCTCCTACCGCCGTTTCGAGGCCGCCCAACCCAACCAATGCTGGCAATCCGACTTCACCCACTGGGCACTGGCCGACGGCACCGACACCGAGATCCTGTCCTGGCTCGACGACTGCTCCCGCTACCTGCTGACCTGCACCGCCTACTCCCGCGTCACCGGCGGCGACGTCGTCGCCAGCTTCACCGACACCGCCACCACCCATGGGCTGCCCGCCGCCACGCTCACCGACAACGGCTCGGTCTACACCTCACGGTTCACCCATGGCCACAACGACTTCGAACGACTCCTGGCCAGCCTCGGCGTCACCCAAAAGAACGGCCACCCGGGCCACCCGCAAACCCAAGGAAAGATCGAACGCTTCCACCGAACCCTCAAGCTCTGGCTCAGCCAACAACAGCGACCCGCAACACTGGCCGAGCTACAACAGCTGCTCGACACCTTCGCCACGATCTACAACACCGAACGCCCACACCGCGCCCACCGCCACAGCGCCACACCACACACCGTCTACCACGCCCTGCCCAAAGCCCACCCCGCCGGCGCCACCGAACACTTCCGCATCCGCCACGACACCGTCGACCAATTCGGCAAGCTCACCCTGCGCTACGGCAGCCGCCTGCACCACCTCGGCATCGGCCGCGAACACGCCCACACCCCAGTCCTCATCCTGGTAGCCACCCAAACCGTCACCGTCATCAGCAAAACCACCCACCACCTCATCGGCAGCCACCACATCGACCCCGACCACAACTACTGGCGCAACCAACAGAAAAACCCCGGCCGATGGCCGGGGCAATCTGTCACCGATGACGCGACTCAGGTGTAACCCATGACGCGACTCATCACAGAGTGCGCGAGGGGGGACTCGAACCCCCACGCCCGTCGGGCAATGGAACCTAAATCCATCTCGTCTGCCAGTTCCGACACTCGCGCTGAAAACGTCACGATGGTAGCGCGGTACCGTTGAACGGTGTCCACTACGCGGCGTAGGAGGCCGGCGCTCATCGCCTTGGTGATCGTCGCGGCCGGCGGCTGCCTCGGCCTGGCCTGGTGGCAGTGGACCCGTTTCGAATCCACCGCCGGCGATTTCCAGAATCTGGGCTATGCGCTGCAGTGGCCGTTGTTCGCCGGATTCTGCGTCTATGCCTACTTCAAGTTCGTCCGCTACGAAGAGACGCCGCCGCAGCCGCCGTCATCGGACACCGTCACCGAGATCCCGGCCGGCCTGCTTCCCGAACGCCCCGGTGTGGCAGCACCGGCCGATGCGGGCGATGATCCCGCCCTGCAGGAGTACAACGCCTATCTGGCCGAACTGGCCAGAAACGACGGCGACGCCGCACCGACCCCACAGCGACAGGACCACCGCCCGTGAGCGCACCCGACTCCCCCGCCCCCACCACACCCGTCGAGGCCATCCGCAAAGCCCTGCTCGGTTACCGAGTGCTGGCGTGGGTGACCGGACTGTGGCTGATCGCGCTCTGCTACGAGATGGTGATGAAGTACGGCTTCAACGACGACTCCCTGGGCTGGATCGCCGTCGTGCACGGGTGGGTGTACTTCGTGTACCTGCTGTTCACCGCCAACCTCGCGGTCAAGGTCCGGTGGCCGATCGCCAAGACGGTCGGAGTGCTGCTGGCCGGCACGATCCCGCTGGTCGGCATCATCGTCGAGCACTTCCAGACCCAGGCGATCAAGGAACAGTTCGGCGTCTGACACCTGTTAGTTAGCTACACTCGACGAGGTGTCAGCCAGCCTCAGTGGGCGCTGCGGCGCCGCCGCGGCCGGACGTGATCCCGCCCTCACCGGACTTCGGGCCGTCGCCGCGCTGCTGGTCGTCGCCACCCACGCCGCGTTCGCCACCGGGTATCTCAACCACGGGTACCTCGGCAGCGTCTACGCCCGGCTCGAGATCGGCGTGGCGGTGTTCTTCGTGCTCTCCGGTTTCCTGCTGTTCACCCCGTGGGTGCGGGCCGCCGCCGGGGAGGCTGCGCCCCCGTCGGTGCGCCGCTACGCCCGCCACCGGGTGCGCCGGATCGTGCCCGCCTACGCCGCGGCCGTCGTGGCGGCCTTCGCCGTCTACACCGTGTTCACTCCCGGTCCCAACCCGGGCCAGACCTGGTACGGCCTGCTGCGCTACCTGACCTTCAGTCAGATCTACACCGACAACTATCTGGTGACACTGGCCCATTCGGGGCTGTCGCAGATGTGGAGCATGGCCGTCGAGGTCGCGTTCTACGCGGTGCTGCCCGCGCTGGCATTCCTGCTGCTGCGCCGCGGCTGGCAACCCCGCCGCATCCTGGCCGGGCTGGCGTTGCTGGCGGCGGTGTCACCGGTGTGGGTGCTCCTCGTCACCACCACCGACCTGCTGCCCAACTCGGCCGGGATGTGGTTGCCGGCCCACCTGGCCTGGTTCGCCGGCGGCATGGCGCTGGCCGTGCTGCGCCACACGGGGACGCGGTGCCGCGCCCGGATCGCCGTCCCGGCCGCGGTGGCGCTGTTCCTGGTGGCGGCCACCCCGCTGGGTGGCACCCTGCACGGACCGGATCCCGCGTCGGCGCCGGTGATCAAGTCCGTGCTCTACGCCGCGGCGGCGACGCTGGTGGTGGCACCGCTGGCCCTCGGCGACCGCACCGGCTACGCGCGGGTGCTGGGCAGCCGGCCGATGGTGTGGCTGGGCGAGATCTCCTACGAGATCTTCCTGCTGCACTCGATGCTCATGGCGGTGACCCTGCACGTCGTGTTGGGCTGGCCGCTGTTCACCGGCTCGATGCCGGTGCTGATCGTGGCGACGCTGGCGCTGACGGTGCCGGCGGCCTGGGCGCTACACCGGTTGACCGCACCTCAGCCGGCCAGCGAGCGCAGCGCCGGAACAAGCGCGGCCAGCGCCCGGCCGCGGTGCGACACCGCGTCCTTTTCGGCCGGGGCCAGCTCGGCAGCCGTTCTGTCCGAGCCGGTGGGCAGGAACACCGGGTCGTAGCCGAACCCGCCGTCCCCGCGGGGGGCCCGCACGATGCTGCCCGCCCATTCGCCGCGCACCACGGTGGCGTCGGCCTCACCGGGCCCGGTCACCAGTGCGCAGGCCGACACGAACGCCGCACCGCGGCGTTCGTCGGGCACATCGGCCAGCTGTCCGAGCAGCAACGCGGTGTTCTCGGCGTCGTGCCCGTGCCGGCCCGACCAGCGCGCGCTGAGCACACCGGGCATCCCGTTGAGTGCGTCGACCACCAGCCCGGAATCGTCGGCGACGGAGGCCAGCCCGGTCGCGGCGAACGCGTCCCGGGCTTTGGCCACAGCGTTCTCCTCGAACGTCGCACCGGTCTCGGGCGCCTCGTCGAAGGCCGGCACGTCCTCGAGCGACAAAAGCGTCAGCCCCGAGACCCCGGCCGCCTCGAGCACCCGGTTCAGCTCGGCCAGCTTCTTACGGTTGCGTGAGGCGACCAGTATCCGGGTCATCCCGCTCAGCTCCCGAAGGACTTCTTCGGCGGCTCGCCCGACTCCGGCAACTCACCGGGATAGGGCAACTCCAGCGCGGCCTTCTGGATCTCGAACAACTGCTCGCAGGCACTCGTCGCCGCATCGAGCATCTTGTCCAGCGTCGAACGCGGGAACGTGGCGCCCTCCCCGGTCCCCTGGATCTCGACGAAGGTTCCGGTGTCGGTGGCGACGACGTTCATGTCCACTTCGGCGCGCGAGTCCTCGCTGTAGGGCAGGTCGACCCGGATCCGGCCGTCGACCACACCGATGCTGACCGCGGCGATCGCGCAGGACAGCGGACGCGGGTCCGACAAACGGCCGGCCGCCGACAGGTAGGTCACCGCGTCGGCCAGCGCGACATAGGCTCCGGTGATGGCAGCGGTGCGGGTTCCGCCGTCGGCCTGCAGCACGTCGCAGTCGATGGCGACGGTGTTCTCCCCCAGTGCCCCGAGGTCGATACAGGCCCGCAGCGACCGGCCCACCAGCCGGCTGATCTCCTGGGTGCGTCCCCCGACGCGGCCCTTGACCGATTCCCGGTCGGACCGGTCGTGGGTGGCGGCGGGCAGCATGGCGTACTCGGCGGTCAACCACCCCTGCCCGGAACCCTTGCGCCAGCGCGGCACCCCCTCGGTGACGCTGGCGGTGCACATCACCCGGGTCTGCCCGAACTCCACCAGCACCGACCCCGCCGGATGGTTGGTGAACCCGCGGGTGATGGTGACCGGGCGCAGTTCGTCGTCGAGCCGGCCGTCTTCTCGTCTGGACACGGGGCCACCCTAGCCGCTGGCCCGGACAGCCCTGGTCGCCGGGCGCGGGGCGACGCTCAGGAACCCGTGACGGGGAAGGTCTCGTTGCAGACCACCGCGTGCACCGGTCCGTCGAACTCGGCTTTGGCCTCGCTGATGATGTCCTCGCGCGAGGTCCACGGCGGTATGTGGGTCAGCAGGAGCTCCGACACACCGGCGCGTGCTGCGGCGCGGCCCGCCTCGGTGCCGGACAGGTGCAGCCGCGGTGGGCGCGAGGGTGAGTGCGTCCACGACGCCTCGCACAGGAACGTGTCGGCTCCGCGGGCCAGATCGATCAGGGCGTCGCAGTACCCGGTGTCGCCGCTGTAGACCAGGGTGGCGCCGGACGGGTCGGTGATCCGCATGCCGTAGGACTCGGTGGGGTGACACACCAGGCGGGGCAGCACGGTCAGCGCCCCGATCTGTACGGGCTGATTGTCCACCCAGTGGCGCACTTCGAAGATGTCGGTGAAGTCGTCGATCTCCCCACCCTCGGGCGAGGATGCCGCACCCAGCCGCGCCCAGGTGTTGGCCGGGCCGTACACCAGGCCGCGCTCGGGCGCCGGCGAGGGGTGGTAGCGGCGCCAGACGAACAAGCCGGGTAGATCCAGGCAGTGGTCGGCATGCAGATGCGACAGCAACACGTGCACAGAGTTGGGGTCGGCGTGACGCTGCAGCGCACCCAAGACCCCGCCGCCGAAATCGAGAACCAATGGTGGCGTATCGGGTGCGGTCACCAGATATCCCGACGCCGGCGAATCGGGGCCGACCACACTGCCGGAGCAACCCAGGACGGTGATTCGCACGCTCACTAGCTTGCCATGCCCGCGATCACCGTGACGAAAACATCGCCGCTTCGGGCGAGGAACGTCATGTTCGGGTGCCCGCGTGACGCCGCACCGGCCTGACCCCGTCGAGTGTCGGGCCCAGGAACCGGGCTGCCAGTTCGGTGAACGCCTCGGGGTCCCCGGTCGCCTCGAAGACCCGCTTCGGCGCGGCGGTGGCGGCGGGACCGGGAGCCCCCTCGCCGGGATGGGGCCGCAGCAAATCCTGCTCGGTGAGCACCCGCAGCAGGTCTTTGGCCGTCTCCTCGGCACTGGAGACCAGGGTCACCGAATCGCCCATGGCCAGCTGGATCAGGCCCGACAGCATCGGGTAGTGGGTGCACCCCAGCACCAGCGTGTCGACCTGCGCACGCTGCAGGGGTTCCAGATACCCCTCGGCCAGGCCGAGCACCTGCCTGCCGCTGGTCACCCCGCGCTCGACGAAGTCCACGAACCGCGGGCACGCCACCGCGAAAACCTCGGTGTCGCGCGCGGCGGCGAAAGCGTCCTGGTACGCGCCCGACGCGATGGTCGCGGCGGTGCCGATCACCCCGATGCGACCGTTGCGCGTGGTGGCAACGGCACGCCGCACCGCCGGCAGGATGACCTCCACCACGGGCGTCGGCGCGTAGCGCTCACGGGCGTCGCGCAGGCACGCCGCCGACGCGCTGTTGCACGCGATGACCAGTGCCTTGACACCGCGCCCGGCCAGGTCGTCGCCGATCGCCAGCGCGTGCGACCGGATCTGGGGCACGGTCAGCGGGCCGTACGGGCCGTTTCCGGTGTCGCCGACATAGATGATGTCCTCGTCGGGCAGCTGGTCGATCACCGCCCGCGCCACCGTGAGCCCGCCGACGCCGGAGTCGAAGATCCCGACCGGGCGCAATGCGTCCGGGTTCACGGGCCCAGCGAGGGCGGCTGGACCGGCTTGCGCAGCGCGCGCGCCTTGCGTTCGGGCCCGGACAGCAGATAGGCGGCCAGCACGCCGGCCAGCGCACCGCTGAGGTGGCCCTGCCAGGAGACGCCGAGGGTACCGGGAAGCACACCGAGCAGGATGCTGCCGTAGACGAACAGCACGACCACACCGATGACGATCTCCCAGATGGTGCGGGTGAAGAAGCCGAACAGGATCAGAAACGTCAACCAGCCGAAGATCAGGCCCGAGGCGCCGATGTGGTTGGTCTCGACCACGACCCCGTGGTAGGTCGGGGCGCCGAGGTTGCCGATCAGCCAGGTGCCGAGGCCGCCGAGGATCCAGATGATGGCGGTGGCGTAGATGAACCGGGACAACCCGGCCAGCGTCATCAGGAACCCGAGCACCAGCGCCGGGCCGGTGTTGGCCATCAGGTGCTCCCAGTTGGAGTGCAACAGCGGCGCGAACAGGATTCCGGTCAGCCCGTCGGTCTCCAGCGGCCGGATGCCGTTGCGGTCGAGTTGATGGCCGGTCAGCGAATCGAACAGCTCGATGACCCACAGCAGCACCACGAACGACAGGATGGTGAGCCCACCCACCAGCCATACGGGGCGCTTCTTGGGTTGAGCGGACGGCCCGGGGTAGCCACCGGCGCCCGTCATGCCCATAGTTGCCCTTCCAACGCGTCCTCCGCGTCATCCAGGCTACCGGCGTACGCGCCGGTCGACAGATACTTCCATCCGGCGTCGGCCACCACGAAGGCGATGTCGGCGCGCTCACCGGCCTTGACCGCCTTGGCCGCCATGCCCAGCGCGGCGTGCAGCACCGCACCGGTGGAGATGCCGGCGAAGATGCCCTCGACCTGGATCAGCTCCCGGGTGCGCTTGACCGCCTCGTAGGAGCCGACCGAGAACCGGGTGGTCAGCACGCGCGGATCGTAGAGCTCGGGGATGAAGCCCTCGTCGATGTTGCGCAGTGCATAGACGCCCTCGCCGTAGCGGGGTTCGGCGGCGACGATCTGCACGTCGGGGACGTGCTCGCGCAGGTAGCGTCCGGTGCCCATCAAGGTCCCCGTGGTGCCCAGACCGGCCACGAAGTGGGTGATCTCGGGCAGATCGGCCAGCAGTTCCGGACCGGTGCCGTCATAGTGTGCGGCCGTGTTCGACGAGTTGCCGTACTGGTAGAGCATGATCCACGAGGGGTGCTCGGCGGCAAGCTCCTTGGCATGGGCGACCGCCGTGTTGGAGCCCCCCTCAGCGGGCGAGAAGATGATCCGCGCCCCGTAGAGCTCGAGGATCTGGCGCCGCTCGATCGAGGTGTTCTCCGGCATCACGCAGATCATCTGATAGCCCTTGAGCAGCGCCGCCATCGCCAGTGAGATGCCGGTGTTGCCGCTCGTGGGCTCCAGGATGGTCGCCCCGGGGTGGAGCAGCCCGTCGCGTTCGGCGTCCTCGATCATGCGCAACGCCGGTCGATCCTTGATGGAACCGGTGGGGTTGCGGTCCTCCAGCTTGGCCCACAGCCGCACGTGCGGCGCGCCATCGGGGCCGCCGTCCCACAGCGGCGAGAGCCGCTGGAGTCCGACGAGCGGAGTGTGCCCCAGCGCCTGGAGCAGCGAGTCGTACCGGGTCATCGCGGCGGGTCTCAGCCTCCCGCCACGGCAGGCAGGATCGTCACCGAGTCGCCGTCGGAGATCGTGGTGGACAACCCGCCGGAGAACCGGACGTCCTCGTCGTTGACGTAGATGTTGACGAACCGTTGCAGCTTGCCCGGATTGGCCGGGTCGACCAGACGCTCGGAGATGCCCGAGTAGTTGGCCTCCAGGTCGGCGATCACCGCGCTCAGCGTGTCACCCGAGGCGTCGACGCGTTTCTCGCCGCCGGTGTGGGTGCGCAGGATGGTGGGGATGGACACGGTCACGGACATGGGTCGGTGGATTCCTTTCAGGCTTCGGCGTACTGCTCGACGATCTTGACAGGCTCTTCGGTGACGACGCCGCCGACGATGCGGTAGCTGCGCAGCTCGTGCTCGTCGGGGTCACGGGTGGACACCAGCACGTAGTGGGCGTCGGGCTCGGAGGCGTAGGAGATGTCGGTTCTGCTCGGGTAGGCCTCGGTCGCGGTGTGTGAGTGGTAGATCACGATCGGCGCCTCGTCCGCCTCGTCCATCGCACGCCACACCTTCAGCTGTTCGGCGGAGTCGAACCGGTAGAAGGTCGGCGACCGCTCGGCGTTGACCATCGCGATGAACCGTTCCGGGCGGTCGGACCCCTCCCGGCCGGCGATCACCCCGCATGCTTCGTCGGGGTGGTCGGCGCGCGCGTGGGCGACCATCGCGTCGACCAGGTCGGCACGGATCGTCAGCACGGTGCCTCTTTCACTCGTTCTCTTCCTGCCTGAACGCTCCCGGCAACAGGCCGCGGTAGGTCGGTATTCCAGCGACCTCCTCAGCAGCCAGAACGCCGACCAGCACGGCCCGGGCCAGACAGTCGGCGGCCGCCGCGCCCACCGCGGTGAGCAGCGGCACCTCGGGCGACATCGACGCCGGGGTCGTCGGATCCGGATCGACCTCGACGGCGCCGGTGGCCAGTGCGAACACCGTATCGCCGTCCAGCGGGGTGTGACACGGCCGGATGGTGCGGGCCAGGCCGTCCTGGGCGGCCACCGCCACCCGCCGGCAGCCCGCCTTGCTCAGCGCCGCGTCGGTGGCCACCACCGCGATCGTGGTGTTGAGCGGGCTGAGCTCGCCGTGCCGGCCGGCATAGGCGGCCAGCTGATCGGCCGGCGGGGACACCAGGCCGAACTCCTCGATCTGGTCGGCCAGCCACGGCAGCCCGGTGTCCGGATCGACGACGTCGCCGGCCGAGTTGACCACGACGAGCGCGCCGACGGTCACGCCCGAATCCAGGGTCACCGACGCCGTCCCGACACCGCCCTTGAGCACGCCGGCCCGCGCGCCGGCGCCGGCACCGACGGAGCCGAGGCCCACGTCGGTCCCCGCCGAGGCGGCGGCCCGGTGGCCGAACAGGGCATCCGGCCGGCACTGCCAGCCCCCGACCGGCAGATCGAAGATCACCGCGGCGGGAACGATCGGCACCACGCCGCCGTCCAGCGCCACGCCGCGGCCCTGGGCTTCCAGCCAGGTCATCACACCGTCGGCGGCAGCCAGCCCGAACGCGCTTCCGCCGGTCAGCACCACGGCATCGACATGGCGCACGGAGTTGCTCGGGTCCAGCAGGTCGGTTTCGCGGGTGCCGGGGGCTCCGCCGCGCCCGTCGACCGCGCCGACGGTTCCCGGCGGGGTCAGCACCACGGTCGTGCCGCTCGCCCAGCCCGAACCCAGCTGCGCGTCGGGCTCTATCCGATGATGGTGACCGACGAGGATGCCTCCGACGTCGGTGATCGCTCCGCCGGCCACTACCTGGACTTGCCCATCAAGCTCAGCACCAGATACTCCTGCAGGACCGTCAGCCACTGGTAGACGTCGAGATGCCCGGCCATCGGATGGTCGGTGGGTAACCGGTCGGGCCCGTCGGGGCCGACGTCCAACATCGTGCCCAGGGCCAACCGGACGTCGTTGACGGCCGAGACCCAGGCCTTCGCGTCGTCCTCACCCAATTCGAACTTGCCGCCGCCCGCCGGGACGGTGTCCAGAAGCCGTTGCGCCGCTTCACGTTTCGCATCGATGATCTCAGGTTCGTGCAGACTGCGCAGCGCGCTGTTCAGGCTTTCGGCGGTGCCAGAGCCGGCCGGGTGCTCGGTGGCCGCCCGGTAGAAGTCCGGCAGCAGCCGCTTCATCGTATCGTCTTGCGGGGGAACCGAATTGCCGGTGCGCATACCCGTGATCTCGGCAAGCTCGTCGGGCGGCGCCGAGGACTCCCTGTCGTCGAGCATCCCCACCAGCGAAGACACCAGACTGCTCAACAGATCGGCCTCGTGGGCGGCCAGCGTCGAGCGGTACCGCGGGCCTGCGGGGCCCTCGACCCGTTTCCACTTTCGCACCGTCTCGTCAACGATCCTGCTGCAGGGTCGCCCACAGACCGGCGGCGTGGAGCTTGGACACATCGGCCTCCATCGACTCCCGCGATCCCGCCGAGACCACCGCCTTGCCCTCGTTGTGCACCTGCATCATCAGCTTGGTCGCGTGCGGCTCGCTGTAGCCGAAGAGCTTCTGGAACACATAGGTCACATACGTCATCAGGTTCACCGGATCGTCCCACACGATCGTCACCCAGGGGGTGTCGGCCGCGACGTCCTCGACGAC
Source organism: Actinomycetota bacterium (assembly GCA_034190095.1). Classification (GTDB taxonomy): domain Bacteria; phylum Actinomycetota; class Actinomycetes; order Mycobacteriales; family Mycobacteriaceae; genus Mycobacterium. The sequence goes on from JAXHTL010000050.1 coordinate 10,268, forward strand.
GTCTTCGTGTTCACGCGTTCCCGGTCGTGCCTCCGCCGGCGTCACCATGGGTCAAAGAATACCGGGCACACAATGGTGGTTCGACGCTGCTGGCGAACCGATACGGTTGCCCTGTGACTTCGCCGACGCCGGGGGCGTCCTCAGAGAGCCAGCCGAACCCGTCCCGCCCTGGTCCGCCGGTGGCGTTGTTGACCGACAAATACGAGCTGACGATGCTGGCTGCCGCGCTGCGCGACGGCACCGCGCATCGGCGTACCACCTTCGAGGTGTTCGCCCGCCGGCTGCCGGCCGGGCGACGCTACGGTGTCACCGCCGGAACCGCGAGGTTCGTGGAAGCGTTGCAGCAGTTCACGTTCGACGAAGCCGAACTGGATCTGGTCGCCGACTTCTGCGACCCCCAGACGCTGGAATACCTGGCCGGGTACCGGTTCGGCGGTGACGTCGACGGCTACCCGGAGGGCGAGCTGTATTTTCCCGGTTCCCCGGTGTTGTCGGTGCACGGCACCTTCGCCGAGTGCGTGGTGCTCGAGACGCTGGCACTGTCGATCTTCAACTTCGACACCGCGGTGGCTTCGGCCGCCGCCCGGATGGTGAGTGCGGCCGGCGGGCGCCCGATGATCGAGATGGGGTCGCGGCGCGCCCACGAGCAGGCCGCGGTCGCCGCCGCACGGGCCGCCTACCTGGCCGGGTTCAGCGGCTCGTCGAACCTCGAGGCCCAGCGCCGCCACGGCGTCCCGTCGCTGGGCACCAGTGCGCACGCCTTCACGTTGCTGCACACCACCGACGGCCGGCAGCCCTCGGACTGGGAGCGTGCGGCGTTCCGGTCCCAGATCGACGCCCTCGGCGTGGGCACCACCCTGCTGGTGGACACCTACGACATCACCGCCGGCGTAGAGAACGCCGTTGCCGTGGCGGGCCCACAGCTGGGCGCGGTCCGCATCGACTCCGGCGACCTCGGCATGCTGGCCCGGCAGGTGCGTGATCAGCTCGACGGTCTCGGCGCCACCTCTACCCGCATCGTGGTCTCCGGCGACCTCGACGAGTTCGCCATCGCCGCACTGCGCGCCGAACCCGTCGACTCCTACGGTGTCGGCACCTCGGTGGTCACCGGTTCCGGCGCCCCCACCGCCGGCATGGTCTACAAGCTCGTCGAGGTCGACGGCATCCCCGTCGAGAAGCGCAGCAGCCACAAGGAGTCCCATGGCGGGCGCAAGCAAGCGCTGCGGCTGGCCAAGGCGTCCGGGACGATCCTCGAAGAGGTCGTCCATCCGGCCGGCGAACCGCCCCCGACCCCGACGGAGCTGACCGCGCGGCCGTTGACGGTGCCCCTGGTGCGCGGCGGTGAGCCGGTCGCCGACCTGACGCTCCAGGCGGCGCGCGACCGGGTCGGCCAGGGGCTGGGCAGTCTGCCCTGGGACGGGCTGAAACTCTCCAAGGGCGATCCGGCCATCCCCACCAGGATGATCGCGCCCGCACCGCGCCGGGGCTAGCGGCGGTGTCCGGCAGTTCCGAGGCCTCCGGGCCCGGTGAGATCACCGCATTGCTGGACACCGCGGTGGCCGCGCTGGGCGGCGCCCGCCGGGACGGCCAGATCGCGATGGCCGAGGCGGTCGCCCACGCATTCGCCAGCGGCGAGCACCTGGCGGTGCAGGCCGGTACCGGGACCGGCAAGTCGCTGGCCTACCTGGTGCCCGCGATCGCCCGGGCGCTGGCCGACAACCGGCCGGTGGTGGTGTCGACGGCGACGATCGCACTGCAGCGTCAGCTCGTCGAACGCGATCTGCCCCGGCTCGCCGACTCGCTGGCCGACGCGCTGCCCCGCCGTCCGGTTTTCGCATTGCTCAAAGGGCGTGGAAACTACCTGTGTCTCAACAAGATCCACAACGGAGCCCAGTCCGAACCGGACGACCGCCCCCAGGAGGAGTTGTTCTCGCCGACGGCGGTCAGCGCGCTGGGCCGCGATGTGGCGCGGCTGACCGAATGGTCCGACACGACACCGACCGGGGACCGCGACGAACTGGCCCCCGGGGTGGCCGACCGGTCCTGGTCACAGGTCAGCGTGTCGGCCCGGGAATGCATCGGGGTGTCGCGCTGCCCGTTCGGCACCGACTGCTTCGCCGAGCGCGCCCGCGAGCGGGCCGGCCTGGCCGACGTGGTGGTCACCAACCATGCGCTGTTGGCGATCGACGCCATGGGCGACGCCAACGTCCTGCCCGAACACGACCTGCTCGTCATCGACGAGGCGCATGAGCTGGCCGACCGGGTGACCGGGGTGGCCACCGCCGAGTTGTCGGCCACCGGCCTGGGAGTGGCGGGGCGGCGCGCCGCACGGGTGGTGGCACCCGAGCTGGCACAGCGACTCGACGCCGCAACCGCCACGCTGACCTCGGCCGTCTTCGAGGCGACGCCCGGGCGCATCGACGTCCTCGACGCGGAACTGGCCACCCATCTCACCGCGCTGCGGGATGCGGCCAGCGCCGCCCGCAGCGATATCGACACCTCGCGGTCGGATCCGAAGTCGGCGTCGGCACGCGCCGAGGCCGCCACCGCACTGCTGGACGTCAGCGACACCGCCGCGCGCATCCTGGACTCCTTCGTGCCGGCGATTCCCGACCGCACCGACGTGGTATGGGTGGAACGCATCGACGACGCCCGATCGGGCGTGCGGGTGCTGTTGCGCGTCGCGCCGTTGTCGGTGGCCGGGTTGCTGCGCAGCAGATTGTTCGACCAGTCCACCGCGGTGCTGACCTCGGCGACGCTGACCATCGGCGGCGGCTTCGACGCGATGGCCCGGGACTGGGGCCTGACCGCCGCCCCGGCGGCCCCGCGCGGCTCCGGGGACGCCACCACCGAGTCCAGCGGGCCGGCCTGGCGGGGGCTCGACGTCGGCTCACCGTTCGACCACGCCCGCTCCGGCATCCTCTACGTCGCCGCACATCTGCCCCCGCCGGGCCGCGACGGCACCGGTTCGGCCGAGCAACTCGACGAGATCGCGGGTCTGATCACCGCCGCCGGCGGCCGGACGCTGGGGTTGTTCTCGTCGATGCGCGCGGCCAGAGCCGCCGCCGACATCATGCGCGAGCGCCTGGACACCCCGGTGCTCTGCCAGGGCGACGACAACACCTCGGCGCTGGTGCGGCGCTTCGCCGAGGACGAACCGACCTCGTTGTTCGGCACCCTGTCGCTGTGGCAGGGGGTCGATGTTCCCGGTCCGGCACTGTCACTGGTGCTCATCGACCGCATCCCGTTTCCCCGGCCCGACGATCCGCTGCTCACCGCCCGGCAGCGGGCGATCGCGGCCCGGGGCGGCAACGGGTTCATGGCCGTCGCCGCAAGCCATGCCGCGCTGCTGCTCGCCCAGGGCGCCGGCCGGCTGCTGCGCCGCGTCGACGACCGCGGGGTGGTCGCCGTCCTGGACTCCCGGATGGCCACCGCCCGCTACAGCGGCTTCCTGCGGTCGTCGCTGCCTCCGTTCTGGGCGACCACCGACGGTGCGGCGGTGCGCGCGGCGCTGCAGCGCCTGCGCGGCGCGGGCGGCCCGGGCTCGGCGCAGCCCTGAGGCGGGTACTCCGGGGCACCACGATCGCGGCCGCACTATCCTGGCAGCAACGTCCGGCGCGGGCGCGCGCTCGGCGCAGCGCCGACGGAGGGGGGCACGTGAGACGAGGACCGGTGGGGACCAAGATCGGTGCGCTGGTAGCCGCCTCGGCGTTCGTCGTGGCCGCGTGTTCGACGATGGTGACCGGCGAGGCCGTCTCGGTGTTCGACAACCCGTTCAACGTCGCCGGAATGCCGGCCACCGACCACGTGACCGGGCTGCGGCCCAACGCCGCGGCGCCGACCCGCGACATCGACGGCACCGACGGCGGCCGGATCGACGAACTGGCCGGCAGTGCGATCAGCGACATCGAGGAGTACTGGCAGACCGCCTACCCCGAGACGTTCGGTGACGAGTTCATCCCCGTCCGTGAGGTGGTCTCGTGGGACGCCAACGGCTTCGACAGGGTCTTCTGCGACGAGGACACCTACGGGCTGGTCAACGCCGGGTACTGCTATCCGGACCGCACGATCGGCTGGGACCGCGGCGAGATGCTGCCCGCCCTGCGCCGCGCGCACGGCGAGATGGGTGTGGCGATGGTGATGGCCCACGAGTACGGGCACGCGGTGTCGCGGCAGGCCGGGCTCACCGACGAGGACACCGAGACACTGGTGTCCGAGCAGCAGGCCGATTGTTTCGCCGGGGCCTATCTGCGCTGGGTCGCCGAGGACAGTTCGCCGCGCTTCACGCTCAACACCGGTGAGGGCCTGAACACCGTGCTGGCCGGCGTGATCTCCTTCCGCGACCCGGTGCTCACCGAAGACGATCCCGACGCCGGTTACGACGAGCACGGCTCGGCGTTCGAGCGGGTTTCGGCCTTTCAGTTCGGCTTCACCGACGGTCCCGCCGCGTGTGCCGCGATCGACCTGCGCGAGATCGGTCAGCGCCGCGGGGATCTGCCGGTGCTGTTGCCCGAGGACCAGACCGGCGAGCTGCCGGTCACCGAGGAATCGGTGCGCTCCATCGTCGATGCGATGGAGATCCTGTTCACGCCTGAGAACCCGCCTGCGCTGAGCTTCGCCGCCGACGAGGCCGACACCTGTGCCGATGCCCGGCCCAGCCCGCCGGCGTCCTACTGCCCGGCGACCAACACCATCGTCGTGGACATGCCCGCCCTGCAGGACCTCGGCGCCCCGCCCGACCCCGACGACGGCGCGGCGCTGGCCAGCGGTGACAACACCGCCTACTCGGTGCTGGTGTCGCGCTACATGGTTGCCCTGCAACACGAACACGGCGGCGTCGAACTCGACAGCGCCAACGCAGCGCTGCGCACGGCATGCCTGACCGGTGTCGCGACGGTCGAGATGTCGTCGGAGGTGACCACACCCGACGGCAGCACGATCGCCCTGACCGCCGGGGACGTCGACGAAGCGGTGTCGGGCATCCTGACCAACGGTCTGGCAGCCGGCGATGTCAACGGAGAGACCGTCCCGTCGGGGTTCTCCCGGATCGACGCGTTCCGGCTCGGCGTGCTCAGCGACACCGAGCGCTGCTTCGCACGCTTCCCCTGAATCCGGGTCAGGCCAGTGTGACCAGGCCCAGTTCGCTGTCGCCGGCCAGCAACCGGTGGTGGGGCAACACCCGCACGGTGTAGCCGACCGGACCGGTCACCGGCAGCGACATCGTCGCGGCGAACACGTCGGCGCCGTGATCGGTCTTGCCGGTGTGGACCATCGGCACCGTCACCGGGTCGAGCAGGGTGGCGCTGCCGTCGACCGCGCCGATCACCGCCTGGACGACCACATCGCCGGGATGCAGCCCGTCGAGTTGCACCAGAGCCGTCAACGTCAGCTCGGAGCCCAGCAGCGGGGTGTCCGGCAGGCCGGAGCTGTCCACATCGTCGATCGACACCCGCCGCCACGATCGCTGCACGCGGTGCCGGTAGGCGGCGAGTTCCCGCGCGGCTCCGAACGGCTCGGCGAACTCACCGCCGCCGGAGCGGGCGGGCTCGATGGTCTTTCGCAGCGACCGCGCGGCCGGCAGGTAGTACTTCTCGGTGTAGTCCCGCACCATCCGGGAGGCCAGCACCTTGGGCCCGAGCACCTGCAGGGTGTGCCGCACCATCTCGACCCACCGCCGGGGGGTGCCGTGCTCGTCACGGTCGTAGAACTTCGGGACGACCGCCTGCTCGAGCAGGTCGTAGAGGGCGGCGGCTTCCAGGTCGTCGCGACGGCTCTGGTCGGCCAGCCCGTCGGCGGTCGGAATCTCCCAGCCGTTCTCTCCGTCGAACCATTCGTCCCACCAGCCGTCGCGGATGGACAGGTTCAAGCCCCCGTTGAGCGCACTTTTCATCCCCGAGGTGCCGCACGCCTCGAGCGGGCGCAGCGGGTTGTTCAGCCAGACATCACAGCCGTGGTAGAGGGTGCGGGCCATCGACATGTCGTAGTCGGGCAGGAAGGCGAACCGGTGCCGAACGTCGTGGCGGTCGGCGAAGCGAACGATCTGCTGGATCAGCGCCTTGCCGCCCTCGTCGGCCGGGTGCGCCTTGCCGGCGACGATCAGCTGCAGGGGCCGCTGCTCGTCGAGCAGCAGCCGGGCCAGACGTTCGGGATCGCGCAGCATCAGCGTCAACCGCTTGTAGGTGGGCACCCGGCGGGCGAACCCGATGGTGAGCACATCGGGATCGAACGCTGTCGAGATCCAGCCGAGCTCGGCTTCGGCGGCACCGCGCTGCAGCCAGGAACGGCGCAACCGGTCGCGGACGTCGGCGATCAGCGCCGCGCGCAGCTGGCCGCGGATCCACCACATGTGGCCCGGGTCGACCTGCTGCAGCCGCTCCCAGACCTCCGGCTCGCTGAGCAGGCTCAGGTCCTGACTGCCGAGCAGTTCGCGGCCCAGCTCCAGCCACTGCGGCGCGGCCCACGTCGGCCCGTGCACACCGTTGGTGATCGAGCCGATCGGCACCTCGGCGGCGTCGAATCCGGGCCACAGGTCGCTGAACATCTCGCGGCTGACCTGGCCGTGCAGCAGCGAGACACCGTTGGCGCGCTGGGCCAGGCGCAGGCCCATATGGGCCATGTTGAACTTCGCCGGATCCTCTTCGGCGCCGAAGGCCAGGATGCGGTCGACCGGCACCCCGGGCAGCAACCGCGAGCCCCGGCCGTCGGGACCGGACCCGAAGTAGCGTTCCACCAGATCGACCGGGAACCGGTCGATGCCCGCCGCCACCGGCGTGTGGGTGGTGAACACCGTCGACGAGCGGACCACCGTCAGCGCGGTGTCGAAATCCAGGCCCGCCCCGATCAGCTCGCGGATTCGCTCGACCCCGAGGAAGCCGGCGTGCCCCTCGTTCATGTGGAACACCTCGGGGGCGGGCAGGCCCCGTAGCTCGGTGTAGGCGCGGATGGCGCGCACACCGCCGATGCCGGCCAGGATCTCCTGCCGGATCCGGTGCTCCTGATCGCCGCCGTAGAGCCGGTCGGTGACCGTGCGCGCGCTGTGGTCGTTTTCCGGGATGTCGGAATCGAGCAGCAGCAACGGTATGCGGCCCACCTGGGCGATCCAGATGCGGGCCGACAGCACCACCCCGTCGGGCAGCGCGAGTTCGATCAGGACCGTGTCGCCGTGGGCGTCGGTGAGCAGCCGCAGCGGCAGGCCCTGCGGATCCACCGAGGGGTAGCTCTCGTGCTGCCACCCGTCGGCGGTCAGTGATTGGCGGAAGTATCCGGAGCGGTAGTGCAGACCCACCGCGATCAGCGGCAGCCCCAGATCCGAGGCCGACTTCAGGTGGTCGCCGGCGAGGATACCCAGCCCGCCGGAGTAGTTGGGCAGCACCTCGGCCACCCCGAACTCCATCGAGAAGTACGCGATGCCGTGGGGTAGCGCAGCCCCCTCACCTGGACTTTCGACACCGTCGGCAGTGTTTCCCACGCCCTGTTCGGAACCCAGCTGCTGGTACCACAGCGGCCTGGTGAGGTAGTTGTCCAGGTCGGCGGCCAACGCCTCCACCCGCCCGACGAACGACGCGTCGGCGGCCAGCTGTTCGAGCCGCTCGGGTCCGACATGACCGAGCATCGCCACCGGGTCACCCCCGGTGGCCTGCCACAGCGCGGGGTCGATGGATTCGAACAGGTCCTGTGTGGGCTTGTCCCACGACCATCGCAGGTTCGACGACAACCGCTCGAGCGGGGCGAGCCGGTCGGGCAGGTGGGCGCGGACCGTGAACCGACGGAGAGCCTTCACACCCGATGACTTTACTGGGCGCTGGCAAACTCCTCTGCCCCATCGAGCGAGCCGCCGGTCGATCGCTCTTCGACCTCCGCGTGATTGAGCTGCGCACTACGGTGGGTATAGGCGCGACAGGGCTTGTAGACGGAGCCGGGACCGACACCGGGCGAGGCAGGTGTGCGCGATCCACGCCGCGCCGATGTTTCGGATGTTTCGGAAGTGGCAGGCCGCGCATGCGGTGCGACATGGCAGGGAGTGGGAGGAAACGGGCAAGTGACCGCCGGCCGTATCGAGATCGACGATGTTGCCCCTGTGGTATCGGGTGGACGGTTCCCCGCCAAAGCGGTCGTCGGGGAAGTCGTCCCGGTGACGGCCACCGTCTGGCGCGAGGGCCACGACGCGGTCGCGGCCACGCTGGTGGTGCGCTACCACGGCGAGTCCTATCCGGCCCTGGCCGAGGAACCGCCGGGCCGGACCCGCCCGGCCGAGGCCATTCCGATCGACGAGGTCGTCAGCCCCTCCCCCCGGGTCCGCCCCGCCACGTATCCGATGGCGCTGGGCCGCACCCCGGATGTGTTCCACGGCCAGTTCGTCCCGGATGCCGTCGGGCTGTGGACCTACCGCGTCGACGGATGGGGCGACCCCATCGCCACCTGGCGCAAGCATGTGATCGCCAAACTCGACGCCGGGCAGAGCGAAGGCGAGTTGTCCAACGACCTGCTGGTCGGCGCGCGACTGCTGGAACGCGCGGCCACCGGAGTCCCCCGGCAGGACCGTTACCCGCTGGTGCAGGCCGTGGAGCGGCTGCGCGAGCCCGGCGACCCGTTCTGGCGGGCCGGCCCGGCACTCGCCCCGGAGGTCACCGAACTGGTCGACCAGTATCCGCTGCGCGAACTGGTGACCCGCGGCGAACAGCACGGGGTGTGGGTGGACCGGCCGCTGGCCCGGTTCAGTGCGTGGTACGAGCTCTTCCCGCGCTCGACCGGCGGATGGGACAGCGCCGGCCACCCCGTGCACGGCACGTTCGCCACCTCGGCCAAGGCGCTGCCCCGGGTCGCGCGGATGGGGTTCGACATCGTCTACCTGCCGCCCATCCACCCGATCGGCAAGGTGCACCGCAAGGGCCGCAACAACAGCGTCACCGCCGGCCCGGACGACGTCGGCTCCCCGTGGGCGATCGGCAGCGACGAGGGCGGCCACGACGCCATCCATCCGGATCTCGGGACCATCGACGACTTCGACGAGTTCGTCGGCGCGGCCCGCGCCGAGGGGCTGGAGGTGGCCCTGGACCTGGCGCTGCAGTGCGCCCCTGACCATCCGTGGGCGCGTGAGCACCCGGAGTGGTTCACGGTGCTTCCCGACGGCACGATCGCCTATGCGGAGAACCCGCCCAAGAAGTACCAGGACATCTACCCGCTGAACTTCGACAACGACCCGGCTGGCCTGTACGAAGAGGTCCTGCGGGTGGTCAAGTACTGGATCTCCCACGGAGTCAAGGTCTTCCGGGTCGACAACCCGCACACCAAACCGCCGAACTTCTGGGCCTGGCTGATCGGCGAGATCAAGAACATCGACCCCGACGTGCTGTTCCTGGCCGAGGCGTTCACCCGGCCGGCGCGGCTGTTCGGGCTGGCCAAACTCGGCTACACCCAGTCCTACACCTATTTCACCTGGCGCACCGCGAAGTGGGAGCTCACCGAGTTCGCCGAGTCGATCGCCGAGCACGCCGACTACGCCAGGCAGAGCCTGTGGACGAACACCCCGGACATCCTGCACGAGAGCCTGCAACACGGCGGGCCGGGGATGTTCGCCATCCGGGCTGTGATGGCCGCGACGATGAGCCCGACCTGGGGCATGTACTCGGGCTACGAGCTGTTCGAGCACCGCGCGGTGCGCGAGGGCAGCGAGGAGTACCTGAACTCCGAGAAGTACGAACTGCGCCCCCGCGACTTCGACGCCGCGCTGGCCGACGGGGAGTCCCTCGAGCCGTTCATCGCACGGCTCAACGAGATCCGGCGGGTCCATCCGGCGCTGCAGCAGCTGCGCACCATCACCTTCCACCACATCGACAACGACGCGATCCTGGCCTACAGCAAGTTCGACCCGGCCTCCGGCGACCAGGTGCTGGTGGTGGTGACCCTCAACGCGTTCGGGCCGGAGGAGGGCATGTTGTGGCTCGACATGGGAGCGCTGGGGATGGAGCAGCAAGACCGGTTCTGGGTGCGCGACGAGATCACCGGAGAGGAATATCAATGGGGCCAGAGCAATTACGTGCGACTCGAGCCAGCCCGCGCCGTCGCCCATGTGCTCAACATGCCCCAAGTTCCCGCTGACCAACGAATGAACCTGCTGCGTAGGGAGTGACGACATGACCAACGCGTCAAACCTGACCGATCAGATCGACAGCCCGAACCTTCGGCCACACACCGCCGACCTCAATCGGCTGCTGGCCGGCGAGCACCACGATCCCCATTCGGTGCTGGGCGCCCACGAATACGACGACCACACGGTGATCCGGGTCTACCGGCCGCATGCGGTGAAGATCAACGCGCTCATCGGCGGGGCCCGGCTGCCGCTGCAGCACATCGAGGCCGGACTGTTCGCCGTCGCGGTGCCCTACACCGACCTCGTCGACTACCGGCTCGAGATCAGCTACTCCGAGGACGAGTCGGGCTTCGTGCACACCGTTGCCGACGCGTACCGGTTCCTGCCCACCCTGGGTGAGATCGACCTGCACCTGTTCGCCGAAGGCCGCCACGAGCGCCTGTGGGAGGTGCTGGGCGCCCACCCGCGCAGTTTCACCACCCCCGACGGCGTGGTCGACGGCGTCTCCTTCGCGGTGTGGGCGCCCAACGCCAAGGGTGTCAGCGTGATCGGCGACTTCAATCACTGGGGCAACGAGGCGCAGATGCGCGCACTGGGCTCGACGGGCGTGTGGGAACTGTTCTGGCCGGGCTTCCCCGAGGGCGGCCTGTACAAGCTGCGGGTGCACGGCGCCGACGGCGCGGTCACCGAACGCGCCGACCCGATGGCCTTCGCCACCGAGGTGCCACCACAGACCGCGTCGCGGGTCTTCCAGAGCAGCTACACCTGGGACGACGAGGACTGGATGACCCAGCGCGCGCTGCGCAATCCGGTGTTCGAGCCGATGAGCACCTTGGAGGTCCATCTGGGGTCGTGGCGGCCGGGGCTCACGTACACCGAACTGGCCGATCAGCTCACCGAGTACGTCGTCGAGCACGGGTTCACCCACGTCGAGATGCTGCCGGTCGCCGAGCACCCGTTCGGCGGATCGTGGGGCTATCAGGTGACGTCGTACTACGCGCCGTCGTCCCGGTTCGGTTCGCCCGACGAGTTCCGCTATCTCGTCGACAAGCTGCACCAGGCCGGCATCGGCGTCATCGTGGACTGGGTTCCTGCGCACTTCCCCAAGGACGCCTGGGCGCTGGGCCGCTTCGACGGCACTCCGCTCTACGAACACGCCGACCCACGCCGTGGCGAGCAACTCGACTGGGGCACCTACGTTTTCGACTTCGGCCGCACCGAGGTGCGCAACTTCCTGGTTGCCAACGCGCTGTACTGGCTGCAGGAGTTCCACATCGACGGGCTGCGCGTCGACGCGGTCGCCTCGATGCTCTACCTGGACTACTCGCGCCCCGAGGGCGGCTGGACCCCCAACATCTACGGCGGCCGGGAGAACCTGGAGGCGGTGCAGTTCCTGCAGGAGATGAACGCCACCGTGCACAAGATCAGCCCCGGCATCGTCACCATCGCCGAGGAGTCCACCTCGTGGCCGGGCGTCACCCGCCCCACCAACCTCGGCGGCCTGGGCTTCTCGATGAAGTGGAACATGGGCTGGATGAACGACACCCTGGAGTTCGTCAAGCGCGATCCGATCTATCGCACCTACCACCACCACGAGATGACGTTCTCGATGCTCTACGCGTTCAGCGAGAACTACGTGCTGCCGATCAGCCACGACGAGGTCGTGCACGGCAAGGGCACGCTGTGGGGCCGGATGCCGGGCAACGACCACACCAAGGCCGCCGGGATCCGCGAGTTGCTGGCCTACCAGTGGGCCCACCCGGGCAAGCAGCTGCTGTTCATGGGCCAGGAGTTCGGCCAGCGCGCGGAATGGTCCGAAGAGCGTGGGGTGGACTGGTTCCAGCTCGACGAGCAGGGGTTCTCCAACGGGATCCTGAAGATGATGACCGACGCCAACGAGATCTACCGGACCCGGCGGGCGCTGTGGTCGCGCGACACCCAGCCCGACGGCTATTCGTGGATCGACGCCAACGACTCGGCCAACAACGTGCTGAGCTTCATGCGGTTCGGCGATGACGGCTCGATGTTGGCGTGCGTGTTCAACTTCTCCGGGAGCGAGCACAGCCGCTACCGGCTGGGCCTGCCGCATGCGGGCACCTGGCGCGAGGTGCTCAACACCGATTCCGACAGCTACAACGGCTCGGGCATCGGCAACTACGGCGCGGTCGAGGCGACCGAGGAACCGTGGCACGGCCGGCCTGCCTCGGCGGTGATGGTGCTGCCCCCGATGTCGGCGCTCTGGTTCGAGCCCGCCTGACGCAGCGACTCCCCCGAACGGCGCCGAACTGGCATTCCGGCAGCGAAAGTGCGAGTGAACGCCTGCCGGAATGCCATTTCGGCGAAAACGGGGATCAGTAGAGGGCGCTGGCGAGATTGCGGCGCCCGGCGATCACCACCGGATCGGCGGGGTCGAACAGCTCGAACAACTCGATCAGCCGGGTGCGCACCGTGGTGCGATCGTCGCCCGCGGTGCGCTTGACCAGATCGGTCAGGCGCGCGAAGGCGGCCTCGATGTTCTGCTCGAGGATCTCGACGTCGGCCGCGGCGAACGCGGCCTCGATGTCACCGGGTGCGGCGTCGGCGACGGCCACCGCGTCCCGGCGCTGAGCGGTGGCGCGCTGCAGGAACGCGATCTGGCGAACGGCGCCCTTGGCTTCCGGATGGTTCGGGTCGCCGTCGAGGATGGCCTGATACGCCGCGCGCGCCGCGTCGAAATCACCGTTGTCGAGGAAGGTGCGGGCCTGCTCGACCTGGGGGTCGACCTGCTCGGGGGCCTCGGCCTCTCCGGAGCCGCTGAGTTTTCCGGCGGTGGCCTCGAGCAGCGAGTCGACCCAGCGGCGCAGCTGCTCGGGCGGTTGCATGCCCTGGAAGCTCGACAGCGGCTGGCCGGCGGCCAGCGCCACCACCGTGGGCACGGCCTGCACACCGAACATCTGCGCCACCCGCGGCACGGTGTCGACGTTGACGGTCGCCAGCGACCACTTCGGTCCGTCCTGGGCCGCCAGGCCCGACAGCACCTCGCCGAGCTGGACACTGGAGTCACTGCGCGGCGACCACAACAGCACCACGACGGGCACCTCGTTGGAGCGGGTCAGCACCTCGGCCTCGATGTTGGCCTCACTGACCTCGACACCGCCCGGCCCTCCGGCCGGAGCAGCGGAAGCACCCTCGCTGGGGGTGGCCCGCTGTTTGAGGGCCGACAGGTCGACAGCACCCGCCATCGCCGGCGAGATTCGGGGTCCAGGACGAGTCACAGCATCAAGTGTGTCACGTCGTTTCAGGCACCGTCGGACCCGGTTGGCCGACAGCCGCCGGCACCGGTCCCGAACCGATCCGACCCGTCCGATCAGCCCATATGAGGAAGATCACACTGCCCAGCGGCACGATGCTGGCCAGCAACGCCAGCAACCACGTCGTGATGTTCCAGCGGTGCGCCACGCCGACCGCCAGCGCGGCAACCACGAAGGCGATGAAGACGCCGCCGTGCACGGGCCCGAAGACCTTCACCCCGATCTCGGTCTGGGGTGCGCCGAGATACTTGAAGTACATGCCGATGAGCAGACCGACCCAGCTGACGGCCTCCGTCAACGCGATCAACCGGAACCATCCCGCCGCACTGCGGAGGTCGTATGCACGTGCCTGGCTAGCCATGACCGCCATTGTGCCGGACCGCGGCGCCGGCTACTACATTGCGTCGTTGACCAGGTGCGCCACTCAGGGACGCCGCAGGACCAGGGCGTCCCCCTGGCCACCGGCGCCGCACAGCGCGGCGACGGCGTAGCCGGACCCCTTCCGGGCCAGCTCGAGTGCCGCGTGCAGCGTGATCCGCGCACCCGACATGCCGATCGGATGCCCGATGGCGATCGCCCCGCCGTTGGTGTTGACCTTGGCCGTCGCGGTGGCCTCATCGAGGCCCAACTCCTTGGTCGAGGCCAGCGCCACCGCGGCGAAAGCCTCGTTGATCTCGATCACATCCACGTCGTCGATCGAGATGCCTTCCTTGGCCAGGGCCTTCTTGATCGCATTGGCCGGCTGGCTCTGCAGCGTGGAGTCCGGACCGGCGACCACCCCGTGGGCGCCGATCTCACACAGCCACTCCAGGCCCATCTCCTCGGCCTTCGCCTTGCTCATCACCACGACCGCACACGCCCCGTCGGAGATCTGCGAGGCCGACCCCGCGGTGATCGTGCCGTCCTTGCGGAACGCCGGGCGCAGCCCGGACAGTGACTCCGCCGAGGTGTCGGCGCGAATGCCCTCGTCCTCGGTGAACTCGACCGGATCGCCCTTGCGCTGCGGGATCCTGACCGGCACCACCTCGTCGGCGAACACGCCGTCCTTCCAGGCCCGAGCGGCTTTCTGATGCGAGGTCGCGGCGAATTCGTCCTGCTCGGCGCGGGTGAACTGGTCGGCGTCGTTGCGCTGCTCGGTCAGCGCGCCCATCGGCTGATCGGTGAACACGTCGTGCAGACCGTCATAGGCCAGGTGGTCGAGCACGGTCACATCGCCGTACTTGTAGCCCGAGCGGCTGTTCATCATCAGGTGCGGGGCCTGGGTCATCGACTCCTGGCCACCGGCGACGACGACGTCGAACTCGCCGGCACGGATCAGCTGGTCGGCCAGCGCGATGGCGTCGATGCCCGACAGGCACATCTTGTTGATCGTCAGCGAGGCGACATCCCAGCCGATACCCGCGGCCACCGCGGCCTGGCGCGCCGGCATCTGACCTGCACCGGCGGTGAGCACCTGACCCATGATCACGTACTCGACGGCCGAGGCGGGAACCCGCGATTTCTCCAACGCGCCGGCGATGGCGACCGCACCCAGATCGCTGCCGGAGAAGTCCTTGAGCGAACCCATCAACTTGCCCACCGGCGTACGGGCTCCAGCAACAATCACCGACGTCGTCATGTCTTCCTCCAACCGCGTTTCCCGGGACCGCAGAAAGGCTATACAGGTGACCCGAGCTATTCGAAACCGATCTGTTTAGGTTACCTTTGCGACATGACCGCCGAGCAGACTGACGCCCGTCCTGTGCTGGCCACCGCGCTGGTCACCGCCATCGACCACGTGGGCATCGCGGTGCCTGACCTCGACGCGGCCATCAAGTGGTACCACGACCATCTGGGCATGATCGTGCTCCACGAAGAGATCAACGAGGAGCAAGGCGTCCGCGAGGCGATGCTGTCGGTGCGCGGCGCCCCGGTCGGCAGCGTGCAGCTGCAGTTGATGTCGCCGATCGACGAGACCAGCACCATCGCCAAGTTCATCGACAAGCGCGGCCCCGG
>JAXHTL010000051.1:0-25550 GCA_034190095.1 Actinomycetota bacterium
CTGCTGACCGCGGCAGCTCGGCACGGTGTCCGAATGCCGTTGGCGGAAAACGACCTTCTGGCCTGCTGGCTGCTCGACACCGCAGGTGTGTCCAGTGCCTCCGCGGTGCGCACGGTATGCCTCATCGATGCCGGCGGGAGCGCCTCGGGTGTGCCGTGGGCGTCGTGTGCCGATCGGGTCGTCGTCGTGTGGGCCGACGGCGACGGGCACCGCGCCGCCGACATCGCCGCCGAGCAGCTCTCGATCACACCCGGAACCAACATGATCGGTGAGCCGCGCGACCTCGTGGCCGTCGACACCTCCGCACTCGACGGGGTCGCGCTGGCCGACGGTGTGCTCGCGCAGCTGAGGACGAAGTCCGCGCTGGTCCGGTCGATCCAGGTGTGCGCAGCACTGGACCGGGCCTTGGACATGGCGGTCGAGCATGCGCGGGCCCGCGAGCAGTTCGGCCGTCCGCTGGCGAAGTTCCAGGCCGTGCAGCAGCTGATCTCCGACACCGCGGCCGAGGCGGCCCTGGCCCGCTCGGCCACCGAGGCGGCGCTGGCGGCCGCCGTCACCGCGGAATGGGCCGGCGATCACGTGGAATTCCTTGTCGCGGCGGCGCGTTCGTGCGCCGGCCACGCGGCGTCGGTGGTGGTGCGCAATGCCCACCAGGTCCTCGGCGCCATCGGCACCACCCGTGAACACCTCCTGCACGAACACACCCGGGCGGCGCTGGCGTGGCGGTCGGAATACGGCTCGGTGCACTACTGGGACGAGCGGGTCACCGACATGGCGCTGCAGTCCGGGGACGCAGGATTGTGGGAGCTGATCTGCCCGTGAGGCTCAGCGCACGATCACGGTGCTGGGCACCCGGGGAGAGCCCAGCATGTCGCGATGCGACGGGGGTCTGCGGCCGTCGGCGTCGGTGATGCCGTAGCGGCCGGCCAACTCGGCACCGATCACGGTCTGCCCGCTCAACTCGGCCAACGCGGGGTCGCGGTACAGGGCGTCGATCAGCAGGCCGGTGAACTCCGGCGTCTCGGCATGTTCGGCGAACCGGTTCAGCGCCTCGACATCGCCGGCGAAGGCCGAGCGCAGCGTGTCGGTCAGCAGGATCCCCATCCAGATCGACACCACCGCGACGCAGGTGTCGGTGAAGTCCACCGCCATGTCGGCCGCCATCTTGTCCACACCGGCTTTCTGGGCGCCGTAGGCCGGGCCGTGCATGTAGCACACCGATCCCGGCGAGGACGTGAAAACGATCAGCCCACGTTCGCGCTGGACCAGCCGCGGTGCGGCGTACCACGCGGCGACATAAGAGGACCGAAGGCCCACATCGAGGACGTCGGCGAGCTCACGGGGCTTCTCCCAAAACGGCTTGGCCGACACCAGCTCCTCGGAGATCACCGCGGCATTGTTGACCAGCAGGTCCAGCCGGCCGGCCTCGGCGTCGACACGGTCGAACAGCGCGGCCACGGCGTCGTCGTCGCGATGATCGACCTGAACTCCGACTCCCCACGCCGGCGTCTCCGGAATGGTCCGGCCGGTGCCGAACACCCGCCAGCCGCACCCGGCCAGCGCGGTCGCGATCCCCTGCCCGGCGCCGCGGCTGGCCCCGGTGACGACGGCAACCGGTGCGATGTCACCCATGAGGCCACCCTAGGGCGGTAGCTTGAGGCCATGTCGACCGACCAACCGCTTCGCGTGATCCAGTGGACGACCGGAAACATCGGCAGACGCTCCCTGCACGCCGTGATCGGCCGCAACGACATGGAGCTGGTCGGGGTCTACGCGCACGGTGCCGACAAGGTCGGTGTGGACGCCGCCGAACTGGCCGGCTGGCCGGAGCCCACCGGCGTGACGGCCACCGACGACATCGGCGAGTTGCTGGCCCTGCGGCCCGACGCATGCTGCTACAACCCGCTGTGGCCGAGCATCGACGAGCTGGTCGCGCTGCTGGAGTCCGGCGTCAACGTCTGCTCGTCGGCCGCCTGGATCACCGGCGGCAAGCAGTCCGCCGAAGACCTGGCCAGAATTCGAAAGGCCTGCGAGAGCGGCAATTCCACGATCTTCGGCAGCGGAGCCCACCCCGGGATGAGCAACATGGTGGGGATGGTGCTCTCCGGGGCCTGTGAGCGGGTGGACGAGATCCGCATCACCGAGTCGGTCGACTGCTCCACCTACGAGTCGGCGGGCACCCAGACCGCGATGGGCTTCTCACAACCCCCCGACACCCCCGGCCTCGCCGAGAGCGTGCGCCGGGAAAGCGAGGTGTTCGCCGAGTCCGCGGCCATGATGGCCGACGCCATCGGCGCCACCCTGGACCGGATGACCTTCGACGTCACGTTCACCGAGGCCACCGGCGACAGCGACCTGGGGTTCATGCAGATACCCGAAGGCACCGTCGCCGGCGTACACGGCTACCACCGCGGCTGGGTCGGCGACCACAACATCGTCAGCGTCGGATTCAACTGGATCATGGGCAGCCACGTCACCCCGCCCAAACCCCTCGAACACGGCCACGTCATCCAGGTGTTCGGGCTGCCCAACATGCGCACGGTGCTGCACTGCCTGCCACCGAAAGACTGGACCGAAGACGGTTTCATGGGGCTCGGCATGATCTACACCGCGATGCCGGTCACCAACGCGGTGCCCGCCGTCGTCGCCGCGCCGCCCGGAATCGTCACGCTGGCAGACCTTCCGCCGATCACCGGCCGATCGGCGGTGTGACGTCGCATCCCGGGCGTGACGGCCGGTCCAACAAGGAATGACCGCGCGGTGACCGTCCGTTGTACCGTCACCGAAAAACACCGGCGCTACAACGGCATTGCGGTAGTGCGACACCGATGCGCGCTCCGCCGCCGCGGCGAGCGTTGCAGAACGTGACATCGTGTGACGCCTTCATGATTGACCACTCCAGCGCTCAAAAGCCGCGCAGGAGAAGGGATCATGCATTAGCATCTCGAACTGGCCAAACCGTCTGGCCCAGCCCCCGAGAGGTGAGCCCGTGGAACGCAGTCCTGCGCCTTCTTCCGTCGGATATTCGCACTACGTGGGCCGGGTCGGCGCCCTGGCGGTTGCGCTCGGCCTGGGTGCCGCGGTCGCCTCCATGCCGGCGGTGGCACTGGCCGACACGACCAAGTCGCCGGGCTCGACACAGTCGAGTTCGTCCTCGCGTGACGATTCCGCGAACTCGGCGGGCACCTCGTCGGGCTCGGACGCGGAGTCCTCCGATCCGGATGCCGAGGCCGAGACCGACACCGAGACCGACACCGAATCCGACACCGAATCCGCGGACGACCCGATCGAGGACGACGAGGAGGAGTCGGACGAGGATGAGACGGACCTGGACGCCGAGCTCGACCTCACCGACGATGCCGGCATCGATCCCGATGAAGTAGCCGAGCCCGCCGCGGAACAGGATCGAGCTCCGGCCGACGATGCCGAGGTCGAGGACGAGATCGACCTGCTCGACCCAGCCGAGACGGTTGACGATGCCGGCGAGGCGAGCACCACCGCGACGGCGCCGCAGGACAAGGGCGATGCCACCCCGGCACCGGCCGACGACGTGGACGAAGCTGAGGCCGAGGCAGGCGCACCCACGCAGGTGACGACCGCGGTGCCGCAGGCACCGGCACCCCAGGGTGTGGTCGCCCGGGTGGCCTCGTGGCTCGGGTGGTCCTCGGGTGGCGATACGGCCCCGCCGGCGTTGGCGCCGCTGACCTGGGCCACGGCAGCCTTCGCCCGCCGTGAGATCGGCGTGCCACTGCTCGGCGTCGACCCGCTCCCGGCGATTCCCGTCGCGGCGGCCACCGTGGGCTCCTGCGGTCTCGACGGAGTCTGCCTGGCCCTGGAGGAATTCCAGAGCGACATCACCAATGCGCTGAGCACCCTGTTCGCCGCTGCCGATCCAGCGCTCGAGGATGTCGCCGATTTGTTCGGCGCAGCGGGTTTCACCCTGATCAGCGCGGGCATGCTCAGCGACTTCGAAACCGTGCCGGGCACGCTTCAGGACCTCGCGACGAACCAGGACGTCCTCGCATCCATCTCGACGCTGGTCGCCGGCAACAGCGCACTGGCTGGACTGCCTCCCGCACTCCAGAGCACCATCGGCGACGCGGCGGCATATCTGGTCGAACAATCGCTCGGAAACCAGGTCGTCGCCGAGGCGCTCGTCCCGGTTTTCGAGGCCATCCCGTTCCCGACCGATGCACTCGACGTCGCCGAGTATCTCGCCGACCTCGTCGAGGACGATTTCAGCTTCCAGCAGGCCCTGGTCGACCTGATCGGCACATCCGTGCAGGACGAGCTCGGCTCCTTCTTCGGGGATCCGGATGTGCAGCAGGCCCTCGGCTCCGCCACGGCCGACGCGATCACGGTGTTGACGGGTGCCACCACCCCGTCGTGGGCGACACCGGCGAGCACGCCCGCGGTCGCGACCTACCTGGGCGAGCTGGTCGCCACGGCGGTTCTGGGTGACAACAACTCCGGAGTGGCCTCGGTGGTGACCGGCTCGGTCGCCGGCCTGCTGTCCGCGATCGGGGACGACCTGGCCGATGCCGCAGGGTCCGCGGTGGCCACGTTCCTGAGCCAGTCCGGGGTGAACGGTGCGCTGGCGACCGAGGTTCTCAACTCGATACTCGCCGGGTTGGGTGGTAGCCCGCTCTCCGGCGGCGGTCCCCTCGCCCCCGCCGTCGGTGTCGCACTGTCCGGCGCCGCGGACTCGCTTCTCTCCAACGCCGCTGTCGTGCAGGGCGTAGGCAGCGCGATCGGCGACCTGGTCGCCGGCCTCATCGAGGATGCGGCGGTGCGGGAGTGGGCCGGCACCGAGGTCGCCGCGGCGGTGACGGCGGCACTGGGCGACATCCCGATCGCGGCGACGGTCGGCCTGGCGGTCGGTGCGGCGGTGCAGGAACTGATGGCCACCCCGGGCCTCGGGTCCGAGCTGGGTGCGCTCATCGCCTCGCTACCATCCGAGTTGTTCGACCACGACGGGGTGGCCGAAGCACTGAGCGAAGCAGTGGACCAGATCGCCGCGGCGGTCATCAGCGGTGACGACCCGACCGCGGCGGTGGCCTCGGCGCTGGCCGCACTGCGGGACGACGCGGCGATCGAGACCGCGCTGAAGGCCACCGCCGCCGCCGTCCTCGCCGATCTCGATTCCACGGTGCTGGGCAGCGCCGCCGTCCAGCAGGCACTGGGCAACATGGTGACGGCCTTGGTCGTCAACCTGGCCTCCGACACGGCCGTCCAGGCGTTCATCGCCGAGGAATTCGGCTCACCGGTGGGCACTGCTCTGGTTGCGGCACTGGCAGATCCGGCCGTGGGCGACGCGCTGGCCGAAGCGCTCGGCTCGTCGGTGACCGACTTCCTGTCCGACGCCGGTTTCCGTGCGGCACTGGCCGACGTCGCCGACCGGCTCGCCGATGCCGTGCTGGATGGCTCGGACGTGACGGCGGTGCTGGTGAGCGCCGTGGCAGAGCTCGAGAACAACGCCGCCGTCCAGGCCGCGGTGGCTTCCGTGGTCCCCGAGGTGCTGAAACCACTGCTGGGCAACGCCGAGTTCCGCGACGCCGTCGGCGATATCGCAGAGACTCTGGTCACCGACTATCTCGAAGAGTCTGTGCTCGACAACGTGCCCTTGGACGGTGCGGCGGGCCAGTTCGTGAGGGGAACGCTGGAGTCCCTGTTGGCGAGCCCTGCGGTGACGAACCTGCTCAGCGACGTCGCGGCCGATGTTCTCGACGGGACGCCGTTGGAGGAGGTCACCGGTGTCGTGCTGCGCGCCGTCCTCACCCAACCGAACCTGCAGATCGCGGTCGGCATGGCTCTGGGACAGGGAATCGGCGCGCTGTTCGGCGACAACATCGTCGGCACCGTCGTCGGGGCGGTCGTCGGGTTCAACGCCTCGATTGCCGTCGTCGTGACGGCCGGAGTCGCGCAGGTCGTCAACTGGCTGTCCGGTGGCGCACTGCTGAGCGGCTTCTCGGCGGCGGCGCCTCCGGCAGCCCTGAGCGACGGGGCCTACCGGGACGCGCCGATGTACGTCACGGTCCTGGTCCCCGGAGCCACCGGGCAAGCGGCGGTCTGAGCCTAGAACGGCGGCGGCTCGCCGTCGTCGGGATACGGCCCGGCCATGCCCAGCCAGTAATCGCGCGAGCGTGCCGGGGGCCGTTCGGCACGGTTACGTCGGCGTTCGGCTTCGACAGCCGCGGCACGGTTCTGGGTCCGGGTTCGGCGACGCCTGGGCATCATCGCGCCGCGATCGCCACAGCGCTGCGGATACTCGGCTTCCGGGGAAGCAATCCCGGCGGTGGGGACGCACAGCGCGGGAAACAGCAGCGCCGACCCCGGCGTCGTCACATACCTCTGGCCGCCCGGCGAGGTCCAGATGACGGTGCCGTCGGCGAGCTGACTGTCCTTCCAGCCCCAGAACGTCTTGATCAAATGGTGAAAACGACACAGACACTTCAGATTCGATGCTTGCGTCACACCACCGTCGCCATGCGGAACGGTGTGGTCGATGTCGGCCTCAGCCGCGGGCCGGTCACAGCCGGGAAAGCGACACGTCAGATCCCGGCAGCGGACGAAGTCGGCCAGCGCACGCGACGGGGTGTAGCCCGGCTCCGGCGCACGGTCCAACGGATGGATCAACGGCACACAGCGCGCGCTGTGGGCCAACTCAGCGAGCACCTCTGCGGGTATCAACCCGTCCCCGCCCACCAATGAGCCCGGCGCATCCCCCTGCCCGCTGAGGCCGGCCGACTCGGCGATCACGTGGATCACCACGGACCCCGCGGGCGGTTTGCTTCCGGCGGGGCAATCCGGGCGCCCGCACCGGCAGCCCATCCGGTCCCCACCGGCGACGAGCACGTCGACCGCATCCGCGCGGCGAGCCTCGACGGTACGGGGGTCGTGCTCGCACACGGTGGCCGCCAGTTCGGCCAGCTTCTTGCCGAACGCGTGGGCATGCGGTGTCAGCAGGACCGCAGTCACATCCGACAGGCCGTCGTGACGATCGGCGATCCACAGGTCACGTCCGTCGACGGCGCTCTTGCGCTGCCGCCGGACGGCGTCGCGGTCGGCCCGCCAGACGATCTTGTCGATCCGCGCGGCCAGCCGCTTACGGGTCAGCGACGGCCACCGCGGCACCAGTACCGCCAACTCGGCGTCCACCGCGGCGAGGGTGTCGGGGTCGGTGATCAGGTCGGTGCGGTACACGATCGTCTGGAACAGCGGATAGCTGATCTCACCGGCGACGAACACCTCGGCCACCGCCGGCAGGCGCTCCAACGACTGGGCATAGCGCAGATAACTGCCTGCCAGCCCCTGACTGATCCGCAGTTCGGCCGCAACCTCCGCACCCACCGCCGCCTCGGCGTCCAGCACCCAGTCCTCACGGCTCCCGCACTCGCGCAACCGGACCTTCCACAGTTCGCCGACGGCCACCAGTCGCGCGGCAGCAGCTCTGTTCTCCGCCCGCGACGCCGAGCTCACCTGAGCCAGCAGACCCCGGGTCTCGGCGGTCTCCCTCGCGTCGTAGGACTCGAACATGCTTTCGATGATGCCAGAGGGGTCTGACACCGGAGCCGGTCTAGCGGTCGGCGACACACACGGCGACCCCGACCGCGCCCGCCCCGACATGCACCGACAGCAGCGGTCCCATGTCGGCCACGGTCAGCGAGGACAGCTGGGGCAGGCGCTGGGTCAGCGCGGCGCCGAGTTCGTCGGCGGCGTCGTGGTTGTCGACGTGATGGACCACCACATCGGCGCGGCGCTCCCCCACCACCTCGGCGACCCGCTCGACCATCGCCGCGTGCGCCTTGGTGATGGTGCGGATGCGCTGATCGAGTACCAGGCGGCCGTCGAGGTCCAGGCACAGCAGCGGCTTCAGCGACAGCGCGGTGCCCAGCCAGGAGGCCGTGGTCCGGATCCGCCCGCTGCGGCGCAGGTTGTCCAGCCGGTGCACCACGAGGAAGACGTGGACCCGCGGCAGCGCTGCGCGGGCGGCCTCTTCGACGGCATCGAGGCCCGCCCCGGTCGCCGCGGCGCGGGCTGCCGCGGTGGCGACGAATCCGACGCCCATCGCCGCCGAGCGCGAATTGACCACGCGCACCGCCGATCCGAACTCCCGCGCGGCCGCGGCGGCCGCACCGTAGGTGCTCGACAGGGCCGCCGACAGGTGTACCGCGACCACCCCGTCACCGCCGCTGTCGCTCAGCGCCTGGCGGTAGGTCTCGACCAGTTCGGCCGGTGTCGCCCCCGCCGTCGTCACCTTGGGCCGGTCGTGGATGTCGTAGGGGATCTCGTCGACGCCGTCGCGCAGGTCCTCGCCGTCGACCAGGACGTGCAGGGGCACCTCCCGGATGTTCCACTTCTTGCGCTCGTCGAGCGTCAGCCGTGACGACGAGTCGCTGACCACCACCACCGACATCGTCAGCCGCGCGAATCCACAACGTGCACCCCGGCTTCGGCCAGGGCCTTGATCATCAGGTCGGCCACCGCCTGGTGTGCCTCGAAGTTCCAGTGGATGCCGTCGGGGTTACCCCGGCCGGCCAGCACGTGCTCGGCCACCGCGGCCTTGAGATCGACCAGCGCCACCTCGTGCTCGGCCGCCCACCGGGTGATCGCCGCGACGGTGCCGGGCCGTCCGTGGTGGGCCATCCCGTAGGTCGGGGCGATGTGCACCGACGGCAACGATGCGACCATCGGAATCCCGGGCCTGTTGAAGTCGATTGCCGCCCTGGTCATTTCCAGGTACTCGACCGACAGGTGCGGGGGCAGCGCAGCCCGTGCGATCGGGGACAGCCGCGGCTGCACCCAGCCGTAGCCGTCTCGCGCCCAGCGGCGCAGCCACGGCGGCCGCACGTAGCGGATCAGCTCGCGCAGCGCGGTCGGCAGCGGCGAGGGCAGCGAATCCATTCCCGACGTCGCGAAGATCACCGCACCGGCCTTGGGCAGCGCCGCCCACGCCCGCGGATCCTGCGTCGCCGCCCACCACACGTCGCGGCTGGTCCACCCGATCCGCCCGATCAGCTCCAGGTGCCAGCCGAGTTGGTCGGCGACCAGGTTGGGCCAGATCCTGGGGTCGTCGGACGGCAGACCGCCGGTCGGGCCGTAGTAGGACAGCGAGTCGCAGAAGACCAGCAGCGTCCTGGTGCCCGGCTCGGCCTCGGCGGACCGCTCAGAGGACATCGTTGGCGACCTGCGCCGAGGCGTTCCACACGTCCAGGCGCCACCGGATGTCCCGGTAGCTGTCCGGGTCGCCGTCGGCGCGGGTGTGTCCGGCCAACTGCACCCAGCTGGCATTGCCCATGCCGCCCAGCACCGGCCAGTTGTCCACCGGCAGACCGAGCAGCGCTCCGGTCAGCGCCGCGATCAGACCGCCGTGGGCCACCAGCACCACGGGCCGGTCGGGATCGGCGCCGCCGTCCTTGACACCCCAGTCGGTCTGCTGGGCGACCAGTTCCTGGACCAGCGGCACGCTGCGCTCGGCCACGTCGACGCGGCTCTCCCCGCCGTGCGGGGCCCACCGGGCGTCGTCACGCCACGCCAGCCGGGCGCCCGGGGCGACCGCGTCGACCTCGACGTGCGTCATGCCCTGCCAGTCTCCCAGGTGCGTCTCGCGCAGCCGGGTGTCGATGCTGACCGGCTGCCCGCTGCGGTCACCGAGCGCCACGGCGGTGTCCAGCGCGCGGCGCAGGTCCGACGACACGATCAGCAGCGGCTGCCGTTTGGCCAGCACCTCGGCCGCCGCGCCGGCCTGCGCGTGGCCCAGCTCGGTCAGGTCGGTGTCCAGCTGGCCCTGCATCCGGCTGCCGGCGTTGTACTCGGTCTGACCGTGCCGCAGCATGACCAGTCGCCGGATCCTCATCGGTCACCCTCCGTGGTGTCGTCCAGATCGTCGAGGTCGACCGGGATGGTCGGGCAGTCCCGCCATAGGCGGTCCAAGGCATAGAAGTTGCGCTCGTCCTGATGCTGGATGTGCACGACGATGTCGACGTAGTCGAGCAGGGTCCAGCGCCCCTCGCGGGTGCCCTCGCGGCGCGCGGGCTTGTGCCCGGCCTGGCGCATCTTCTCTTCCACCTCGTCGACGATCGCGTTGACCTGGCGCTCGTTGGACGCCGAGGCGATGACGAAACAGTCGGTGATGACGAGTTGGCCCGAGACGTCGATGACGACGACGTCGTCGGCCAGCTTGGCTGCGGCCGCCCGTGCTGCGAGGGTGGCCATGTCGAGGGCTTCGGCTGTGGCGGTCAGGGGCGCTCTCCTTCGGCTGCGACGCTGTGTGTGCGATAGAGGTCTCGTTTGGCGACGTACTGCACGACGCCGTCGGGAACCAGATACCAGATGGGCCGGGACTGCTCGGCGCGCACCCGGCAGTCGGTCGACGAGATGGCCAGCGCAGGCACCTCGACGAGGTGCAGGGCATCGGCGGGCAGTTCGGCCATCGCCGCCGAGATGTGCTTGCCGTCGAGTTCGTAGCCGGGCCGGTTGACGCCGATGAACTTGGCGATCGCGAACATCTCCTCCCAATTCTGCCAGGACAGGATCGAGGCGAGCGCATCCGCGCCGGTGATGAAGTACAGCTCGGCGTCGGGGTTCAGGCGGCGCAGGTCACGCAGTGTGTCCTTGGTGTAGGTGGGGCCACCGCGGTCGATGTCGACCCGGCTGACCGAGAACCGGGGGTTCGAGGCGGTCGCGATGACCGTCATGAGGTAACGGTCCTCGGCGGCGCTGACCTGGCGGCTGCGCTTCTGCCAGGGTTGGCCGGTGGGCACGAACAGCACCTCTTCGAGGTCGAACAGGTCGGCGACCTCGCTGGCCGCCACCAGGTGCCCGTTGTGGATGGGATCGAACGTCCCACCCATCACCCCGAGGCGGCGTTGCGACTGCACGAACAGCGAGCTTACGGGACTGGCGCCCGGTCAGACCGGCAGCAGCGCGTCGATCACCGAGGCCAGCTGTTTGGCCGACCGGCACTCGTGCATGGTGATGACGTCCTCGTAGCGCGGCACCGCGGAGTCGCCGCTGCCCCACAGGTGCCGCGGCTCGGGGTTGAGCCAGTGCGCATGCCTGCTGGCGTTGACCATGTGCGCGAGCAGTTCGGTCTCGGGGTTGCGGTAGTTGTTGCGGCCGTCCCCGAGCACCAGCAGCGAGCTGCGCGGCGAGAGCACATTGGGGAAGTCGTTCAGGAACGACACGAACGCGTGCCCGTAGTCGGAGTGCCCGTCACGGGTGTAGACACCGGCTTCGCGGGTGATGCGCTGGACCGCGACCGCGAGGTCGGCGTCGGGGCCGAACAGTTCGGTGACCTCGTCGGTGGTGTCGATGAAGGCGAACACCCGCACCCGGGAGAACTGCTGGCGCAGCGCGTGCACCAGCAGCAGGGTGAAGTGGCTGAACCCGGCGACCGAGCCGGAGACGTCGCAGAGCACCACCAGCTCCGGGCGCGCCGGGTGTGGCTTCTTGAGCACCACGTCGATCGGCACACCCCCGGTGGACATCGACTTGCGCAGCGTCTTGCGCAGGTCGATCTCGCCGGCCCGGGAGCGGCGCCGGCGCGCGGCCAGCCGGGTGGCCAGCGTGCGGGCCAGCGGGGCCACCACCCGGCGCATCTGCCCGAGCTGCTCGGCCGAGGCCCGCAGGAACTCGACGTTCTCGGCGAGCTGGGGAACGCCGTAGGTCTGGACGTGCTCGCGGCCCAACTGCTCGGCGGTGCGCCGCTTGGTCTCGGCCTCCACCATCTTGCGCAGTTGTGAAATACGCTGGGCGGCCAGCGCTTTGGCGATCTGTTCCTGGGTGGGGGTGGGCTCGTCGCCGTAGGGTGCCAGCAGCCCGGCCAGCAGCCGGCCCTCCAGGTCGTCGAGGCTCATCGCCTTGAGCGCCTGATACGACGAGTACGACGGGCCCCGGCTGGAGTTGTACCGCCCGTGCGATTCGACGATCTGGGCGATCATCGCGGCCAGGCGCTCGTCGAGGTCGGTGAATTCCTCGCCGTCGTTGGCGTTGCGCCAGTCGGTCAGCATGTCCACCAGGGCGCTGCGCAGCGCCTCGATGTCCTCCGGCGGCAGGCCCTCCGGACCCTCGCCGTCGCCGTCCTCGTCGGCGACCACGGTCCTGGCGCCCAGGGCGGCCGGGAAGTACAGGTCGAAGAGCACGTCGTAGGTGTCGCGGTGGTCCGGGCGGCGCAGCACGGCGCACGCGATGCCCTCGCGCAGCACCTCGCGGTCACCCAGGCCCAGGGTGGCCATCACCTGCCCGGCGTCGACCGTTTCGGACGGCCCCACCGAGATCCCCTGGCGGCGCAGCGCCTCGACGAACTCGACCAGGTGCCCCGGGATTCCGTGGGGCGCCAGTGGCTGCGGCGGGCGGGTGCGGCGGGGGGCCATCAGTTGAGCCTCAGCTCCCCGGCTGCTTTGACCTGATCGGATTGGTGTTTGAGCACGACACCCATGGTGGCCGCGATCAATTCGTCGTCGATGGTGTCCATGCCCAGGGCCAGGATCGTCCGGCCCCAGTCGATGGTCTCGGCCACCGACGGGACCTTCTTGAGCGCCATGCCGCGCAGCACGCCGATGATGCGGACCAGCTCCTCGGCGATGTGCTCGGGCAGTTCGGGCACCCGCGAGAGCAGGATGCGCCGCTCCAGGTCGGGGTCGGGGAAGTCGATGTGCAGGAACAGGCAGCGCCGCTTGAGTGCCTCGGAGAGCTCCCGGGTCGCGTTGGAGGTCAACACCACCAGCGGTTTGCGTTCGGCCACGATGGTGCCCAGCTCGGGCACGGTGACCGCGAAGTCGGAGAGCACCTCGAGCAGCAGGCCTTCGATCTCGATGTCGGCCTTGTCGGTCTCGTCGATCAGCAGCACCGTGGGGTCGGTACGCCGGATCGCGGTCAGCAGTGGGCGGGACAGCAGGAACTCTTCGGAGAAGACGTCCATCTTGGTCTGGTCCCAGTCACCACCGCCGGCGGAGCCGGCAGATGCAGCACTGCCCGCCTGGATCCGCAGGATCTGCTTGGCGTGGTTCCACTCGTAGAGCGCCCGGGCCTCGTCGACGCCCTCGTAGCACTGCAGGCGGACCAGCCCCGAATCGGTGGCCGCGGCGATGGCTCGGGCCAGTTCGGTCTTGCCCACCCCGGCGGGACCCTCGACCAGCAGCGGCTTACCGAGCCGGTCGGCGAGGAACACCGCGGTGGCGGTGGCGGTGTCGGGCAGGTAGCCGGTTTCGGCCAGCCGGCGCGCGACATCGTCGATGTCGGCGAACAGCGGCGCGGGGCGTGCGGGGACGCTCACTTCGATGCTTCTCCTGACTCAGGCGGGACGCGTGTGGCCGTCTCCCCACACGATCCACTTGGTCGACGTCAATTCGGGCAGACCCATCGGCCCTCGGGCGTGCAGCTTCTGGGTGGAGATGCCGATCTCAGCGCCGAAACCGAACTGCTCCCCGTCGGTGAACGCGGTGGACGCGTTCACCATGACCGCCGCGGCGTCCACCCGTTCGGTGAACCGTTGTGCGGCAGCAAGATCCGTGGTGACGATGGCCTCGGTGTGCCCGGTGCCGTACTCGTTGATGTGACCGATCGCCCCGTCGACCCCGTCGACCACCGCCAGGGCGATGTCCATCGACAGGAACTCGGCGCGCAGCTGGTCCTCGGACGGATCGACGTGCACCGTCACCCCGGCGGCCTGCAACGCGGCCGTCATCCGGGGCACCGCGACATCGGCGATCGCGGCGTCGATCAACACCGACTCCGCGGCGTTGCACACGCTGGGCCGGCGGGTCTTGGCGTTGAGCAGGATCGCCTCGGCCATGTCGAGGTCGGCGGCCTCGTGGACGAAGACGTGGCAGTTACCCACCCCGGTCTCGATGGTGGGAACCTGGGCATCGCGGACGACGGCGTCGATCAGCCCGGCACCGCCGCGCGGGATCACGACGTCGACGAGTCCGCGGGCCTGGATCAGGTGGGTGACGCTGGCCCTGTCCTCGCTGGGCAGCAACTGCACGGTGTCACAGTTCAGGCTCTCCGAGGCCAGCGCCGCCTGCAGCGCGGCGACCAGGGCGGCGTTGGAGTGGGCCGCCGACGAGCTGCCCCGCAACAGCACGGCGTTGCCGCTCTTGAGCGTCAGCCCGAACGCGTCGACGGTGACGTTGGGCCGGCCCTCGTAGACGATGCCGACCACGCCCAGCGGGACCCGCTGCTGGCGCAGCTGCAGACCGTTGGGCAGGGTGCGGCCCTGCAACACCTCCCCGACCGGATCCGGCAGACCGGCCACCTGGCGCAATCCGTCGGCGATGCCCTCGATGCGGGTCGGGTCCAGGGCCAGGCGGTCGAGCATCGCCGCCGGCGTGCCCGCGGTCCGGGCGGCGTCCAGGTCGGCCTCGTTGGCCTGCAGGATCGTGCGGGTGTTCATCAACACGTAGTCGGCGGCGGTGCGCAGCGCGTGGTTCTTGGCGTCGGTGCTCAGCGTGCCCAGCGTGCGGGCGGCCACACGGGCGCGCCGCGCCGCATCGTGCACCTGGGTGCGCAGGTCGTCAGCAACATCGCTGCGCTCGGGGGCGTCCAGAGCCATTAGCCCAGCTTATCGGACCTGCCCGCGCGCGCTCACCCGAGGCGATAGCGTGGGCGCCATGCCTGCGCGGGTCTGTGTGGTCGGCAGCGTCAACGCCGACCTCACCTTCACCGTCGACGCGCTCCCGCGCCCCGGTCAGACCGTGCTCGCCTCGGGACTGACCGCAGCCCCGGGCGGCAAGGGCGGCAACCAGGCCGTCGCGGCCGCGCGCGCCGGTGCTGCGGTGCAGCTGGTGGCCGCCCTCGGGACCGACACGGCAGCGGACGGGCTGCGCGCCCATCTGGCGGACAACGGTGTCGGACTGACCGGGGTGGCCACCGTGCCGGGCCCCAGCGGTTCGGCGGCGATCGTCGTCGACGCCGGCGCCGAGAACTGCATCGTCGTCGCCCCGGGCGCCAACGCGCATCTGAACCTGGCCTCGGCGCGGACCCGGGCGGTGCTCGCCGACTGCGATGTGGTGCTGCTGTCGCTGGAGATCCCGATCGACACCGCGGTGGCCGCGGCGCGCGCCGGCCGCGCCGCCGGGGCCGTGGTGATCCTCAACGCCTCCCCGGCCGGCTCCGATCCCGCCGCGTTGGCCGGGCTGGCCGGGCTGGCCGACGTGGTCGTGGTCAACGAGACCGAGGCGGCGCTGTGGCGCAGCGCGGCCCCGGCCCCGGTTCCCCATCTGATCGTCACCCTCGGCGCGCGGGGCGCGGTACACGAGGGCGACGGTGGATCGTTCGAGGTAGCCGCCCCTGCGGTGGAACCGGTGGACACCACCGGGGCCGGCGACGTCTTCGCCGGGGTGCTCGCGGCGTGCTGGCCGGACGGGCTGGAGACGGCGTTGCGGCGGGCCTGCGCGGCCGGAGCCCTGGCGACGCTGGTGCACGGGGCCGGTGACTGTGCGCCTTACAGTGAGGCTGTCGATGACGCCGTGACTGGAGGACCTGCCGATGACGACCACCCCCCGCCCACCCGACGGTGACTGGCTCGGCACCCCGTACCTGGAGTTCACCCGGGAGGGTCCGTTCGGGGTGTGCCGGCTGAATCGGCCGCAGGCCCGCAACGCGATGACACCGGCCATGTACTTCGGGATCCGCTATGCGGTGCGCCATGTCGATGCCGACCCCGACCTCGCGGGTCTGCTGATCACCGGCACCGGAGACGTGTTCGCCCCGGGCGGCGACATGGGCGGTGGCGACGGGTCGGACGACTGGCTGACCTTCGGCTCGGCGCTGGGGATGGACGTGACGCCGTTCGAGACGCTGCGCCAGTCGGTCAAGCCGGTGGTCTCGGCGGTCAACGGGTTGTGCCAGGGCGGCGGGATGCAGATCGCGCTGTGCAGCGACATGGCCGTTGTCAGCGAGCGCGCGACGTTCCGGGTGCCGGAGCTGTTGCGCGGCATCGCCGACACCTACTACAGCCAGATGCTGGCGCGGCTGATCGGGCCGGTGCGCACCCGCGACCTGATGTTCACCGGCCGCACGCTCTCGGCGGCCGAGGCCCAGGACTGGGGGCTGGTGGCGCGGGTGGTTCCGCATGACGACCTTCTCGACGCGGCCCGCGACGTGCTCGGGCAGTGCGCCAGGACGGCGCCGGGAGCCCGCGGCGTGGTGAAGTCCAGCCTGGACAACTACCTCGGATTGTTCGATCGCATCGGCATGCAGGCGAGCTACTCGTCGCCCGAGGCGCTCGAGGGTTTCCGGTCGTTCAAGGAGCGCCGGTCCCCGGAATGGGTGCACCCCGATCTGCGGGTCGACGGACGGCTGTAGCCCGCCCCGGAGAGTACAGCGTTTTCTGAATACAGAAAATGATGTAGCGTCCGGGGCATGCAGGCAGCCCTGGGCCACGGCGCCCTCTCCCGCTTCGGCCACGCGCTGTCCGATCCCACCAGGGCCGAGATCCTGTTGATCCTGCGCGACGGGCCGGGCTACCCGGCCGACCTGGCCGACCGCATCGGGGTGTCCCGCCAGATCCTGTCCAACCACCTCGCCTGCCTGCGTGGCTGCGGGCTCGTCACCGCCTGCCCGGAAGGCAGGCGCAGCCGCTACGAACTGGCCGACCCGCGGATCGCCCACGCACTCGGCGACCTGCTCGGGCTGGTGCTGGCCGTCGACCCGGCCTGCTGCCCCGCCCCCGACACGCAGGACTGCTGCTGATGCCCACCGCAGCACGCCGGGCGGTGCTCACCCGCCGGGTCCGGCTGCTCGTCGCCGCGACCATCACCTACAACGTCGTCGAGGCCGTCATCGCGCTGACCGAGGGCGCCCGGGTGTCCTCCTCGGCGTTGATCGGGTTCGGCCTCGACTCGACCGTCGAGGTGGCCTCGGCGGCCGCCGTCGCGTGGCAGTTCTCGGCCAGGGATCCCGAGACCCGGGAGAAGACGGCCCTGCGCTTCATCGCCTTCTCGTTCTTCGCGCTGGCGGCCTACGTCACCGTCGACGCGGCGCTGTCGCTGGCCGGGATCGGTGAACCCCAGCCGAGCATCGTCGGTATCGTGCTCGCCGCCGCCAGCCTGGTGATCATGCCCACGCTGTCGCTGACCCAGCGCCGGGCCGGCCGCGAACTCGGATCGCGTTCGGCCGTCGCGGACTCCAAGCAGACGCTGCTGTGCGCGTACCTCTCCGCGGTGCTGCTGGCCGGGCTGGTGCTGCACGGCGCGTTCGGCTGGACGTGGGCCGACCCGGTCGCCGCGCTGGGTATCGCCGCACTGGCGGTCCGCGAAGGCCTCGAGGCCTGGCGCGGCGACCCCTGTTGCGCGAACTGAGGACTTCCGGCCCTGCCACCTGGCCCACCGACGGCGCAGTGTGACGTCATGGAACGCCTCAGTGCGCTGGACGCAAGCTTTCTCGAGGTGGAGGACGCCGACCCGCACATCAGCATGGCCGTCGGCGGTATCGCCGTGCTCACCGGACCCGCCCCCGGCTTCGACGAGTTCACCGCGACGATCGGCGAACGCATCAAGGCCGAGCCGCGGCTGCATCAGGTGCTGCGCAGCCATGCCTGGGATCTGTCCGCGCCGCACTGGGCCGACGACCCGCATTTCGACATCGCCCGACACGTGCACCGGGTGGCCCTGCCCCGCCCCGGTGACGACGCGGCCCTGCATCTGCTCGCCGCCGACATCATGGGCCGCCGGCTCGACCGGGACCGGCCACTGTGGGAATCCTGGGTGATCGAAGGCCTGTCACACAACCGCTGGGCGATCCTGACCAAGATCCACCACTGCATCGCCGACGGCATCTCGGCGTCGCGGATGCTGGCCCGCATGTTCGACGCACCCGCCACCGCACCGCAGCCCGTCGGCGCCCCGCCCGCCGAACCGGACCGGCGGCGCCCGTCACTGAACCCGCTGCGCCTGCTGAACACCGCCTGGCGGACCTCCGTCGACGTCACCAACGTGGCGGTGCAGGCCGCCCACGGTGCCGCCGAGATCGCCGGCGGGCTGATCCGCCCCGCCGGGTCCTCGTTGAACGGGCCCGTCGGCGGAATGCGCCGGTTCTCCTGGGCCGAGGTCTCGATGGGTGACGTGGAGAAGATCTGCACCCGGTTCGGGGTGACGGTCAACGATGTCGCGCTGGCGGCCATCACCGACAGCTTCCGGTCGATGCTGCTCAATCGCGGCGAGACCCCCAAGCGCACCTCACTGCGCACCCTGGTGCCGGTCTCGGTGCGGGCAGCCGACGCCGAGCAGCCCGACAACCGGGTCGCGGCGATGCTGCCGTATCTGCCGGTGGATCTGCCCAACCCGCTGCAGCAACTCGAGGCGGTGCACCGCCGGCTGACCATCGCCAAGAACAGCGGCCAGCGCGAGGCCTCGAGCATCTTCGTCGCCGCGGCCAACCTCATCCCGTTCGCGGTCAGCGCCTGGACGGTCAAGGCGTTCAGCCGGCTTCCGCAGCGCGGAGTCGTCACCCTGGCGACCAACGTGCCGGGCCCCCGGCAGCGTCTGCAGGTCATGGGGCGGGAGGTGGTGCGGATGGCGCCCATCCCGCCGCTGGGCGCGCAGCTGCGCACCGCCGTGGCGATCCTGAGCTACGCCGACCACCTGTCGTTCGGCATCCTGGCCGACTACGACCACGCCCCGGACGTGGACCAACTCGCCGACGGCATCACCCGCGCGGTCGCCCACCTCGCCGAGATGGGTGCGGCGCCGCACCGCTCCACCGCGCTGGGAACGCTGGCGCTGGTGGTCGGCTGACGAGTCATTCCGCCGGGATCGACCGCTCGATCTCGTCGAGCCAGGTGCGCGCCGACATGTCCGACGGAGCGCGCCAATCACCGCGCGGCGACAATGCCCCACCACCGGACACCTTGGGCCCGTTCGGCATCGCCGACCGTTTGAACTGGGCGAACGAGTAGAAGCGTTTCGCGAACACCTGGAGCCACCGCCGGATCTCGGTCAGGCCGTATTCCGGGCGCTGGTCCGGGGGGAAGCCGGGCGGCCACGGCCCGCGCGCGGCATCGCTCCATGCGTGCCACGCCAGGAACGCCACCCTCGACGGCCGCAACCCGTAGCGCAGCACCCAGAACAACGAGAAGTCCTGCAGCGCGTACGGGCCGATCTTGGCCTCGCTGCTCTGGATCTCCTCGTCCTCACCGGCCGGGACGAGCTCGGGGGTGATCTCGGTGTCGAGCACCGACTGCAGCGCCTCGTTGATCGGATCTCCCGGCGGGCCGAACTGCTGCGCCGAGATCACCCAGCGGATCAGATGCTGGATCAACGTCTTGGGCACACCGGAGTTGACGTTGTAGTGCGACATCTGGTCGCCCACCCCGTAGGTGGACCAGCCCAGCGCCACCTCGGAGAGGTCCCCGGTGCCCAGCACGATGCCACCGCGCTGGTTGGCCAGCCGGAACAGGTAGTCGGTGCGCAACCCCGCCTGTACGTTCTCGAACGTGACGTCGTAGATCTTGTCCCGGTCGAGCTCCCCCTGCGCGAACGGATGCCCCATCTCGGAGAGCATCAGCTGCGCAGTGGGCCGGATGTCGATCTCGGCGAAGGTCACCCCGAGCGCTTCACTGAGGCGCACGGCGTTGCCCTTGGTGCGGTCGCCGGTGGCGAAACCGGGCAGCGTGAAAGCCAGGATGTCGCTGCGGGGCCGCCCCAGCCGGTCCATCGCCCTGGCCGCGACGATCAGCGCGTGGGTGGAATCCAGCCCGCCCGACACCCCGATCACGACCTTCGGGAAGCCCAGCGCCCGCAGTCGTTGCTCGAGACCGGACACCTGGATGTTGTAACCCTCATAGCAATCCTGCTCCAGCCGTGAAGGATCCGAGGGCACGAACGGAAACCGCTCGACGACGCGCCGGAGCCCGATGTCACCCGGCGGCGGGTCGAGCAGGAACTCCACCCGCCGGTAGTCCGCACCGCTGATGCCGTGGTGCACCCGGTTGTCGTCGAAGGTGCCCATCCGCAACCGTTCGGCACGCAACAACTCGAGGTCGACGTCGGCCACCGAACGGCGCGGCCCGTCGGGAAAGCGCTCCGAGGACGCCAGACAGGTTCCGTTCTCCCAGATCATCGTCTGGCCGTCCCACGCCAGATCCGTGCTGGACTCGCCCTCCCCCGCTGCGGCGTAGACGTAGGCGGCCAGGCAGCGGGCCGAGGCCGAGCGCGCCAACAGGGTCCGGTCCTCGGCGCGGCCGATGGTGATGGGGCTGCCCGACAGATTGGCCAGCACCGTCGCGCCGGCCAGCGCGGCCTGTGCGCTGGGCGGGACGGGCACGAACATGTCCTCGCAGATCTCGACGTGCAGCACGAGCCCGGGAACGTCGGTGGCCGCGAACAACAGGTCGGGCCCGAACGGCGCGTCGTCGTCGCCGATCCGCAGCACACCGCGCACGTCGTCGCCGGCCGCCATCTGGCGCCGCTCGTAGAACTCCCGGTAGGTGGGCAGATAGGACTTCGGCACCACACCGAGCACCCGGCCGCGGTGGATGACGACCGCGGTGTTGTAGATGCGGTGCCCGAACCGCAACGGGGCCCCCACCACCAGCACCGGCATCAGGCCCGCCGACCCGGCGACCACCTCGAGCAGCGCCTCGTGCACGGCCTCGAGCAGTGCGTCCTGCATGACGACGTCGTCGATCGAATAGCCCGACAGCGTCAGCTCGGGGAAGACCGCCACGGCCACACTGTCGGCGTCACAGTCCCGCGCGGTAGCCAGCACGGACCCGGCGTTGGCGGCCGGATCGGCGAGCACCGTGTGCTGGGTGCATGCGGCGACCCGGACGAATCCCTGCGCGTAGGCCGAGTAGAAGTCCATGCCTCATTGTGTCCTGTCGCGCAGGGCGCGCTGACCGGAGGGACCCGAGGTCTCGGTGTGGGTGCCCGACAGCTCCCGGGCGGTGTTGATGAGCCCGACCAGGCTGAACGCCTGCGGGGTGTTGCCCAGGTGCCGACCGCCGACCGGGTCGTACTCCTCGCTGAGCATGCCGACATCGTTGCGCAGCGCGAGCAGCCGCTCGAACAGCTCGGTCGCCTCGTCGATGCGGCCGATGCCACACAGCGCGTCCGCCAGCCAGAAGGTGCAGGCCAGAAATGCGCCCTCGGTGCCGGGCAGCCCGTCGACGCCATGGTCGGTGCGGTAGCGCAGCAGAAAGCCGCCGTCGACGCTGAGCTCACGCTGCACCGCCTCAACGGTGCCGATCACGCGGGGGTCGTCCCAGGGCAGGAAGCCGGTCCGGGGAATCAGCAGCAGCGACGCGTCCAGGCTCGCCGAGCCGTAGTACTGGGTGAACGTGTTGCGCTCGGGGTCGTATCCGTGGGTGCACACATCGTCGTGAATGCGATCACGCAGCATCCGCCACCGCTGCACCGGCCCCGGCAGGCCGTGGTTCTCCACCGAGCGCACCGCACGGTCCACCCCGGCCCACGCCATCACCTTGGAGTGCACGAAATGGCGCCGGCGGCCGCGGACCTCCCAGAGGCTGTTGTCGGGCTGGTGCCAGTTGCCCTCGAGGTAGTCCAACAGCGCCAGCTGCACATCCCAGGCGGTGTCGCTGGTCGGAATCCCGGCATCCCGGACCAGGTGCAGTCCGTCGAGGACCTCACCCCACACGTCGAGCTGGAACTGGTCGGCGGCCGCGTTGCCGATCCGCACCGGCGACGAGTCCTCGTATCCGCGCAGCCAGGTCAGCTCCTGCTCGGGTAACCGGCGACTGCCGTTGAGGCCGTACATGATCTGCAACGTCGCGGGATCGCCGGCGACGGCCCGGACCAGCCACTCGCGCCACTGTCGGGCCTCGCTGACGTAGCCGGTTCCGAGCAGGGCCTGCAGGGTGAACGTGGCATCCCGCAGCCAGCAGTAGCGGTAGTCCCAGTTGCGCTCGCCGCCCGGCTCCTCGGGCAGCGAGGTGGTGGCCGCCGCGACGATCCCGCCGGTGGGCGCATACGTCAGCGCCTTGAGCAGAAGCAGCGAGCGCCGCACCTCCGCCGCCCAGGGGCCCTGGTAGTCGCAGTGCGACATCCAGTCGCGCCAGAACTGCTCGGTGGCCCCGAGGGCACGCTGCGCGTCGACGATGTCGGGCTTCTCATGATGAGATTCGGCGTAGCACAGGACGAACGGGATGCGTTGTCCGGCTTCGACGTCGAATTCCGCCGTGGTGGCGAGGTCTTCGCCGCGCAGCGGAACAGGGGTGCGCAGCCAGGTGGCGTCGGGTCCGGCGACCGCCGCCAGGTCACCGTCCTGGCGTCGCACCCAGGGCACGATGTGGCCGTAGTCGAAACGCAGCCGCAGGTCCATCCGCATCGGCACGCATCCGGTGACCCCCTCGACGATGCGCACCACGTCGGGCTCCGAACCGCGGGGCGGCATGAAGTCGATGACCCGCACCGTTCCCGCGGCGGTGTCCCATTCCGACTCCAGGACCAGGGTGTCGCCCCGGTAGGCGCGCCGCGTTGCCGGGCCGCCGTCGGCCGGGGCCAGCTGCCAGCGTCCGGCTTCGCGGTCACCGAGCAGCGCGGAGAAGCAGGCCGGCGAGTCGAACCGCGGTAACGACAACCAGTCGATGGAACCGTCGCGCCCGACCAGCGCCGCGGTCTGCAGGTCGCCGAGCAGGGCATAGTCCTCGACCAGGGTCACGCGGCCACCTGCAGATCGATGACCACCTTGATGTCGTCGCCGTCGCCGTCGAACGCTTCGGTGGCGCGCGTCAGCGGCACCGTGCGAGTGATCAGCCCTGCCAGCCAGCCGGGGTCAGCCTGGGCCAGCGCGGCGGCCGCCTGCCGGTAATGGCGCAGGTTGGCGTTGACGGAGCCGACCACGGCGTCGTTCTCGAGCACGATCTCGCGATTCAGCCCGCCGGCGTCGACCTGCACCGTCCGGCCCTTGGGCGAGACACCGGTCAGGCAGACGATCCCGTAGCTGGCGGTGTCGGTCATGGCGTCGAGCACCACGCTGCTGGCCCCGGTGGCCTCGATGACCACGTCGGGTGCGAGCCGCTCGGTCACGGTGGCGACCGCTTCGGTGTGGTAGGTCGCGCCCAGGGAGCGCACCAGATCGGGTTTGGGGCCGTCGGTCACGCGGTCGAGCACGTGGACCTCGAGTCCGCGCTGGGTTGCCAGCAACGCGGCCAGCAGCCCGATCGGGCCGGCTCCGGTGACCAGCACCCGCTGCGGGTCGAACCAGCTGCGCTCACCGATGCGGGTGACCTGCTCCCAGGCCTTGGCGACCACGGTCGTGGGTTCCATCAGCACCCCCACCTCGGCCAGCGCGGGATCCAGCGTGACCGCGTAACCGGGCTCCACCGTCCAGCGCTGGCTGCCGTACCCGTCGATCTGCTTGATGCCGCGCTCGGTGTAGCGGCCGTTGCGGCACATGTCGAACTCTCCGATCGCACACGCCCCGCACGGCACCGGGTCGGGACGCCGCACCACCCCGACGACGAGGTCACCTTCGGCGATGTCGCTGCCGGGGACGGTCTGCACGACGCGGCCCAGCGACTCGTGGCCGATGATCAGCCGGTCCCGGTGCGGCGGCGCCCACCCGTAGCCGCCGCCGGCGATCTCCCGGTCGGTACCGCACACACCGAGCGCAAGGCCCTCGACCAGCAGCTCGCCGGCCCCCGGGGCCGGCTCCTCGACCTCGGTCACCGCCAGCGAGTCCGCAACCCCGGGCTGCACCGTCAACGCTTGCATGGCTGCAGAATTCACGCACGATCGGCTACCCGAACCACACGCGCCGAAACGGCGCCGGCGGCTCGCAGGTTTGGGCCGTCGGTAGCCGGGTAGGCGTTTTGGTGATGACTCCGCTACAGCAACGCAATCGCACGACGATGCTGGCCGTGTGCGCCGTGGCCGGCCTGGCGCTGCCGATGAGCGGCTGCCTGAACACCGAGATGGGATCCTCGGACCGGGGGGCGGACGCACCATCGGAACTGGAGACCTCCGTCGACAGCGCCTACCTGGTCCCCAGCTACCTCGAGTCCTGCGAGATCCAGGTCGGTGACAGTGGCGTGCTGCGCTTCACCGCCACGAACACCCGCGTCACCGAGACCGAGCGATTGTTGTCGGTGAGCACGCCGGCGGCCGAGAATCTGCGTTTCTCGCCGCCCCTGCCGGTGGACATCCCGCCCGAGCAGACGATCGCGGTGAGCCGCGATGTCGAGGGTGCACCACGCCTGACGGCCGTGGTGGAGAATCTCGACGACTCAGCCAGAGCGGGCACCCCGGTGGACGTCTCCTTCGAGTTCGAGCGTTCCGGGGTCATCGACATCCCGGTGTCGGTGGAGGCCTGCCCCACCCAGATGGAGTGACCCGCGCAAGGTCCGGTGTTGGCCTGTCGTTCGCTCGTCGGCACCGTGGGCGCTTCATGGATTTTCCCTGGCGCGCGCATCCTGAAAAGCGTGAACAAGGTTGCCACCCAACGCCCTTCGCGCCCTTTGCTATCTGATCTGACCGAGCTGATCGAGACCCTGCCGGCGTTCGCGGCGCTGCGACCGCTGTTCGAGGGCCGCGCGATGCGGATCGAAGAAGAACTCTACGAGGACTGCTACGAGGTCCGCGCCGAACTGCCCGGGATCGACCCGGACGACGACATCGACGTCACGGTCCGCGACGGTCGGCTGACGATCAGCGCGCAGCGGCCCGGCCCCGACGAGAACTGCGGCCGCTCGGAGTTCCAGTACGGCGCGTTCAGCCGCACGCTGACGCTGCCCGACGGGGCCGATGCCGATGAGATCAACGCGATCTACGACCGCGGAATCCTGACGGTCTCGGTGCCGCTGTCCGACGAGCACCGGCTGGAGCGCCACGTCGAGATCGTCGAGATCCTCGCGGTCGACGACGAGTACGACGATGACGACGACGACGACGATCATGATGGTGACGCTGCCGGTCACGACGAGGATCAGGTCTTCACCAACGGAGCTGACCAGCACGAACCCGCCTGAGCGCCGCGATCGCCTACATTCGATCAGGTGGAGGCGCCTGAACTGGTCACCCTGCTGCGGGGACGGCGCGTCGCCGTGCTCACCGGCGCGGGCATCTCGACCGACTCCGGGATACCCGACTACCGAGGCCCGGACTCACCGCCCAGCAACCCGATGACGATCCGCCAGTTCACCTCGGATGCGGCGTTCCGGCAGCGGTACTGGGCGCGCAATCATCTGGGCTGGCGACACATGGACCAGACCCGGCCCAACGCCGGGCACCGCGCCCTGGCCGCCCTGGAGCGAGCCGGCGTGGTCAGCGCGGTGATCACCCAGAACGTGGACCTCCTGCACACCAAAGCCGGCAGCGAAACCGTGGTCGATCTGCACGGCAGCTACGCGCGGGTGATCTGCCTCGACTGCGGCCACACGATGTCGCGCGCGGCGCTGGCCGAACTCCTGGAGGCAGCCAACCCCGGCTTCGCCGCCGCGGCCGCGGCGCTGGGTGGCATCGCCGTCGCCCCGGACGCCGACGCGGTGGTCTCCGACACGGCCGACTTCCGGGTCATCGACTGCCCGGCATGCGCCGGAATGCTCAAACCCGACATCGTCTACTTCGGTGAAAGTGTGCCGAAAGTTC
>JAXHTL010000052.1:0-19625 GCA_034190095.1 Actinomycetota bacterium
TCCGCACCGCTGGCCAAACGACTCTCCGAGCAGCGCAACGCCGACGTCATCGCCGAGGCGTTGCGGGATGCGCTCGGCGTGAATTGGCGGATCCGCTGCGAGACGGGTGCCGCGCCGCCGGAAGCGGCCCCGCCGCCACGGGCCGAACCGGGCGGCCGTCGGGCCGAACCGGCACCGCCCCCGGCGCCCGAGCCCGCCGCCGACGACGACGAAGAGAGCATGCTGGCCGAAGCGGGCAACGCCGATCCGCAGGCCCCGCGCCGCGATCCCGAGGAAGCCGCGTTGGAGTTGCTGCAGAACGAACTCGGCGCCCGCCGGATCGACGGAGCCGACAACGCGTGAGGCTAGGCCGCTTTCGCGCCCTTATCGTCTTTCAGCAGGAGTTTCGGTAGGACCAGGGTGGCGGCGGCCGTCACCACCCAGACCACCACGGTGGCCGCGATCCAGGATCCGACGCCGTCGATGCTCAGCCCACCCGACAGCAGCGACGCCAGCAGCAGCGCGACGAACGTCGACACCACCCCGATGCCGCCGAGGAACGCCGAGGCGTACTTGGTCGCCATCTTCTCCAGCAGCGGCGACAGCAGCGCCTGCGCGACGGTGAAGATCACCACGGCCGCAACGAAACCCAACGGCGACAGCGATACCCCGGAAACCAGCAGGGAGGCGGCAAGCAGCCCGATCGCCGAAGACCCCAGGAACACCGCGATGCGTAACAGGAAACGGACCATGATCCCAGTCCTTCCTAGGCCGTCCACCACGGGCGCAGCGGCAGCCCGCCGTCGTGGCCGTGGGCGTCGAGCTTGACCGCGAGCACCTGGTGCAGCTGGATCGCGTTCTGCTCGAAGCCCACCCGGGACCCGGCCATGTACAGGCCCCACACCTTCGCGGTGGCCAGGCCGACTTCGTCGACGGCCTCGTCCCAGTGCTCGACGAGGTTGGCGCACCAGTCCCGCAGCGTCATCGCGTAGTGGTGGCGCAGGTTCTCCTCATGCACCACCTCCATTCCGACGTCCTGCAGCTCGGTGATGATGCGCCCGGACCCGGTGAGCTCCCCGTCGGGGAACACGTAGCGGTCGATGAACCCGCCGGCGGCAGGTCCGTGCCGGTTGTCGTGCCGGGTGATGCAGTGATTGAGCAGCAACCCGCCGGTGCGCAGCTTGGACTGCAGGAAGCGGAAGTAGGTCGGGTAGTTCGCCACCCCGATGTGCTCGGTGAGCCCGATCGAGGACACCGCGTCGAACTGCGTTTCGCGCACATCGCGGTAGTCGCTGTGACGCACTTCGGCCAGGTCCCCGAGGCCCTCCTCGGCGATGGCCTTCTGCGCCCATTCGGCCTGCTGTGCCGACAGTGTCACCCCGATGGCCTTGACCCCGTGCCGGGCGGCATAGCGCACCATGCCGCCCCAGCCGCACCCCACGTCCAGCAGCCGGTCACCGGGGGAGAGGCGCAGCTTCTCGAACACCAGGCGGTATTTGTTGTCCTGGGCGTCCTCCAGCGTCGAATCGGGGTGCGGATAGCACGCGCAGGTGTAGGTCATCGACGGGCCCAGCACCCATTCGTAGAACCTGTTCGAGACGTCGTAGTGGTGGTGGATCGCCTCGGCGTCGCGGGTCTTGCTGTGCCGCAGACCTTCAGCGATGCGCCGCCAGCGCGGCAGCGCCTCCTGCGGCGGCGGCGAGATCGGTCGCAGATGCTCGATGCCGATGGAGCGGATGACCTGGGCCAGCACCCGCGCCGAGGGTCGCTTGAAGTCCAGTTTCTGGACCAGGGCGGTGAGCAGCTCGTAGGGGTCGCCCGGATGTACCCCGTGCGGCTCGAGATCTCCCGAGACGTAGGCGCGCGCGAGCCCCAGGTCGCCGGGCGCGGTGGCCAGATAGGTGGTGCCGCGCGGGGTGAGCAGGTCGAGTCCCAGAGGTGCGTCCGGGGGGCCGGTGCTGCTGCCGTCGTAGGCGGTGAACCGCAGCGGGAGCCGTCCCGCGGCGAAGATCTCCAGGATCTCGGCCAGCGTGAGCCTGTGATCGACGTTGTTGCCCGCCGGTTCGTCCCGGCTGGTGTCATCCCGAAAAGTGGTCATTGCCTCCGCACCGCCTTCGCATACAGATCGAGAAACCGTGAATCCGGGTCATAGGCCTTCTTCACCGTCTTGTAGGTCTCGCCGCCGTAGAGCGACTCGAAATCCTCCGGTGGGTAGTACGAATCCGAATACAGCGACTTGTGCCCCTCGAGCGCACTGACCTCGCGTTCGATCATCTTGTTCGTGTACCCGTCCTCCGGGCCGATAGGCACCGAAGACCAGAATCCGACGTTGACGTAGGTGTGGTGTGGTCGGATCGGGTAGA
Organism: Actinomycetota bacterium; assembly: GCA_034190095.1. Lineage (GTDB taxonomy): Bacteria > Actinomycetota > Actinomycetes > Mycobacteriales > Mycobacteriaceae > Mycobacterium. Next base: position 2,343 of record JAXHTL010000052.1, read on the forward strand.
GCGGCCAGCTGCGGTCGTCGCGGAGCCGCAACGGGCACAACCAGATCGGCTCGATGGGCACCGCGTCGAGGAACCAGCGCAGGAACTCCACGGTGCGCTCGATCGGCACCTCCACGTCCTGGACGACTCGTTCGCGCGGTGGACGGCCGTTTCGTTTTTCGATCCGGTCGGCGATGCCGAATCGCTGGTCGTAGCCGATGAGCTTCCAGTAGAAGCTGCTGCGGCGGTAGCGCCGTGGCCACCAGCGGCGGATGCGCGGGTTCTGCGTCCCGAACGCGCGCGAGCACCAGAACCAGTCGGTGTCCCACCGCCACAGGTAGTCGTGGATGGTGAGTCGATCGTGCTTCTCGCCGCCCTGACCGGGTGCGTCGTGCTGGATCGAGCGGTAGTAGATGTCCTTTCCGGTGTAGTCGCTGACCGGGCCCGGGGTGGCGGTCTGCACGCCGACGCACAGGTAGCTTTCGGCGGCGCTGAACACCACACCGTCGAGATAGTCCACCGGCTGGCCGTCGAGGCCCCCGGTCTCGATGATCCGGTCCATGGCCTCGATCAGTGCCTCCAGGGAATGGAAGCGCAGGTGCCGCAGCGCGACGAACGGTTTGACCGGTTCCAGCTCGATCTTCAGCCGCACCGAGTAGCCCAGGGTGCCATAGGAATTCGGGAAGGCCGCGAACAGGTCGGGATGTTCGTCGGCCGAGGCGCGCACCACCTCACCGGATCCGGTGAGGATGTCCATCTCGAGCACCGACTCGTGCGGCAGACCGTTGCGGAACGACGCCGACTCGATGCCCAGGCCGGTGACGGCGCCGCCGAGGGTGATGGTCTTGAGCTGGGGGACGACCAGCGGCGAGAGCCCGTGGGGCAGCGTCGCGGCGACGAGATCCTCGTAGGTGCACATGCCGGCGACGTCGGCGGTGCGGGCCTGCGGGTCGACCGCGATGACACCGGTCAGCCCCGAGGTGTCCAGGCCCCGGCCGGCGGTCTTGGCCCGTGCCCGGAACAGGTTGGACGTGGGCTTGGCGAGGCGCACCGTCGCGTCAGCGGGAATGGCGCGATAGCTGTCCAGCAGCCGCTGCACACCGGCGGCGTGCGCAGCCCATGCGTCGGTCGGGGCAACAGACACGCATATACGCTAGTCCGTGGTGGCAACCGATGCGACCGCACTGGGCTTTGACAAGGAGTTTTCACTGATGGCACAGGTCAGCGCGACCAGCACGGACTTGATCGACGCCGACCCGGCGACGGTGCTCGGCGCCGTGGCCGACTACGAGGCGATGCGTCCGAGGATCCTCTCCTCGCACTACAGCGGGTATCGGGTCCTCGAGGGCGGCCAGGGGGCAGGCACCGTGGCGGAATGGACACTGCAGGCGACCAAATCGCGGTCCCGCCAGGTGAAGGCCACCGTCGACGTCGCCGGACGCACCGTCATCGAGAAGGACGCGAACTCCTCGATGGTCACCAACTGGACCGTCGCGCCGGCGGGACCCGGCTCCTCGGTCACCCTCAAGACGTCCTGGAAGGGCGCCGGCGGTATCGGCGGGTTCTTCGAGAGGATCTTCGCCCCGATCGGGCTGCGCAAGATCCAGGCCGAGGTGCTGGGCAACCTCAAACGCGAGGTCGAGGGCACCGTCGGCGTCGAGGGCACCGGAGTCGACCAGGAGGACTAACCGCGTTGGGCGGCCAGGAACGCGACGATGCCCCGCACCACGGCCTCGGCGTACTTCTGCCGCCCCTCGGGGGTCTTCATCAGCGCGGAGTCGGCGGGGTTCTTCATGTTGCCGAGCTCGACCAGGATCGACGGGTACTGCGCCAGGTTGAGCCCGGCGATGTCGGAGCGCGGGTTCAGCCCCGAGGAACCGATGTAGTTCGACGCCGGGATGCCCGACCCGGCCAGGTTGTCGCGCATGGTGCGGGCGAACTGCACCGCCGGCCCGGCCTGTGCGGCGTTGAGCGGCGGATTCGAATAGAGCACGTGGAAGCCGCGACCGGTCGCCGGACCCCCGTCCGCGTGGATCGACACGATGGCGTTGGGGGTCACCGCGTTGGCCAGCGCCGCCCGCTGGTCCACGCACGGGCCGGGGCCGGTGTCGTCGCCGCGCGACATCGCCGTGCGTACGCCCAGTGCCGTCAACGCCTGCCGCACCCGCAGGGTGGTGTCCCAGTTGAAGGTGTGTTCGGGATAGCCGTCGTCGGTCGCGCTGCCGCTGGTCTGGCAGTCCTTGGTGCCGCCCCGCCCGGTGGGCACCTGCCTGCTGAGCGTCGCGGCGTCGTTGGAGCCCTGGTGGCCGGGGTCGAGGAAGACGATCATGCCGGCGACATTCGAAGGCGCCGCGTGGGCCGGGGCTGACACCGTCGAGGCGGCGACGAGCGCTCCGATCGCGAGGGCCGAGACGGTGCGCATGCCGACACGCAGAATTGCTGGTACGTGCACCGCGCCACGGTAGCCCGCACGGCGACTAGGCTGAAAGCCCGAAGCGCCGCATCTGGGCGAGCGCAACCAAGTCGAGACAGTTACGCAACCAATGTGCAAGAGGACCAGCAATGCAACCTGAGGGTCAACCCGATATGTCCGCACTTCTCGCGCAGGCGCAGCAGGTGCAGCAACAGCTGATGGAGGCTCAGGAAGCGCTCGCCAACTCCGAGGTGCACGGCCAGGCCGGTGGCGGGTTGGTCCAGGTCACCATGAGGGGCAGCGGCGAGGTGGTGGCCGTGACGATCGATCCCAAGGTCGTGGACCCCTCCGATGTCGACACGCTGCAGGACCTCATCGTCGGGGCCATCGGCGATGCCGCCAAGCAGGTGACCATCCTGGCCCACGACCGGCTCGGACCGCTGGCCGGCGGCATGGGTGGGCTCGGCCTGCCGGGTATGTGACGCCACCGTAGATGTTCGAAGGACCCGTCCAGGATCTGATCGACGAGCTCGGCAAGCTGCCCGGCATCGGCCCCAAGAGTGCCCAGCGGATCGCGTTCCATCTGCTCTCGGTCGAGCCGCCCGACATCGACCGGCTCACCGCGGTGCTCGGCCGGATCCGCGACGGGGTCACGTTCTGCGAGGTCTGCGGCAACGTCAGCGACAACGAACGCTGCCGTATCTGCAGCGATCCACGCCGCGACGCGTCGCTGGTGTGCGTCGTCGAGGAGCCCAAGGACGTGCAGGCGGTGGAGCGCACCCGGGAGTTCCGTGGCCGCTACCACGTGCTGGGCGGGGCGCTGGACCCGCTGTCCGGGGTGGGGCCCGATCAGCTGCGGATCCGGGAGCTGCTGAACCGGATCGGGGAGCGGGTGGACGGGGTCGACGTCGCCGAGGTGATCATCGCGACCGACCCGAACACCGAGGGCGAGGCCACCGCGACCTACCTGGTGCGGATGCTGCGTGACATCCCCGACCTGACCGTGACCCGGATCGCCTCCGGCCTGCCGATGGGCGGGGACCTGGAGTTCGCCGACGAGCTGACCCTGGGTAGGGCGCTGGCCGGTCGCCGGGCGCTGGCCTGAGGTCACCGGACAGCAGAGCCTCGTCCGGCTGTCTGTCGCGTGACGGTCGCCGGCATCGACGCGAAGCCGTGCAGGTTGACCAGCGAGCGTGGCCGGGCCGGGCCGGCCAGGCGCAGGTCCGGGTAGCGCTCGAAGAGCCCGCGCAGCGCGGCGGCGGCCTCGATGCGTGCCAGGGCCGCCCCGAGGCACACGTGGATACCGGTGGCGAACGCCAGGTGCTCGCGGGCGTTCGACCGGGTGATGTCGAAACGGTCGGGATGGTCGAAGACGGCCGGGTCGCGGTTGGCGCCCCCCAGCAGCATCACGACCACCTCGCCCGCACCGATGGTGACTCCGTCGATGTCGCTGTCGCGGTGAGCCTTTCGGGCCGTCATCTGCACCGGGCTGGCGAACCGGAGAATCTCCTCCACCGCCGCCGGCCACCGGCCGGGGTCCTCGGCCAGCAGGGCCAGCTGCTCGGGGTGGTCCAGCAGCGTGGCCACGCCGTTGCCGATCAGGTTGACGGTGGTCTCGACCCCGGCCCCCACCAGCAGCGCGGCATTGGACCTCAGCTCGCGTGCCGACAGGCCGCCCTCGGTGGCCATGGCGCTGAACGGGGTGCCGTCGCCGCCGTGCCGGTGCAGCAGCTGGAAGTGCGCGCCCAGGTAGTCGTCCACGTCGCGCAGCTCCTCGACGGCGGTGCGGTAGACCGGCCAGGCGATGCCGATGTCGAGAAGCGGGGCGACACTGGTTCCCCAGCCCAGGATGCGCCCCCGGTCCTGCGCCGGGACGCCGAGGATCTCGGTGATGACCGCGGCGGGCAGCTGCGCCGCATAGTCGGCTACCAGGTCGACGACGTCGCGCCCGGCCAGCTCGTCGAGCAACGCGCAGGTCAGATCGGTGATCCGGGATTCGAGCGTGGTGATCGATCTGGGGGTGAAGCTGCGCGCGACCAGCCGGCGGAACTCGGTGTGTTCCGGGGGATCGGTCATCAGCATCGACGGGGGCTCGACCGGGTTGGGCAGCCCCGGGTCCAGGCGTCGCAGCACGCCGCGCAGCCGGTCGGGCAGGCCGGTCTCATTCGGGTCGGCGATGCCGAAATCACTGCTGCGCAGCACCTGTCGGCACACGCCGTGGTCGGCGCTGACCCAGACGGCCGGAGTGCGTACCAACGGTCCCCGTTGCCGGATGTCCTCGATGAGGCGCAGCCGTTCGGCGCGGTCGGCCCGGCCGAGCAACAGCTGCGCCATCGGGTCACCGCGCCGCGCCCTGAGCTTGAGGACCGCTCGCGGCAGGCCGTGGGCAGCGGTCCAGCGCAGCCAGATCCGTGACTCCGACATCACGCCACCGTCTGGTCTTCGCCACGTGGACCGGCATAGATGTCGACCATGCGCTGCTCGCCGCGGTCCAGGGCCCGCACCCGCAGCGACCGGCGGGCCGCCGCGTCGAGCAGCGCGCGCAGTCCCGGGTGAGCCGCGGCGAGGGCGGCGCGGGCCTGCTCGGCCGGCACGTCGTCGTGGGCCGCCTGATCCAGCTTGGCTGCCAGCATGGTGACCCAACGGTGTCGCAGGGCCAGCAGCAACCCCTCTTCGTCGCCGAACAGGCGGCCGATCTCCCCGGAGGCGACGGCGCGCGCCAGCGCGGCGTCGGGATCGGTGGCCGCCCGCTCGGCCATGTCTGCCATGAATGCCATTCGCTCGTGCAACTGTGACCATGTCATGCCTCGACGCTAGGAAGCCGGGAGCGGAAAAGCGTCGTGCCGCAGACTCAACCGGTTCTCCTACCGCGGTAGGACACGGGCGCATACCGCAGGCTGATGTCACCGCGGTGCCGCGCGCCATACGATGGCACGATGCTGGGTGCACTGCAGCGCCGATTCCGGCGCTACGTGCTTCGGAAAGGTGACGAGCTGCCGGGTGGCTACACCTGGCCGTTCGTCGTCAGCATCGACATCGCGCTGGTGGTGGTCGCGGTGATCGCCGCGGCCCAGCGGCCCGTCTCGCAATGGTGGATCGCCGCCGCCGCGATCGCGGTGGCCTGCCTGCCCTGGCTGGTGTTCGTGGCCTTCGACGTGATGGCCTACGAGGCGTTCGCGCTGTGGTTGTCGTGGATCGTGTGCACGGCGATTCTGTTGTTCGCCACCGACACACCGATCACGGGCGACTTCGCTCCGGTGCTGTTGAGCATGCTCGCCGGGGTCGTGGGGTCGGTGTCCTCGATGCGCGGCGGGCTGCTGGCCGCCGGTTCCGCGGTGGCACTGTTGTTGGCGGCTGCGGGCCTGGGGCGGGTCGAGACGCCGGCGCTGTATCTGAGCTTCATCGGGATCGGTTGGCTGGTCGGCTATCTGATGCGGATCCAGCAGCAGCTTCTGCTCGAGCAGCGCCAGGCTCAGCAGCAGCTCGCCGAGCACGCCGCCGCCGACGAGCGCCGTCGCATCGCGCGCGAGGTCCACGACGTGATCGCCCATTCGCTGAGCGTGACGCTGCTGCATGTCACGGGTGCGCGCCGGGGACTGCAGGAGGACCGCGACATCGACGAGGCCGTGGACGCGCTCGAAGAGGCCGAGCGGCTGGGACGGCAGGCGATGGCCGACATCCGCAGCACGGTCGGTCTGCTCGACGACGCCGTCGCCAAGACCGCCCCCGAGCCCGGGGTGCGGGACCTCCCCGATCTGGTGGACGACTTCGTCCGGGCCGGGCTGAGCGTCTCGCTGCAGGCCAGCGGCCCCCAGGAGGGTGTCTCTGCGGCGGCCGGGCTGGCGCTGTACCGCATCGCCCAGGAGTCGCTGGCCAACGTCGCCAAACACGCCCCCGACGCCGACTCGGCGATGACACTCGTGGTGACCTCGGGGGACGCCGGGGTGGCGACCCTGACCGTGACCAGCCGGCTGCCCGCCCCGGTGGGGGCGCCCGGCACGGAAGGTCGCGGGATGCGTGGGATGCGCCAGCGGGTGCAGCTGCTCGGCGGCACGATCTCCGCCGGCCCCGTCGGAGACCGCTGGATCGTGCGGGCCGACGTCCCGCTCGGTGACGGGCAGCAACCCTGCGCGCTGTGGGGTCGCGGCGGATGACCGACGCGACGGTGACCGCGCTGCTGGTCGACGATCAGGAGCTGGTGCGCTCCGGGCTGCGCCGGATCCTGCGCCGCCGGGACGGCATCGAGGTGGTCGGGGAGTGCTCCGACGGCGACGAAGTGCCCGCCGCGGTCGCCGCGCACCGGCCCGACGTGGTGGTCATGGATCTGCGGATGAAGCGGGTCAACGGAATCGATGCCACCCGGCTGCTCGCCGCCGGTGACGGTCCGCCGGTGCTCGCGCTGACCACGTTCAGCGACGAGGAGCTGCTGTCAGGGGTGCTGCGGGCCGGGGCTGCCGGCTTCGTGCTCAAGGATTCACCGGCCGAGGAGCTGATCCGTGCCGTGCACGCGGTGGCCCGCGGCGACGGGTACCTCGACCCGTCGGTCACCTCCCGGGTGCTGACCACCTATCGCACCGCTGCCCGGCAGCCGGTGCCCGAGGCGGTCGGGGAACTGACGCCGCGCGAGCTCGACGTCCTGACGCTGATCGCCAAGGGGCGTTCCAACGGTGAGATCGCCGACGAGCTGTTCATCTCCGGTGTCACCGTCAAGAGCCATATCGGGCGGATCTTCGTCAAACTCGGCCTGCGGGACCGCGCCGCCGCCATCGTCTACGCCTACCAGCACGGCATCGTGACACCGCCCTAGACGCGGCGCGGTGCGGCCAGCCGTTCGGTGCGCAGCCGGGTGACCTCGGGCAGGTCCAGCGGGGCGAGAGTGCCGACCACTGTGGCCAGCAGGTGATCTGCCAGTTCCGGGTTACGGGCCAGGCAGCACCCGTGCAGGTAGGTGGCCACCACGCTGCCCTGCACTGCACCGTCGAACCCGTCCCCGGCGCGGTTGCCCGCTCCCTTGGTGACGGCCGCCAGTGGACGGGCATCGGGTCCGAGAACCGTTCCGCCGCGGTGATTCTCGAATCCGGTGAGCGGCTCGGTCAGGCCGTCCACCAGCGGGGTCGCGGCGACCTCGCCGATGGTGCGTTCGGGCTGCGGGGAGGTGGTCACGTCCAGCACGCCCACCCCGTCGACGCGTTCCCCCGCCGACGTCTCGTACCAGTGGCCGAGGACCTGGATCGCCGCGCAGATCGCCAGCACCGGAGCCCCGCGTGAAACCGCCTGCTGCAGGCCCGGATAACGGATCAGATGTTTGGTGGCCAGCCGCTGGGCGTAGTCCTCGGCGCCGCCGAGGGTGTAGAGATCCAGCTCGGCCGGCACCGGGTCGCCGAGGGTGATCTCGACGATCTCGGCGGCGATGCCACGCTGGCGCAACCGTTGTCGGAGCACGACCGCGTTGCCGCCGTCGCCGTAGGTGCCCATCACGTCGGGCAGCACCAGCCCGATCCGTACCGCCGAATCGGTCATCGTGCCCGCTCCAGGATCCGGTTGAGCTGCAGGAAGGCGGTGTAGTTGGCCAGCACTTCGACGTGTCCCGGTGGGCACGACTCGATGGCGCGCACGGTGTCGTGCACCAGGGTGTGCTCGACACCGGCGTAGCCGAGCCGAACCGCCAGGTCGGTGCCGCGTTCGCCGGCGGCCACCACCGCCGTCGAATCGAAATGCTCGAACCGCACATCCCACAGCCAGGACAGGTCCTCCCCGTCGGGCACCTGTCCGTTGACCGCGATCACCACCCCGGCGGCGTCGCGGTCGACCATCGACAGCGCCTCCTGCCAGCCGGCGGGGTTCTTGGCCAACAGGATCCGGGCCGTGTGTGTCCCGACCCGCACGGTCCGGTACCGCCCGGCGACCTCGTCGACGGCCGATGCCGCGGCCACCGCCGCGGCCGGGTCGGCCCCCAGCGACACCGCTGCGGCGACCGCCTGGGTGGCGTTGCCGCGGTTGACCGTTCCCGGCAGCGTCAGGGTCATCGGCAGGGACAGCCCGTCCGGCCCGTGGACGTGGGTGTCGTCGAACCACCAGTGCGGCGTCGGTCGCTTGAAATCGCAGCCGGTGGAGTACCAGTGCGCCCGTTCGCGCACGATGATCTCCCCCGAGCGCGGGCAGCTCACCGAGTCACCGGCCCAGCCGCCGCCGGCGGCGACCCACACCACGTTCGCGTGGTCGTAGGCGGCCGAGGTCATCAGCACGTCGTCACAGTTGGCCACCACCACCGCGCCGGGGTGGCGGGCCAGTCCCGCGCGCAGCGTGCGCTCGATGTGGTTGATCTCACCGACCCGGTCGAGTTGGTCGCGGGACAGGTTCAACAGCACGATCACCGCCGGGGACACCGCGTCCGACACGTGCGGGACGTGCATCTCGTCGACCTCGAGTGCGGCCAGCGACGCGGTCGGCGCGGCGGCCAGCGCGGCCACCAGCCCGGCGTCCATGTTGGCGCCCTCGGCGTTGGTGGCCACCTCGCCCAGGGTGGCCAGCGCCGCCGCGGTCATCCGGGTGGTGGTGGACTTGCCGTTGGTTCCGGTGATCACCACGGTGCGCCGGCCCGCGCCGAGCTGGCCGAGGATGCTTCGGTCCAGGGTCATCGCGACCAGCCCGCCGATCATCGCGCCGGCCCCGCGGCCGGTGACCCGCGACGCCCAGCGGGCGGCGGCGCCGGCCGCCAGCGCGACTCGTCCACGTGGGGTGACCATGCCGGGAGTCTAGAAGAACCCCCGACACGCGGGGTGATGGAGCAGGGCATGTCAGCGGTGCGTGCCATGCTCGAAACGTGAGCTCAACCGGCGGATGTGACTGGGGCAGGCCGGCCGGTCAGTCCAGTTCCGGCTGGGCCGTGGTGGACGTCGAGACGTCCGGGTTCCGGCCCGGGCAGGCCCGCATCGTCAGCGTGGCGGCACTGGCCCTCAGCGATGACGGCAACGTCGAGAAGAGCCTGTACAGCCTGCTCGATCCCGGTGTCGATCCCGGGCCGACGCACGTCCACGGCCTGACCGCCGAGATGCTGGTGGGCCAGCCGAGCTTCGGCGACATCGCCGCCGACCTCGTCGAGGTGTTGCGCGGGCGTACCCTGGTCGCCCACAACGTGGGGTTCGACTACTCGTTCCTGGCCGCCGAAGCCGAGCTGGTGGACGTCGAACTGCCCGTCGAGACGGTGATGTGCACCGTCGAACTGTCCCGCCGGCTCGACCTGGGGCTGGCCAACCTGCGGCTGGAGACGGTGGCCGGGCACTGGGGTGTCACCCAGATGCGGCCGCACGACGCCCTCGATGACGCCATGGTGCTCGCGCAGATCCTCAAACCCGCACTGGTGCGGGCCGGGGAACGCAAGGTGTGGCTGCCGGTACATCCGGTCACGCGCCGGACCTGGCCCAACGGCCGGGTCACCCACGACGAACTGCATCCGTTGAAGGTGGTGGCCGCGCGACGGCCGTGCCCGTACGCCAACCCCGGCCGCTACGTGGCCCAGCGACCGCTGGTGCAGGGCATGCGGGTCGGCCTGGCCGGTGTGGCGGGCCGAACCCACGAGGAGCTCATCGAGCGCATCCTGCACGCCGGGCTGGCCTACACCGAGGTGGTCGACGCGCACACCTCACTGATCGTGTGCGACGACACCACGGCCGGGCAGGGCAAGGCCTACCAGGCCGCCGGGCTCGGCGTCCCGCTGGTCGGCAGCGCCGACTTCATGGAGCTGCTGGACGCGGTGGTCGGTGGTGCCGGCATCGAGTCGTTCACCGACACCACCACCGTCGACGATCAGTTCAGGCTGTTCTGATCGCCGGCGCGCTCAGCCCAGCGCCTTGGCCTTCAGCGCGTCGAACTCGGCCTGCGTGATGGTGCCGGTCTCGAGCAGGTTCTTGGCGTCGGCGATCTCCTGGGCCGGGGATCGGCCGGCAGCCTGCTTGATGTAGTCGTCGGTGTCGCGTTTGGCCTGCATGGCCTGTTCACGGGCCCGCTCGGCCATGCCCTTGCCGCGGGCGATCAAGTAGACCAGCGCGGTCAGATAGGGCAGCACGATCAGGAAGACCACCCAGATCGCCTTGATCCAGCCCGAGGTCTTGTGGTCACGCCAAAACAGGTCGACCAGGATGTTGAACAGGATCAGCAGATACGCGATGAACGCGAAGATGACGATGGTGGTCCACAGGAAATCCCAGAAGGTATTCCACATGACGGCTACTCCTTAACCGGCGGTGACGCTGTCTGCGCAGCCGCCAGTCAATCATGCCCCTGGGGGTCTGCCGCAATCACGCCGCGACGGTTGTGACGACGTTGTGATGGGTGTCATCGGCTGTTCAACCGCTCATTGAGCACCGCTGCCAGCGGCCGGCCGTCGGTGGCGAAGCCCTTGACCGGGAGGTGCGCGGCCGGGTGATAGAAGCCGAACCTGCCGCAGGTCTGCGCCAGCCGCACCGTCCCGTCCAGGTCGGCGTCGGGCCGGAAGGCGATCCGCACATGCGACTTCGCGACGAACCCGACCGGGGTGAACTCGGCGATCTGCGACCACCGGTACTGCCGGCCGCCGTAGCCGAACCCGTCGCGGTGCAGGGTGAGGCCGTCGGTGGCCAGCACGCGCACGGTGGCCACGAACACCATGCCGAACAGCACCAGGCCCGCCACCGCCAACAGCAGGTAGAGCGGGCTGGCCAGACCGGTCGCCGCGGCGCCGAGGAGTACCAGTGCGGCCGTCACCCCGACGCTGGCACCGGCGAGCTGGAACAGCCAGAACGCGCGCGCCAGCGGCAGGACAGAGGTGCTCACCGGCGCCGGTTCGGCTCAGCCCTGGGTGAGCCGGGCGGCCCGGTTGACCGCCGACACCACGGCCCGCAGCGATGCGGTGGTGATGGAGGTCGCGATGCCCACGCCCCACACGGTCTTCCCGCCGATCGAGGCTTCGACATAGGCGGCGGCCGCGGCTTCCTCGCCCGAGGACATCGCGTGCTCGGAGTAGTCCAGCACGCTGATGTCGAAGCCGACGGCTCCGAGCGCATCGCAGAACGCGGCCAGCGGGCCGTTGCCGGCGCCGACGATCTCGCGTTCGACACCGTCGATCTTCACCACCGCGGTGATGGTGTCGGTGCCCCCGTCGACCTCCGCGGCGTCCACCCGCTGCCTGATCCGTTCCAGCGGCGTGATCGGCGCCAGGTACTCCTCGCGGAAGGCGTCCCACATCACCTTCGGCGACACTTCGCCGCCCTCACCGTCGGTGATCCGCTGGATGGCCTGGCTGAACTCGATCTGCAGCCGCCGCGGCAGCGCCAGCCCGTGGTCGGCCTTCATGATGTAGGCGACGCCGCCCTTGCCGGACTGCGAGTTCACCCGGATGACTGCCTCGTAGGTGCGGCCGACGTCCTTCGGGTCGATCGGCAGGTAGGGAACCTGCCACAGGATGTCCTCGACATCGGCGTCCTGTTCGTCGGCGGACACCTTCATCGCGTCCAGACCCTTGTTGATGGCGTCCTGATGGCTGCCGGAGAACGCGGTGTAGACCAGGTCGCCGCCGTAGGGGTGCCGTTCGTGCACGCCGAGCTGGTTGCAGTACTCGACGGTGCGGCGGATCTCGTCGATGTTGGTGAAGTCGATCTGCGGATCCACCCCGCGGCTGAACAGGTTCAGCCCCAGCGTCACCAGACACACGTTGCCGGTGCGTTCGCCGTTGCCGAACAGGCAGCCCTCGATGCGGTCGGCGCCCGCGGCGTAGCCCAGTTCGGCCGCGGCCACCGCGGTGCCGCGGTCGTTGTGCGGGTGCAGGCTCAAGATGATGGAGTCGCGCGGGGCCAGATGCCGGTTCATCCACTCGATCGAATCGGCGTAGACGTTGGGGGTGGCCATCTCGACGGTGGCGGGCAGGTTGACGATCAGCGGCCACTCCGGGGTGGGCGCGACGATCTCGGCCACCGCGTTGCAGACGTCGACGGCGTACTCCAGCTCGGTGCCGGTGTAGGACTCCGGTGAGTACTCGAAGCGCCACCGGGTGTCGGGGTACTTCTTGGCTTCCTCGACGCACATCCGGGCGCCCTCGGTGGCGATCTTCTTCACCGCGTCGCGATCGGCGCGGAACACCACTCGGCGCTGCAGGATCGACGTCGAGTTGTAGAAGTGCACGATCGCGCGCGGCGCACCCGCGCAGGCGGCGAAGGTGCGTTCGACCAGCTCGGGGCGGCATTGGGTGAGCACCTGGATCGTCACGTCGTCGGGGATGGCGCCCTCGGTGATGATCTCGCGGACGAAGTCGAAGTCGGTCTGGCTGGCCGACGGGAAACCGACCTCGATCTCCTTGTATCCCATCCGCACCAGCAGGTCGAACATGCGGCGCTTGCGGGCCGGGCTCATCGGGTCGATCAGCGCCTGGTTGCCGTCGCGCAGATCCACCGCGCACCACATCGGTGCGGTGTCGATGGCCTTGTCGGGCCAGGTGCGGTCGGGCAGCCGGATGGCCTCGACCTCTTCGTCGAAGCTGCGGTAGCGGTTCACCGGCATCGCCGAACCGCGCTGGGTGTTCCAGGCGGGCTGGCCGGGATGGGGGGCGCCGGCGGGGGTGGTGATGGTGCGTACCGACGCGAACGCGTCAGCGGAGTTGACGTTGGCGGGGTTGATGTTCTCGGTCATGATCTGCGCTCTCAGGGGGTCTGGGGGATTTCGACCGGCGCATCGCCAAACACCCGCGACGGGAAGCCGGTCTGATCAGACCCCGTCGCGGCGTTCGAGAAGGAGCACCCGCTGCACGCGCCCGACACTACTCCTGGTGGGCGCCGATGCCCAAACTCACCCCGATGGCCGGTGGTCACACCTGGGAGTCGGGGAACGCGATCACCGACAGGAACCGGATCGGCACCTCGACCAGGTCGACGGGTCCGTGCGCACCCTCGCCGTCGAGCTGCAGCGAGTCGCCGGGATGCAGCCGGTACACGGTGCGGCTGTGGCTGTAGTCCATGACCCCTTCGAGCATGTAGATGAACTCGGTGCCGGGATGCTGGAACAGCGGATAGGTCTGGCTCTTCTCCGACAGCGTCACGTGCAGGCATTCCAGCCGCTTGTGCTCGCCGCGCAGCGAGCCCAGCAGTTGGTATTCGTGCCCTTCGCGGGTGCCTTCGCGCACGATGCGCGCCCCGGCGCCCGACTTGGTGAACGCGGCCGGCCGCTCGACGTCGGCGCCGCGGAACAGGCTGGTCACCGGCACGTCGAAACCCTTGGCCAGCAGCGCCAGGGTGGACAGGCTGCAGGAGGTCTGGGCGTTCTCGATCTTGCTCATCATCGCCTTGGAGATGCCGACGCGGGCCGCCGTCTCGGCCACCGTCAGCCCCTGCTGCAGCCGCAGCTGGCGCACGTTGTGCCCGATCGCCGACTCGATCTCGAGCTCTTCGACGGGTTCGGCGGGGTTGCGGTCACGCGCCGTGCCGGATCGGTTGCGCAGCAGCGGGACGTGATCGTCGGCGGGATGGTCAGGCGGGGCCACAAGACTCCTGTCTAGCGCATTTCTCCTGCACCGACGTAAGGGTAGGGGGTCTTGAGCGGGTCGCCCTCGACGAAACGGGTGTATCGGAAATCCGATTCCGGGATGCGCGGGTCGCTGCTGCGGCCGTCGACCACCAGATCGGCCACCAGCGCGCCGACGGCCGGGGCGATCTTGAAGCCGTGGCCGCTGAAGCCGGCGGCCACCACCAGACCCTCCAGCGGCGCGCGGGAGATGACCGGGTTGAAGTCGGGGGTGACGTCGTAGCAGCCGGCGTAGCTGCTCGAGATCGCGGCGTCGGTGAAGCCGGGGAACCGGGTGCCCACCTTGTCGACGGTGACGTCGACGAACCCCTCGGTGGCGCGGTTGAGGTAGTCGTCCGGGTCGGCCTGCTCCAGCTCGGCCAGGTCGCTGTTGCCGAACAGGATCTCGCCGCCGACCTCGGGGCGCACGTACTGCAATGACACCAGGTCGGAGAACACCGGCAGCCGGGCAACGGCCGCGGCGTCGATTCCGGGATCGATCATGACGATCTGCTCGCGCGCGACGGTGATCGGGACGTCGAGGCCGTACGGCGCGAGGAACGGCTGCGTCCACACCCCGGTGGCGACGACCACGGTGCCGGCCGCGATCTCGCCGCCGCCGGCCAGCCGGACACCGGTGACCCGGTCGCCGTCGACCAGCAGCCCGGCCACCGCGGTGCCCTGCCGGATCCGCACCCCGGCCGCGCGCGCGGCGGTCGAGAACGCCTGGGCGGTCTGATAGGCGTCGCCGTAGCCGCCGCGGGCCTCCCAGCCGAACGCGGCGAACGGGCTCAGGTCGGCGTACGGCCACAGCCGGGCCACCTCGGTGCGGTCGATCTCCTCGGTGTCGACGCCGACCCGGCGCTGCGCGGCCAGGCTCTTGCGCAGCGAGTCCACGTTCGGTTCGCCGACCCCGACGACGTAGCCGGTCTGGCGGAACCCGATGTCGGTGCCGAACAGGTCCTCGGCGTTCTCGAAGACCTCGAGGCCGGCGGCGGCCATCGCGGCCAGCGAGCTGACCCCGTAGTGGCAGCGCACCACCCCGGAGGACTTGCCGGTCATCCCGGAGCCGACGGTGCTGCGTTCGGCGACCACGACATCGGTGACGCCGCGCCGGCTCAACGCCCAGGCCGCGGCGCAGCCTTCGATGCCGCCGCCGACGATGACGACGTCGGCTGTCTCGCTCACCATGGTTGGCCGGTGCGTCCGGGGATCCAGTCTGTGCCGGCCAGTGGCACCCGCGCCATCGCCGCGGCCTCGACGTTGACCGCGACGAGGTCGTCGGGCTCGAGATGGCACACGTGGGCCTTACCGCAGGCCCGCGCGATGGTCTGGGCCTCCATGGTCAGCACCCGCAGATAGTTGGCCAGCCGGTGCCCGCCGGTCACCGGGTCCAGTCGTGCGGCCAGCTCGGGGTCCTGGGTGCTGATCCCGGCCGGGTCGTTGCCGTCCTGGTAGTCGTCGTAGAAACCGGCTGCGCTGCCGATCTTCTCGTAGTCGGCCGCATAGCGGGGATGGTTGTCGCCCAGCGCGATCAGTGCCGCCGTGCCGATGGCCACCGCGTCGGCGCCCAGCGCCAGCGCCTTGGCGACGTCGGCGCCGGTGCGGATGCCGCCGGACACGATGAGCTGGACCCCCTTGCGGTCCGGTGCGCCGCTGGCCGCGGTGCGGTGCACTCCGAGTTCCTGCAACGCCTGCACGGCCTGCGGGATCGCAGCCAGCGTCGGGATGCCGACGTGCTCGATGAAGACCTCCTGGGTGGCTGCGGTACCGCCCTGCATACCGTCGACGACGACGACGTCGGCGCCGGCGTGCACCGCGAGCTTGACGTCGTAGTAGGTGCGGGACGCGCCGACCTTGACGTAGATCGGCTTC
This sequence comes from Actinomycetota bacterium, assembly GCA_034190095.1. Lineage (GTDB taxonomy): Bacteria > Actinomycetota > Actinomycetes > Mycobacteriales > Mycobacteriaceae > Mycobacterium. The sequence goes on from JAXHTL010000052.1 coordinate 18,136, forward strand.
TCCCAGTCGGTGATCTCGCGCAGCTCGTTGATCTTGATGGTCAGATCGTCGGGGCCGGTCCAGTCGGGGTGCCGACAGGCCGAGCGCTGGTCGATGCCCTGGGGCAGCGTGCGCATGGCCGCGACCCGCTCGGAGATCTTCTGGCCCAACAGCATTCCGCCGCCACCGGGCTTGGCGCCCTGGCCCAGCACGATCTCGATCGCGTCGGCCTTGCGCAGATCGTCGGGGTTCATGCCGTAGCGCGACGGCAGGTACTGATAGACGAGGTGCTTGCTCTGCCCGCGTTCCTCGGGTGTCATCCCGCCGTCGCCGGTGGTGGTCGACGTGCCCACCTCGCTGGCCCCGCGCCCGAGGGCCTCCTTGGCCGGCCCGGACAGCGCGCCGAAGCTCATACCCGCGATCGTGACCGGGATATCCAGGTGCAGAGGGTGTTTGGCGAACCGGTCGCCGAGTACGACGTCGGTGGCGCAGCGCTCCCGGTAGCCCTCCAGCGGGTAGCGCGACATCGAGGCGCCCAGGAACAGCAGGTCGTCGAAGTGGGGGAGGGCGCGTTTGGCGCCCCAGCCGCGGATGTCGTAGATGCCGGTGTCGGCGGCGCGCTGGATGGCCGCGATGGTGGTCCGGTCGAAGGTGGCGGATTCGCGCAGTCCCAGCCGGGCGCGCGAGTCGGGGTTCTCGGGGGTCATGTCAGTAGGCACTCGTGTTCTCGACGTGGAAGTGGTACAGCGAACGGGCCGACCCGTATCGGGTGTAGGCGGCGGTGTCGTCACCGCCGAACCCGGCTGCCTGGAGCAGTTCGGCGAGCTCGCGATGGTGTTCGGGTTCCATCGGTTTGGCGATGCAGTCAGCCCCGAGCGAGCCGACCTCGCCGCGTACGTAGATCCGCGCCTCGTAGATCGAGTCACCCAGCGCCTCGCCGGCGTCGCCCCGGACCACCAGGCGCCCGGCCTGGGCCATGAACGCGCTCATGTGCCCGACGTCGCCGCCGACGACGATGTCGGCGCCCTTCATCGAGATCCCGCACCGGGCTGCGGCGTTGCCGTCGACGACCAGCAGTCCCCCATGGGCGGTGGCGCCGGCGGACTGCGAGGCATTGCCGGTGACCCGGACCGAGCCGCTCATCATGTTCTCCGCGACGCCGGTGCCGGCGTTGCCGTCGATGACGACCCGGGCGCGCTGATTCATCCCCGCCGCGTAGTAGCCGACGTGGCCCGTGACGGTCACCGTCACCGGGGCGCTGATTCCGACCGCCACGTTGTGGGCGCCCTGGGGATGCTCGATGACGAATTCGCCGGCCACCCCGGGAGCATGCAGGGCGGCGTTGACCTCCCGCAGCGATGTCGTGCGCAGGTCGAAATGCGTTGCCGTTGTCGCGCTCACCGGTGCGGTCATCTGCTCCATGCGTACACGACCTCCGGTTCGGGCTCCCAGATGCGGGCCTGTTCGACGCCGGGAAGCCCGGCCAGTGCGCGGTATTCGCTGCCCATCGC
>JAXHTL010000052.1:19725-25407 GCA_034190095.1 Actinomycetota bacterium
GCGCCGGCTCCAGCGGGCAGTTCGGCGATCGAGACGCAGCCCTGCCCGGGCGGCGCCCAGGTGGGGTCGCCGTAGACGGCCACCCCGGCCGAGTCGCTGCCGCGCTCGCCCATCTCGCACAGCATGCCGGTGAGCAGCTCCCCGAGCTGGGGATGCAGTTCCGGGTTGCGCAGATGCAATCCGACGATCCCGCACATGTGTGGTCTCCCTCCCTAGAAGGCCGTGAGGTAGGTGTCGATCTCCCACGGGCTGACCGCACCGTGGTAGGAGAAGAACTCCTCGCGTTTGACGTTGGCGAAGTAGCCGGCGACCTCAGCGACTCCACCGCCGGCGGCGTCGAGCACGCCGGTGACCACCGGATCGGCCTCGAACTCGTCCACGGCGTGCAGCAGTGTCGGGGGCAGTGCCTTGGTGGCGTTGCCGCCGCCGACCGCCCCGGGGTCGGTGCTGCGCTTGATGCCGTCGATGCCGGCGCCCAGTGCGGCGGCGATCGCCAGGTACGGGTTGGCCGAGCCGTCACCACCGCGCAGTTCGATGCGGTCGGAGTCGGGCACCCGGATGTAGTGGGTGCGGTCGTTGCCGCCGTAGGTCGGCAGCCGCGGCGCCCACGAGGCGCCCGAGGCGGTCGAGGTGGCGCCGGTGCGCTTGTAGGAGTTGACCGTCGGCGCGACGACGGCCTGCAGTGCGCAGGCGTGGTCGAGGATGCCGCCGATGAAACCGTAGGCGGTGTCCGACAGGCCCAGCCCGCGGGCGTCGTCCCCGTCGGTGGGGAACACGGGGTTGCCGCCACTGGTCAGCGACAGGTGCAGGTGCAGGCCGCTGCCGGTCTTGTCGGCGAAGGGCTTGGGCATGAAGGTGGCGATCATGCCCCGCTCGGCGGCGATCATCGACAGCAGATAGCGCAGGGTGATCACCCGGTCGGCGGTGGTCAGCGCCTCGGCGAACTTGAAGTTCTGCTCGAACTGGCCGTTCCCGTCTTCGTGGTCATTGGCGTAGTTGGACCAGCCGAGCTGGTTCATCGCCGTCGAGACCGCGGTCAGGTGCTCGAACATGCGGGTGACGCCGCGCGCGTCGTAGCAGGGCTGGGCTGCGGTGTCGGCGGCATCGGCGACCGACACGCTGCCGTCGTCGTTGCGGCGCAGCAGGAAGTACTCGACCTCGGCGCCGACCCAGGGCTCGAACCCGGCGTCGCCGCACTGCTCGATGAGGGACTTGAGGATCACCCGAGGGGCGTAGGGCCACGGCTTTCCGTCGACGTAGGGGTCGCAGTGCACGATCGCCAGGCCGTCCTTGATGAACGGGATCGGGGTGAACGACGAGGCGTCCGGCATGGCCATCAGGTCGGGGTCCTTGGGTTCCTGCCCCATGGCGCCGACGGCGTAGCCGGCGAATCCGACCCCCTCGGTCTCCAGCAGGTCGACGGCCTCGACCGGCACGAGCTTGGCGCAGGGTTTCCCGCGCAGGTCGACGAACAGTGCGAGGATGAATTTCGTTCCCGATTGCGTGCACAACTGCGCCAGTGTGGCGAGGTCTTGCGGCATGTCGACCACCCTTTGTCTCTTGTTGTGAATCACAGTATCACTGAGGGAAACCTCCTGCAGCGCGAGCGTCCACCGGGTGGAAACGCGTGATTCGGGTGCGGACGCCTACCGGGCCCAGTTCAGCACGATCTCGCGCAGCGGCAACCGCCTGCGGGGCGCGCTGTCGCGCTCGACGATCTCGGGTGCGGCCTGCGTGTAGTCGCCGAGCCGGCCGACGGCGATCACCACCAGTGGACGCAGTGCGTCGGGCAGCCCGAACTCCCGGGCGGCGCCGTCGACGTCGAAGCCGGCCATCGGGTGCACGATCAGCCCGCGCGACACCGCCTCGATCGACAGGTTGGCCAGCGCCGCTCCGGCATCGACGGCGGCGTAGCGCCGGGTGCGCTCGTCCTCGCCGTCGTCGGCGCACAGCAGGATCAGCGCGCTGGCCGCCCGTGCGTAGCTGTTGCCTCGCCGAAGCAGGCCGGCAAGTGTGGCGAACACCTCGTCTCCGCGTGAGCCGACCACGAAACGGACGGGTTGACGCCTGCCCCAGGTGGGTGCCCAGCGGGCGGCCTCCAACAGCGCCATGAGCTGCTCTTCGCCCAGCTCGGCGGCGGGATCGAAGGAGCGCGGCGACCACCGGGCGGCGATGCTGGGATGGACACCGACCGAGGTGTCAGCCAGCCGATCGGCGGGTGCGTCAGCCACCGGACCGACGGTACCGGCCGTGACCGGCGGTGGAAAAGCAGGTGCGGACTGCCTTTATCCTTTATGGGATCTCCCCCGAACTCAGAAAGGTTTTCTTGTGGCGCTCGTCGTACAGAAGTACGGCGGATCCTCGGTGGCAGACGCCGACCGCATCCGCCGTGTGGCCGAGCGCATCGTCGAGACGAAGAAGGCCGGCAACGACGTTGTCGTGGTCGTCTCGGCGATGGGCGACACCACCGACGAACTGCTCGACCTCGCCAAGCAGGTGTCGCCGGCCCCGCCCGCCCGTGAGCTCGACATGCTGCTCACCGCCGGTGAGCGCATCTCGAATGCCCTGGTCGCGATGGCGATCGAGTCGCTGGGCGCGCAGGCCCGCTCCTTCACCGGCTCGCAGGCCGGTGTGATCACCACCGGGACGCACGGCAACGCCAAGATCATCGACGTCACCCCCAGCCGCCTGCGTGACGCGCTGGACGACGGCCAGATCGTGCTGGTCGCCGGGTTCCAGGGGGTCAGCCAGGACACCCGCGACGTCACCACGCTCGGCCGCGGCGGATCCGACACCACCGCGGTGGCCGTCGCGGCCGCGCTGAAGGCCGACGTGTGTGAGATCTACACCGACGTCGACGGCGTGTTCACCGCGGACCCGCGCATCGTGTCCGACGCCCGCCGGCTCGACACCGTCTCCTTCGAGGAGATGCTGGAGATGGCCGCCGCGGGCGCCAAGGTGCTGATGCTGCGCTGCGTCGAGTACGCGCGCCGCTTCGACCTGCCCATCCACGTCCGGTCGTCGTACACCGACAGGCCGGGCACCATCGTCAAAGGATCGATCGAGGACATCCCCATGGAAGACGCCATCCTGACCGGAGTCGCCCACGACCGCAGCGAGGCCAAGGTGACCGTCGTCGGGTTGCCCGACATCCCGGGCTATGCGGCGCGGGTGTTCCGCGCCGTCGCCGACGCCGACGTCAACATCGACATGGTGCTGCAGAACATCTCCAAGGTGGAGGACGGCAAGACCGACGTCACTTTCACCTGCTCCCGAGAAAGTGGACCGGGCGCGGTGGCCAAGCTGACGGCGCTGCAGGACGAGATCGGCTTCACCCGGGTGCTCTACGACGACCACATCGGCAAGGTGTCGCTCATCGGCGCCGGCATGCGGTCGCATCCCGGCGTCACCGCGACCTTCTGTGAGGCGCTGGCCGAGGCGGGCATCAACATCGAGCTGATCTCCACCTCCGAGATCCGGATCTCGGTGCTGATCAAGGATGCCGAACTGGACCGCGCCGTGGCCGCACTGCACCAGGCCTTCGGGCTCGGCGGTGACGAGGAAGCGGTCGTCTACGCCGGGACGGGGCGATAGGGATGGTGTCGATAGGCGTGGTCGGTGCGACCGGCCAGGTCGGCCAGGTGATGCGGACCCTGCTGGCCGAACGGGACTTCCCGGCCGACGAGGTGAGGTTCTTCGCCTCCGCGCGCTCGGCGGGCAAGACGCTGGAGTTCAACGGCCGCCTCATCGAGGTCGAGGATTCCGAGACCGCCGATCCGGCCGGTCTGGACATCGCGCTGTTCTCGGCCGGCGCGACCATGTCGCGGGTGCAGGCGCCGCGGTTCGCCGCCGCGGGCGCGGTCGTGGTCGACAACTCCTCGGCGTGGCGCAAGGACCCCGACGTGCCGCTGGTCGTCTCGGAGGTCAACTTTGCCCGCGACGTGTCCGACCCCCGGGCACTGCCCAAGGGCATCATCGCCAACCCCAACTGCACCACCATGGCCGCGATGCCGGTGCTCAAGCCGCTGCACGACGAGTCCGGGCTGGTGCGGATGATCGCCTCGACCTACCAGGCGGTCTCCGGCAGCGGGCTGGCCGGGGTGGAGGAACTCTTCGGCCAGGTCGACGCGACGGTCGAGAAGAGCCGCGAGCTGGTTCATCAGGGCACGGCGGTGGACTTTCCCGAGCCGGCCAAGTACGTCGCACCGATCGCCTTCAACGTGGTGCCGCTGGCGGGGGCCCTGGTCGACGACGGCTCGGGGGAGACCGACGAGGACCAGAAGCTGCGCAACGAGACCCGCAAGATCCTGGGTATCCCGGACCTCGCGGTGTCCGGCACCTGTGTGCGGGTGCCCGTCTACACCGGCCATTCGTTGTCGCTGAACGTCGAGTTCGCCGAACCGCTTTCGGTGCAGCGGGCGCAGGAGTTGCTCGCCGGTGCCGCGGGTGTGTCGCTGGTCGACGTCCCGACGCCGCTGGCGGCCGCCGGGATGGACGACTCGCTGGTCGGCCGGATCCGCCAGGACCCGGGTGTCCCCGACGGGCGGGGCCTGGCCCTGTTCGTCTCCGGTGACAACCTGCGCAAGGGCGCGGCGCTGAACACCATCCAGATCGCCGAACTGCTGGCCGCGCAGCTCTGACCCTGCCGCGACCCGTGCGCCGAAATCGCATTCCAGCAGGGGTGCTCTCGGCTTTTCTCTGCTGGAATGCCATTTCGGCGGTGCCGTCGGCAGGTGGCACCCCGGTGGAACCGCCGCCGCTGCTGCCTGGGCAGGTGATCCGGATCGGGCCCGCCGCGGGAACGGGCACCCCGACCGCCGACTACGGGATCGGCGCTACGGATCTGTGTGAGTTCATGGAGTTCCCCAGCGGCATCCTGCAGGTCTGCGGGGACAGCTTCGCCGGGCAGGGCGTGGGTTACGGCGGCTGGTACTCGCCGATCGCGTTGCACGTGATGGGCGACTCCCTCGACGATCCCGGCGGGGTGCGCTACGACGGGGTGACCGGCGTGGCCACCCCGCTGCTGGCCGATCCCGCGCAGCCGGACGCCTCGCAGCTCCCGGCCGGCGTCATCGAGATCAACCGTGAGAACTACATGCTGGTGACGACCACCGAGGAGCTTCGGCCCCAGAGCTCCCGGCTGGTCAAAGCCCTTCCCGGCCAGGGCAACTGGCCGACCATTCCGGGGTCGCAACGCGACGCCGGATATGCCGGCGGGCGCCAGACCCAGATCAGCGGCTACTACGACCCCATCCCCGCACCGGACTCCGAACGTGGCTTCGTCTACATCGTGGCCAACAACTTCGACCGCAGCGGTCCCGCGGTGCTCTACCGCGCCAGTCCGCAGACCTTCACCGACCGCGCGACATGGCAGGGCTGGACGGGAACCGACTGGGGTGGGGAGCCCGCTGCGCTGTTCGACGACATGGTGGGCGAGATGAGCATCCGTCAGCTCGACGGCCGCACCGTGCTGTCGTATTTCAACGCCACCACCGGCAACATGGAGATCCGGGTGGCCAACGATCCCACCGGGCTGGCCACCGCGCCGGTGACGACCGTGGTCGTCGCCGCGCCGTGGCCCGAGCCGGCGGAGGTCCTGCCCCCGCCGCAGGACAACCGGCTCGCCCAGCCCTACGGCGGCTACATCTCCCCGAGCTCCACCCTGGATGCGGTGCGGGTGTT
>JAXHTL010000053.1:0-24940 GCA_034190095.1 Actinomycetota bacterium
GCGTCCTTCATCTCAGCGTGGACACGCCGAAACCCTCACCACAACACCAGAAATCACCGCTGAACAGCGCAAACGCACCCACAAGAACACTGGGAGCGCCACACATGTTCGATGGTTCGCTTCCGGGTCCGGTCGGGTTGGCCGGGGCCTGCGATGGCGAGCTGATCGACGCGAGCACCACCAGTGTGTTCACCCGCCAACACCGACGACCCCCCACCGTTCTAGGAGAATCGTGAAAATACTTGTCGCCACTGGACATACACAGGGCACCCATCCCGGCGACTACCACCACTGTGTCGAGCGTGAGCTGGTGTGGATCCAGGACCCGTGTGATCGGGACCGTCTCGACCCCGGCGAACCATGCGGGTGCGGCCGCGGGTTCGCCGGCGCCGCCTCACATCGCGCAACGACCACGGCGATGGTGGTGGAGACCGAAATGTCGCGCGATGACGTGATATTGGCGTTCGAGACCAGCCTCGTCGACGGGGGATGGCCACGGTCGTGGGCCGAGGATGTCGCCGACGACAACCTCGAGATCGCCGCGGGGTTGCCGGTCGGCGCGATCATCACGCGCCGGCTCGACGACCTGTTCGTGCGGGGCGCCCTGTTCTAGTCGCCGCCGGCCGGGAACCATAGGTCAGCTATGCACATGATCGGGAGGCAATTCACATTCCCCGCCCGCGCCCTGTTCCCCGGGCGCGGGCCGATGCGCTAGCGTGGGAATCGCCAATCGAACGCGGGAGCGTGCACCGAGCGCGCTGAGAGGACGGGTAGGCCCGTCGACCGTAGGAACCTGACCGGGTAATGCCGGCGTAGGGAGAGTGAGAAATGACTGATTTCGTCGACGTTGCCACCAGCCCGTCCGTCACCACCGGCCCCATCCAGGGCAGCTCCAAGGTCTACCGACAGGTCGGCGGCGCCCGGGTGCCGTTCCGCCGCGTTCATCTGAGCACCGGCGACCACCTCGACCTGTACGACACGTCGGGCCCCTACACCGACAACGAGGCCGTCATCGACCTCGACGCGGGCCTGCCTGCGCGCCCGGTCACCCGTGACCGGGGCACCCAGCTGCAGCGCGCCCGCTCCGGCGAGATCACCGACGAGATGCTGTTCATCGCCGAACGCGAAGGTGTCGCAGCAGAACTGGTCCGTGACGAGGTGGCGCGTGGCCGCGCCGTGATCCCAGCCAACCACAACCATCCCGAGGCCGAACCGATGATCATCGGCAAGGCCTTCTCGGTGAAGGTCAATGCCAACATCGGCAATTCGGCGGTGACGTCGTCCATCGCCGAAGAGGTCGACAAGATGGTCTGGGCCACGCGGTGGGGCGCCGACACCATCATGGACCTGTCGACAGGCCGTGACATCCACCTGACCCGCGAATGGATCCTGCGCAACTCCCCGGTCCCGGTCGGCACCGTCCCCATCTATCAGGCACTGGAGAAGACCAACGGCGACCCGGTCGAACTGACCTGGGAGCTGTACCGCGACACCGTGATCGAACAGTGCGAACAAGGTGTGGACTACATGACCGTCCACGCCGGTGTGCTGCTGAGCCACATCCCGCTGACCGTGGACCGGGTGACCGGAATCGTCTCGAGGGGTGGATCGATCATGGCCGCCTGGTGTCTGGCACATCACCAGGAGTCTTTCCTCTACACCCACTTCGAGGAACTCTGCGAGATCCTGGCCCGCTACGACGTCACCTTCTCCCTCGGCGACGGCCTGCGTCCGGGCTCGATCGCCGACGCCAACGACGCCGCCCAGTTCGCCGAGCTGCGCACCCTCGGAGAACTGACCGCGATCGCCAAATCCCATGGCGTCCAGGTGATGATCGAAGGCCCCGGACACGTGCCCATGCACAAGATCGCCGAGAACGTGCGCCTGGAAGAGGAGTGGTGCGAGGAGGCCCCGTTCTACACCCTGGGCCCGCTGGCCACCGACATCGCACCGGCCTACGACCACATCACCTCCGCCATCGGCGCAGCGATGATCGCCCAGGCCGGAACCGCGATGCTGTGCTACGTGACCCCCAAGGAGCACCTCGGCCTGCCCAATCGCAAGGACGTCAAGGACGGTGTGATCGCCTACAAGATCGCCTCGCACGCCGCCGACCTCGCCAAGGGGCACCCCCGCGCACAGCAGCGTGACAACGCATTGTCCCAGGCACGCTTCGAGTTCCGGTGGGAAGACCAGTTCAACCTCTCGCTCGACCCCGACACCGCGCGGGAATTCCACGACGAGACCCTGCCGGCCACCCCGGCCAAGACCGCGCACTTCTGCTCGATGTGTGGGCCCAAGTTCTGCTCGATGCGGATCAGCCACGACGTCCGCGAAGCGATGGCCGAGAAGTCACGCGAGTTCGCCGAGCACGGCAACCGGGTGTACCTACCCGTGACGCAGGCATGACGTACCTGCCGCTCACCCCTGCGGGTCAGACGCCGCTGCGCGTCATGACCATCGCCGGGTCGGACTCCGGCGGTGGCGCCGGGATCCAGGCAGACCTGCGCACCTTCGCCATGCTGGGCATGCACGGACTGGTCGCCATGACTGCGGTGACCGTGCAGAACTCCATGGGAGTCAAAGGGTTCCACGAGATCCCGCTGGACGTCATCGCAGGTCAGATCGAGGCGGTCGCCTCCGACATCGGGGTGCAGGCCGCCAAGACCGGGATGCTCGCCTCCTCCGAGATCATCGACACCGTCGCCGACACCTGGCACCGCGCCGCTCCGGAGACTCCCCTGGTCGTCGATCCGGTGTGCGCGTCGATGCACGGTGATCCGCTGCTGCATCCCAGCGCGCTGGCCGCCATGAAGGACAGGCTCTTCCCGCTCGCCACGATCGTCACCCCCAACCTGGACGAGGTTCGCCTGCTCACCGGCATCGACGTGGTCGATGCCGACACCCAACGTGCGGCGGCGCGCGCACTGCACGCCCTGGGGCCCCGGTGGGCGCTGGTCAAGGGCGGGCACCTGCGGTCCTCGGCGCAGAGCCCGGACCTGCTTTTCGACGGAAGCGACTTCACCGAGTTCGACTCGCCCCGCATCGACACCGGCGACGACCACGGCGCGGGCGACACGCTGGCCGCTGCCATCGCCAGCGCACTGGCCCACGGATACCCGATGCCCGACGCGGTCGGATTCGCCAAGCATTGGGTCACCGAATGCCTGCGCGCCGCATACCCGTTGGGACACGGACACGGGCCTGTGTCGGCACTGTTCCGGCTCGGCTGATGGACGAGATCGCCGGCGTCGTCCACCGCCCCGAAGGCGAGCCGGCGGGTGCGGTGGCACTGACCCACGGCGCCGGCGGCAGCCGGGAATCACCGCTGCTGCAGGCCATCTGCGAAGAATGGGTGGACCGCGGCTGGATCGCGGTGCGCTACAACCTGCCCTACCGCAGGCGTCGCCCCAAGGGCCCGCCGTCGGGGTCGTCGGCCGCCGACCTGGCCGGCATCATCGAGGCGGTCGCCGCGGTGCGTACCCTCGCCGGGCCCGAGCTGCCCGTCATCGCCGGTGGCCACTCCTACGGGGGCCGGCTCACCTCGATGGCCGTCTCGGAGGGCCTGGCCCTGGACGTGCTCACCCTGTTCTCCTATCCGCTGCACCCGCCGGGCAAGCCGGAGCGGGCCCGCACCGAACACCTGCCCGCCATCACCGTGCCGACGGTGTTCACCCACGGCACCTCCGACCCGTTCGGCACCCTCGACGAGCTGCGCCCGGCCGTCGCGCTGATCCCCGCCCCCACGGCGATCGTGGAGATCACCGGGGCACGCCACGACCTGGGTTCCAAGACGCTCGATGTCCCGGCACTGGCCGTCGACGCCGCCCTCGCTCTGCTGGGGAAGACGCGCTGACCAGACCTTTCCTGATTTGTTTGGTACTTGCGGTAACGTCTACGCCATGACTTCGGAGCGCTATGACGCGGTCATCGTGGGCGCCGGCTTCGCCGGGATCGGCGCCGCCATCCAGCTCAAGCGGATGGGCTATGAGAACTTCGTCATCTTCGACCGCGAGGACGATCTGGGTGGAACGTGGCACGTCAACCACTACCCGGGTCTGGCCGTGGACGTCCCCACCACGACCTACTCGTACTTCTTCGAGCCGAACCCGAACTGGTCACGGCTGTTCTCCACCGGCGCCGAGATCAAGCAGTACGCCGGCGACGTGGCCGACAAGTACGACGTGCGCCGCCACATGCGGTTCGGCACCGTCGTCGAGAGCGCACGCTGGGATGAGGAGGTGTCGCTGTGGCGGGTCGCCCTCGCCGGCGGCGACACGGTGTCGGCGCGCTACCTGTTCACCGCCACCGGATTCCTGTCCCAGCCGCACACCCCCGACATCCCCGGCATCACCCAGTTCGACGGGCGGGTCATCCACACCACGGCGTGGGACGACTCCTATGACCCCGCCGGCGAGCGGGTGGGCATCATCGGGACCGGCGCCACTGCGGTGCAGCTGATCCCGGAGCTGGCCGAGAGGGCCGCCGACCTGACCGTCTACCAGCGCACCCCCATCTGGGTGGTCCCCAAGGTCGACTTCGCGTTCTCCGAGCGCGCCAAGCGCGTCTTCGCCCGGTTCCCGCTGACCCAGCGCGCCATCCGGGCCGTGACCGACGCGATCTACGAGTTCATGGTGTGGGTCGGGGTGGTCCACTACAAGAACACCCGCGGACGGTTCAACATCACCGCCGGTGACCTCGCGAAGATCCACCGGTTCGTGACGATCCGGGACAAGGAACTGCGCGCCAAGCTGACCCCCGACTACGACTTCGGCTGCAAGCGCCCGACCTTCTCCAACAGCTACTACCGCACCTACACCAAACCGCACGTGCACCTGCAGGACAGCGGGATCGCCCGGATCGAGGCCGACGGAATCGTCGCCAACGACGGCACCAAGACCGTGATCGACACGTTGGTGCTGGCCACCGGTTTCGACCTGTGGGAAGCCAACTTCCCGGCCATCGAGATCGTCGGCCGCGGCGGCCGCAACCTCGGCAAGTGGTGGCGCGAAACCAGATTCCAGGCCTACCAGGGCATGGCGATGCCCGCCTTCCCCAACTTCCTGTCGCTGGCCAGCCCGTACGCGTTCCTCGGACTGAACTTCTTCAACTCGATGGAATACCAGATGCGGCACATGGACCGGTTGTTCGGGGAACTGCAGCGTCGCGGCGCCACCACGTTCGAGGTCACCGAGGAAGCCAACGACCGCTATCTCGACCGGATGACCGAACTGCTGGGCGATTCGATCTTCACCGCCGGCAACTGCGCCTCGGCGCGCTCGTACTACTTCAACCCCAGTGGCGAGCCCAGCCTGCTCCGCCCGACCTCGACCCGCAAGGCGATCCAGGAAGCATCGGACTTCCCGCTGAGCGACTACCAGATGAGCTAGGAGGCTCGCGTGACCGAAGTGGCGTCCCAGGGCAATTCGCGTGTTGCGACGTTGGCGGGGTTGGGGGTGGCCGCCGCAGGCGTGTCACATTTCGTGGCTCCCCAGCTCTACGACGACATGACCAAGGCGGTGTTTCCGACCGACACGCGCCAGCACATCTACATCGACGGCGGCATCGAGACCGCGCTGGGCGTCGGGCTGGCGATCCAGAAGACCCGCAAGCTCGCCGTGATCGGGCTGATCGTCTACCTGCTCTACTTGGCCGGCAACGTCGTCCGCAACCGGTAGCCGCTGCCCAGCAGGATCGCGTCCACCAGCGCGGTCACCACGGCCGCGGTGTCCTGCGAGTTCTGGTAGTCCTCCAGCCGTCCGAGGTCGACGACCAGCGCCATCGCCGCGTGCACCGCAAAACGCGCCTGCCCCGGCGACCAGCCCGGGTGCACCGCGACCACCAGCTCCACCCAGGACTCGACCTGGGATCGCTGCAGATCGCGCAGGATCCGCTGATCGGCCGGGGCCATGTTGAGCCGCTCGGAGTAGTAGACGTACTCGAGCTCCGGCTGATCGAACGAGCGGGTGATGTAGGCGTCGATCACCGTCGCGAGCGCCTCGCGCGGATCGGAGACCGCCGACATGATGGTCGCCGACTCCGCCGAGAGCCGGTCGGAAGCGCGCCGGAACACCGCGGCCAGGATGTCGCTCTTGCCCGAGAAGTACTTGTAGATGCCAGACGTCGGAATGCCCACCGCGGTCGCGATGTCCTCCATGCTGGTGTCGCGGTAACCGGAGCGATGGAACAGTCGCAGCGACTCGTTCAGGAGCGCTTCGTATTTCGACGGATCGGCGGCCCGCTGCGCCCGGTCGGCGACCGGTACGGCCGCCGCGGGCGCCTCGGGAAGATCGGCCGTCACCACCGCGTTGGCCACCTCGACCAGCAACTCACGTGCCGCTGCGGCCGACAGCTTCGCGCGGTGGTCGACGATGCTGCCGACCACCGAGAGCACCGCGGTCGACAGCATGGTGTACTGCCGCCGGGTCAGCCCGGGGCGCAGCGCGACCAGCGGCTGCTGAATCCGCTGGTGCACCGTCCGGATCTGCGTGAGCAGCTCGGCCTGATCGTCGCCGAGCAGGTAACGGCCCTCCCACCGATACAGCCCGCCGGAGGCCCGGTTGGCCAGCGCGACGTCGGCCAGCGCGCCGACCAGCGCGTCGAACGTCCGCTGCGGATCGGTGTCCCCGTCGTCCACACCGACGCCGGCGGTGCCGTCGACGAGCTGCTGGCCGAGGCTGAGCACCGCACCGCGGAACAACTCGTACTTGCTGGAGTAGTGCCGATACAGGGCGGCCGCCGAGATGCCGACCCGGGCCGCGATGGCCTCCATGCTGACCCCGTGGTAGCCCAGCTCGCTGAACGCCTCCGCCGAGGCACGCGCGATCTGCGCTTTCCGGTCTTTGGGCCGTCGGCGGGCCTCGTCGCTGGCGGTGCGCGCCATGGCGCCCACGATATCGCGCGCCGCCGCGGCTGGCGGCCGCCACCGTCATGGTGTGTAGTCGCACTGTGCCGAACCGAGTGCCCTCCCTCTTGTCGCCGCTGACCTGGAAGCGCGTCGATTCCCGCGCCGACCCCGACTTCGTGGTCGCTCCCGGTGAGCGGCTGAGCTGGCCGCGGACCATCGGACTGGGCGCTCAGCACGTGGTGGCGATGTTCGGCGCCACCTTCCTGGTTCCGGTCCTGACCGGCTTCCCACCGGCCACCACGCTGCTGTTCTCCGGGATCGGCACGATCCTGTTCCTGCTGATCACCGGAAACCGGCTGCCGAGCTATCTGGGCTCGAGCTTCTCGGTGCTCGCACCGGTCCTGGCCGCCCTGGGGACCCAGGGCGCGGGCAGTGCGCTGGGCGGCATCGTCGCCGTGGGAGTGGCGCTCATCCTGGTCGGGGCCGTCGTCCACGTCGCCGGCACCCGATGGCTCGACATCGTGCTGCCGCCGGTGGTGACCGGCGCGGTGGTCGCGCTGATCGGGTTCAACCTGGCCCCCACCGCCAAGACCAACTTCGAGGCCGACCCGGTCGTCGCAGCGGTCACGCTGGTGCTGCTGGTCGCCGTGCTGGCGTTCTTCCGCGGCATGATCGGCCGGCTGGCGATCTTCCTGGCCGTCGCGGCCGGCTATGTGCTCGCCCTCGTCCTCGGCCGGGTGGACACCTCCGCCATCGCCGCCGCCGGCTGGATCGGGCTGCCCGAGTTCCAGACCCCGACGTTCGCCTGGTCGGTGCTGCCGCTGTTCCTGCCGGCCGTCATCGCGCTGATCGCCGAGAACATCGGCCACGTCAAGTCCGTGGCCCAGATGACGCGCACCGACCTGGATCCGTTGATGGGCCGCGCGCTGGCCGCGGACGGGGTGGCCACCACACTGGCCGGCTTCGGCGGCGGGTCGGCGACCACCACCTATGCCGAGAACATCGGGGTGATGGCCGCCACCCGCATCTACTCGACGGCCGCCTACTGGGTCGCGGCGCTGGTCGCGATCGGCCTCGCGTTGTGCCCCAAGGTCGGTGCGGTGATCTCGGCGATCCCGGCCGGCGTGCTCGGCGGCGCCACGGTGGTGCTCTACGGCCTGGTCGGCATCGTCGGGGTGCGGATCTGGTTGACCAACCACGTCGACTTCTCCCGGCCGATCAACCAGATGACCGCGGCGATCCCGTTGGTCATCGGGATCGCCGACTTCACCTGGTCGATCGGGAACCTGACGTTCACCGGGATCGCGTTGGGCTCGATCGCCGCGCTGGCCGTCTACCACGGCATGCGGCTGCTGGCCTTTCGGACCTCAGCGGGCCGCTCTCACGACGCGGTGAGCTGATGACGGGTGCGGTCCTCCCGGACCGGTACGCCGTTGCGACCCCGTTGGTCCTGGGCGTACAGGCCCACGGCGTAGGCCACCCCGCCGCCGTGGATCTCCATCGCGGTCCGGTCGATCGAGGCCAGGGTGTCGCGGTCGGTGTGGTAGTTCGGGTCGAACTTCGCACCGGCCTCGCCGCCCCAGATCTCGGCCTGCTCGACCGACTTCTCGGCCTCGGCTCCCGAGAACAGTCCGCCGGCCGGAATCCCCGCCCGGGTGAAGCCGTCGTAGTCGGATCTGCCGTTGAACGACGAGTCCTCGGCCGGCTTGCCGGCCCGGTCGAGGTAGGCCACCAGGGTGCGCTCGATGCCGGCCGAGCCTTCGGGCACCCGCGGGACGCCCTCGCCACGCACGATCGTGGACTGGTCGCCGTCCAGCGTGAAATAACCGGGGTTGGGTGAGCCGAGCATGTCGAAGTTCAGGTACAGCGCGATGTCGGCGAGTTCGTCGTCGTTGAGCGTCCCGATGTAGTCGGACGACCCGAGCAGGCCGTATTCCTCGGCGCCCCAGAACCCGAACCGGACGGTGTTCTCGATCTCCGGTGAACTACCCAGTTGCAGCGCGGTTTCCAGCACTGCCGCCACGCCGGAGCCGTTGTCGTTGATGCCCGGCCCTTCGGAGACGCTGTCGAGGTGGGCCCCGACCATCACCACATCGGAGCTCGAACCGGTGGTCGTCTCGGCGATGACGTTGCGGGTGGTCTCCACCCGCACCCCGGCGTTGAGCCGGATGTCGGTGGGCGCACCCGTCTGCTCACGCAGCCGTTCACCCGTCGAACGCGGCACACTGATCACCGGGATGCGCACATCGGTCTGGGCCCCCAGCGTCCCGCCCATCCGGTCCTCGTCCTCGCTGTTGGCGATGATCACCGCCACCGCACCGCGATCGGCGGCCACGGTCTGCTTGGCGCCGAACGGACAGGATCCGCGATCGACCAGCACGACCGCGCCCTGCACCGCCACCCCGTCGTAGTCGTCGGGGGTGCAGCCGGGGGTGTCCTCGGCCGGCGCGGCCACCAGCGGACCGGCCACCCCGCCGGCCGGTGTGCCGATCGTGTACTCGAGCGGCCTGGCCTCGACGGCGTCGCCCCCGACGGTCAGCGCCGGCTCCTCGGCCCAGGGCAGGCGCACCTCGAACTCGGGTGTCGCCACGTCGAAACCCCGCTCGCGCAGCGCACCGGCGACGTAGTCGACGCTGGCGTCATAGCCGGCGGTGCCGAGCGCGCGGTTGCCGTCGTGCTCGTCGGCGATCTGCTGCAGCGCGCTCAGATGGGCCATCATGGCGTCCACGGTCACCGCGTTGCGGAGTTCTTCGGCGAACCCGACGGCTGCTGCCGGGTCGGGAGCGGGCAGTGGCGCCGGAGCCACTTCTCGACCGCACCCGCCGGCTACCAGCACGACGGTGAGCGCCACGGCGGCCAGTCGGGCGATTCCCGGCAGCCTCGCCGGTCTTGTCCGCGTCACCTCACCACGTTAGCGCGCGCCCTCGCGGTCCCCGAGATACCGCAGGACGGCATCGGCGGCCTGGCGGGGCTCTTCGATCTGCAGGAAGTGGCCCGCGGTGGGCAGGGTCTGCACCCGGCTGCCCGCCGGCAGCACCGCGGCGATCGGCGCCGCGTAGTCGGCCATCATCGCGCCGTCCTGGCCGCCCTGCAGGTGCAGGATCGGCACCCGGGGCACCGCGAACCGGTAGGCGTGCAGATCGGCATAGCGTGCCGCCGGGCGACCCGGGCGGGCCAGCGCCCGGTAGTAGCCGACCGCCGCACGCCGGTGCGCCGGGCTGGGCAGCGCGGCCAGGGCGTCGTCGCGTTCGACGTCGGTCCGGTAGCCCCGTGGCCCCCAGTCCCGCCACAGCCTCGGAATGACCCGCGGCAACAGCCGCTCCGGCAGCGACGGAAGCTGGAAGAACAGGATGTACCAGCTGTTGCGCAGCTGGTGGGGAGCCATCCGCAGTTGCCGTCCCAGCGAGCCGCGCACCCGGGTGATGGCTCCCACCGGCGGCACGGCCATGGTGATGTGTTCGGCGAACGGCGATTCGGGGTGGGCGGCCAGCGCGCTGGCGGTGAACGCGCCCCAGTCGTGGCCGATCAGCACCGCGTCCTCGGGGGCGCCCAGCTCCCGGTGGACGGCCAGCGCGTCGTACATCAGCGCCCCGATGTGATAGTCGCCGTCGGGGGCGGGGCCGGTGGGGGCGTAGCCGCGCGAGAACGGGGCCACCACCCGCATGCCCTGCTCGGCGAGCATCGGCGCGAACGCACGCCACCCCCAGGCGCTGTCCGGGAACCCGTGCAGGCACAGCACCAGCCGCCCGTCCGGCGGCCCCCACGACAGGGCTGCGATGTCGAGGTGGGGCAGCGTCAGCGTCAGCGCGTGCGCGGTCGTGTCAGGCGTCACGCCGATTCATTGTGCCAACCGCGACGACGAACACCACGGCGACGACGGCGGTGAAGTAACCCAGCGAGCCCAGTTCACCCCACCGCTGGTGGTAGGCGGGGAACAGCCACGACACGTCCAGGAAGCGGAACATGTTCGCGAACGGCAGATACGGACCGATCCGCGCAGCCTGGCCCGGCAGATTGGCCAGCAGCGGTTCGGCCAGCAGCGGCCACAGCAGCAGCACCGTGACCGCCCCGGCGGTGTGGCGCAGCAGGGCGGCCACACCGACCCCGAGCACCGCCGCCAGCGCCGCGTAGAGCGCCATCGCCGCCGCCGCGCGCCACATGCCGGGTCCGACCGCGCGGGCCACCAGGACCGCCCCGATCGTCATGACGGCTGCGGCGGCGGCCGAGAACGCCGCCGCGACCACCGCCTTGGCGCACAACACCGCGGCACGGTCCGGAGCCGCCATCAGCGTGGTGTGGATCAGACCGGTGCGATATTCGGCGGTCACCGTCATCGCGGCCACCACCATCAGCACCGGCACCCCGAACACCGCCACGCCCAGCACCGCCGCCGGCACGGTCAGCGGGCCGTAGCTGGTGGCGGCCCGCAGCGCGGCGATCCCGAGGCTCAGCGCTGCGGCCGCGCCCGTCGCCCACAGCGGTGCGCGCACCGTGACGAGCTTGATCCGTTCGGCGTTCACCACGGCGCCCCAGTTCCGCAGCGGGGTCAGCCCGGTCACCGGGCGCTGCCCCGGTATTCGGTGGCCTCGTCGGTGGTCGACAGATACGCCTGCTCCAGCGAGACCTGCTGGGCGCTGAGCTCGTGCAGCACGATCGAATGCCGGGCCGCGAGCTCGCCGACGCTGTCGGTGCTGGTGTCGCGGACGGTCAGCACCCCGTCGGCGAGGTGGGCGGTCAGCCCGGCTTTCGCGAGCACCCCGGCCAGCTGCTCGAGCTGCGGGCTGCGTACCCGGACCGTCGCCGCGCCGGAGCCCTCGACGAACTCGGCGACCGTGGTGGACGCGATGAGCCTGCCCTTGCCGATGACGACCAGCCGGTCGGCGGTGCTGGCCATCTCGCCGAGCAGATGGCTGGACACGAACACGGTGCGCCCCTCGCCGGCCAGTGTGCGCATCAGGGTGCGCACCCAGTGGATACCCTCCGGGTCCAGGCCGTTGACCGGTTCGTCGAACAGCAGCACCGGCGGATCGCCGATCAGCGCGGCCGCGATGCCGAGGCGCTGGCTCATGCCCAGCGACAGGGTGCCGGCCTTCGCGGCGGCCACCGAGGTCAGCCCGACCATCTCGAGCACCTCGTCGACGCGCGCCCGCGCGATGCGGTGGGTCGCGGCGATCCAGCGCAGGTGGTCGCGCACCGACCGGCTCGGATCCAGCCGGCGCGCGTCGAGCAGGGCCCCGACGCTGCGCAACGGCTCGGCCAGCTGCCGGTAGGGCGTGCCGTCGATGGTCGCGGTGCCCGATGTCGGACGGTCGAGCCCGAGGATCATCCGCATCGTGGTGGTCTTGCCCGCCCCGTTGGGCCCCAGGAATCCGGTCACCACACCCGGCTCGATGGTGCAGGTCAGCGAATCGACCGCGCGCACCGACCGGTAGGTCTTGGTCAGATCGCGCAGCTCGATCACCGCAGCGCCCCGATCACCAGGTCGGCGACGGCCGCCATGCCCGCGGCATTCGGGTGCAGCGGCGCGGGCCGGCCGGGAATCGGCCAGCCCGGCCGGGTGGTCCACGGCGCCGACGACCAGGCGTGGTGGTCGGCGCCGGCCTCGGCGGCGCTCACCAGACGCGCCCCGGTGGCGTGTGCCGCCGCGGCCGTCGAACGCTTCAGCGCCGCCGCGACCCGACGGCCCAGTGCGGCGTCGGCTTCGGCCAGCGGCGGTGCCGGGCCGGCCGGCGGCAGCAGGGGCAGGTAGTCGACGAACAGCACGGTGGCCCGCGGCGCGCGGTCCCGCACCGTGCGCCCCACCTCGACCAGCGCTGCGCCGACCCCGGCCAGCGCACGCTCGCGTGCGCCGGGGTCGAGCAACTCCCGGATCCGCGCACCCAGCAGCGGCACCGACCGGGTCCACCGCGGCAGGCTCGCGGCCAGCAGCAACGGCACATAGCCCGCGTCGTTGCCGCCGATCGTCACCGTCACCAGCGTCTCCGAACCGTCGAGGGCATCGATCTGCGGCGGGGCGCCGCGCTGGGATTCGGCCAGGACGTGTGCGGTGGTGGCACCGGAGTAGGTGACGTCGACGAGGTCGAGATCGAGTGCCCGGGCGACCAGGTGCGGATAGTTGCGCGCCGACCGTCCCGCCGACCTCGGCGAGCCGGCCGCGCGGGGCGTGATCCCGGGCCCGGCGGCCATCGAACTACCTAGCGCGACATAGCGGTTCACGCGCGCGCCGGGCTGGAGGCCTGCGCCCAGAACCGCTTCGGAATGCGCCCGGCCCCACGGGCCAGGTAGCCGGCCCTGACGCCGGCCGCCATCGCGGCGGCCATCGCCACCGGATCGGCGGCGCGGGTGACCGCGGTGGCGAGCAGCACCGCGTCGCAACCCAGTTCCATCGCCAGGGCGGCGTCGCTGGCGGTGCCGATGCCGGCGTCCAGGACGACCGGCACGCCGGCGTGTTCGACGATCATCTCGATATTGTGCGGGTTGGCGATGCCCAGACCCGTCCCGATCGGCGAACCCAGCGGCATCACCGCAGCGCAGCCGGTGTCCTCCAACCGGCGCGCCAGCACCGGGTCATCGTTGGTGTAGGGCAACACCACGAACCCGTCGTCGACCAGTTGCTCTGCGGCCCTGACCAGTTCGACCGCGTCGGGGAGCAGCGTGCGCTCGTCGGCGATCACCTCGAGCTTGACCCAGTTGGTCTGCAGCGCCTCACGGGCCAACTGCGCGGTCATCACCGCCTCGGCCGCGCCCCGGCAACCCGCCGTGTTGGGCAGCGGCGTGATCCCCAGCCGGGTGAGCAGTTCGAGCACCCCCGTCCCGCCGTCGGCGTCCACCCGGCGCATCGCGACGGTGGTGAGCTCGGTTCCCGAGGCGAGCAGCGCGGCCTCGAGCACCGCGAGGTTGGCGGCTCCACCGGTGCCCAGGATCAGTCGGGAGCCGAACTCCCGGCCCGCGATGCGCAGCGTGCCCGTATCCGGCTCAGCCACCCTGCACCGCCGTCACCACCTCGATCTTGGATCCGTCGGCGACCGGCGCGCCCCACTGCGACCGCGGCAGCACCGACAGGTCCACCGCGACCGCGATCCCCTTGTCCGGGAAGCCGAGCCGGTCCAGCAGGGCCGCGACCGTGACCGGTCCGTCCAGCTGGACCGCCTCGTCGTTGACCGTGACCTTCATCGCGCCACCTCCATCGGGTTCGCCGTCGTCAATTCCGCCGCGATCGTCTCCGCGGTCCACGGCGCGAGCAGAAAACCGGACCGGCCGTGACCGGTGGCCACCAGCGTGCGCTCGTCGAGCCGGCCGACCAGCGGCAGGTTGTCCGGGGTCATCGGGCGCAGCCCCGCGGCGCACTCGGCGAACTCGTACTCGCCCAGCGCGGGCAGCACCGCACAGGCGTCGTCGAGCAGATCGCGCACCCCGGTCACCGCCGGCGCCGTGTCGCGGCCGTGTTCGTACTGGGTGGCACCGACCACCACACCGTCGGCGCGCGGCACCAGATACACCTGGCGGCCGTGCACCCGGGCCCGGATCATCCGCTGCGGCACCGGCATACATCCCCGGCGCCACCGCAGCCGCAACACCTCGCCCTTGACCGGGCGCACGGCCAGCCCGGGCCACAGCGCCGGTGCGTCGATACCGTTGGCGATCACGACCGCATCGGCCCCGGACCGCGCTTCGGCCAGATCGCCCACCGGGGGCGCCCACTGCACACCCAGTCGCTCGCAGTGCGCGGCGAGTGCGTCGAGGACAGCGCGGTTGTCCACCGCAAGCTCGGTGTCGGCCACGAACCCGTGCCGGATTCCCTGCGCCAGAAGCGGTTCGATGTCGCGGGCCGCCGTGGTCGGGGTCACCGGGTGCCCCTGGTCGGACAACCACCGACCGACGGTCTGCAGGTCGGCCGCGTCGGCGCGGTCCACCGCGAGCACCAGCGACCCCCGCGCCGTCACCAGTTCCGGCGCCAGCCCGTCCAGGAAACCCTCGTGCCACAGGCGCAGCGATGCCAGCCCGATCTGCAGCAGGCGCTCCTCGCCCGGCCAGCCCTCGCTGTGCGGGGCCAGCATGCCGCCGGCCACCCACGAGGCACCGCGCTCGGCGGATCGGTGCACCCGCACGTCCCAGCCGTGCTGGGCGGCGCGGCGGGCGACGGCCAGGCCGATGACACCGCCGCCGATGACGGCCAGTGTGGACATCGCGATCTCCCTTCGCCGGCATGACCCGGATCAGGTGTGACGGTACGAGCGGCGCGCTCACTCTCAGCCCCCGTGGCCCGGGACTCCCGTGTGGTCGCCTACCAGCCTACGTGCCGCCGGCACTAGCGTTGGCAGCGTGCGTGATCCCTCCAGCCCGCCCGCCGTCCGGCTGGGCGCGGCCTCGCTGTACCTGTGCACCGATGCCCGCCGGGAGCGCGGCGACCTGGCCCGCTTCGCCGACGCGGCACTGGCCGGCGGCGTCGACATCATCCAGCTGCGGGACAAGGGCTCGGTCGGCGAGCAGCGGTTCGGCCCGCTGGAGGCACGTCAGGAACTGGAGGCCCTGGCCGTCCTCGCCGACGCGGCACGCCGGCACGGCGCCCTGCTCGCGGTCAACGACCGCGCCGACATCGCCCGGGCGGCCGGGGCCGACATCCTGCACCTGGGCCAGGACGACCTGCCGCTGCCGGCGGCCCGCGAGATCACCGGCGAGTGCCTGATCGGCCGTTCCACCCACGACACCGGGCAGCTGGAGACGGCGCTGACCGAGGATGTCGACTACTTCTGCGTGGGCCCCTGCTGGCCCACCCCCACCAAGCCGGGCCGGACCGCACCCGGCCTGGATCTGGTCGCGGCCGCCCACGCCACGGATACCGACAAACCGTGGTTCGCGATCGGCGGGATCGACACCGCACGGGTGCCCGAGGTCCTGGCCGCCGGCGCGACGCGCATCGTGGTGGTCCGGGCGATCACCGCGGCCGAGGATCCAGCCGCGGCCGCCGCGGAGTTGAAGGGCCTGCTCAGGGCCGGCGGTTGACCAGCATCGGGATACCTGCCGCGACGCTGCGCAGCCGCTCCCAGCTGGCGGCGAAGCCCGGGTGCAGGGGCAACCCGGCGACGTCGTCCTCGGTCACCCACCGCAGTTCCGAGCTCTCCCGGTTGGGGACGGTGTCCAGCTGTGCCGCGGCGTCGGCGATGACGGTGGTGTACGTCCACCCGGTCACCTCGGCGGTGACGACCGTGGTGCGCACGGTCAGCTGATCGATGGCGAGCCCGGCCTCCTCATGGGCCTCCCGGACGGCAGCCTCCTCGGGGGACTCGTGACTGTCCCGGGCCCCGCCGGGCAGTGCCCACGTTCCGCCCTGATGGCTCCACGGCGCCCGGTGCTGCAGCAGCACCGCGGCGCCTCCCGCCGGGGTGGGGGCGCGCAGCAGCAGCCCGGCCGCGCCGTAGCGGCCCCAGTAGGCGGCGCCGTTGGCCGACACGACCCACCCGTCACCGTCCCCACGCACCCGTTCAGGATAGGGAACCGGCTGCGATATCGGTGGTGGCGGGGCGCTCGGGGAACCCGACACCGCGAGTCCGCACCCGCCATCCGACCAACTCTTAGAATTCTTTTATAGAGTGGGTCGAGTCGGAACGACCGTCGGGAAGATCGAGCTCAAGGTGGGGTCCGGGTAGACGTGACTGTGGAGTTGGCGCATCCCTCGACCGAACCCCTGGCGTCGCGGTCGCCGACCACCCCGTCGCATCCGCGGTGGTGGTTCCTGTGGACCACGCCCGGCCGGATCCTGTCGATCGGGTTCGTGCTGGCCGCGCTCGTGATCGCCAGCGCGTTCGCGACCTCGACGACGATCAACGACCGCCAGGAGGCGTTGACCACCGTCCTCAACCACACCGAACCGCTGTCGTTCGCCGCCGGCCAGCTCTACACGACCCTGTCGGTCGCCGACGCCGCCGCGGCCACCGCGTTCATCGCCGGCACCGAACCGCAACCGGTGCGGCAGCGCTACGAACAGGCCATCACCGATGCCGCCGTGGCCGTCACCAGGGCTTCGAGCGGTCTGACCGACGAGCCGATGGTGCAGTTGCTCGGCCGCATCAACGCCCGGCTGGCCGTCTACACCGGCCTGATCGAGACGGCCCGCACCAACAACCGGGCCGGCAACCCGGTCGGCTCGTCGTACCTGTCGGAGGCGTCCTCGCTGATGCAGCAGCAGATCCTGCCCGACGCCCAGCGGCTCTACGAGGTGACCTCGAGCCGGGTGGACACCGAGACCACCGCGTCGACCCGGATACCGCTGCCGGTCATCCTGGTGGTGCTGGCCACGCTGCTGTTCGGGGTGTTCGCCAACCGCTGGCTGGCCAACCGCACCCGCCGGCGGGTCAACATCGGCTTCGTCGCCGGCGGGCTGGCGGTGCTGATCATGCTGATCTGGGTGGGCACCGCGCTGGTGATCTCCACCGCCGACAGCCGCAGCGCCAAGAACACCGCCGCCGAATCGCTCAAGACCGTCACCTCGCTGGCGATCACCGCCCAGCAGGCGCGGGCCGACGAGACGCTCTCGCTGATCCGCCGCGGCGACGAGAACATCCGCAAACAGTCCTACTACCAGCGCATCGAGCAGATGCAGGCACAGCTGGCCCAGTACCTGGCCCGCGACGACTCGATCGACAAGACCGACCTGGCCGATGCGCCGGCGCTGCTCGACCGGTGGCGGGCCGCCGACGACCGCATCACCGCCTACATCGCGGTCGGCAACTACCAGGCCGCCACCCAGGTGGCGCTGGGCACCGGTGAGGACGACTCCACACCGGCGTTCGACAAGCTCGACGAAACGCTGAGCAAGGGCATCGAGCAGAGCCGCAACCAGCTGCGTGCCGATATCGTCAACGCGCGCCGGGTGCTGTCCGGCTCGACCGTCGGCGCGGCCGGCCTGAGCGTGGTGGCGGCGATCGCCGTCGCGCTGGGCATCTGGCCGAGATTGAGCGAATACAGGTAGAACGGCAGACATGAAGAAACTGGGGGCCTGGATCGCGACGGGCGCACTGCTGACCGCGGTGCTGACCGCCTGCTCCGAGGCCGCCCCGGTGGTTCCCACACCCGGCGTGACGCTGGCCCCGCCGACCCCGGCGGGCATGGAGGAGCTGCCACCCGAGCCCGCCCATGCACGCAACGCCGACGACGAGGACTGTGACCGCACCGCCAGCCTGCGACCGTTCGACACCCAGGAGGAGGCCGACGAGGCCGTCGCCAACATCCGGGCCCGGGGACGGCTGATCGTCGGCCTGGACATCGGCAGCAACCTGTTCAGCTTCCGGGACCCGATCACCGGCGAGATCACCGGCTTCGACGTCGACATCGCCGGCGAGATCGCCCGCGACATCTTCGGGACCCCGTCCCAGGTGGAGTACCGGATCCTGTCGTCGGCCGACCGGGTCGAGGCGCTGGAGAACAACGAGGTCGACGTCGTGGTCAAGACCATGACCATCACCTGCGAGCGCAAGGAGCTGGTGAACTTCTCCACCGTCTACCTCAACGCCAACCAGCGCATCCTGGTGCCACGCAACTCCCCGATCCGCCAGGCCGGCGACCTGTCCGGCAAGCGGGTCTGCGTGGCCAAGGGCACCACGTCGCTGAACCGGATCCAGGAGATCACCCCGCCGCCGATCATCGTCGGCGTGGAGACCTGGGCCGACTGCCTGGTGGCACTGCAGCAGCGCCAGGTCGACGCGATCAGCACCGACGACTCGATCCTGGCCGGGCTGGTGGCCCAGGACCCCTACCTGCACATCGTCGGGCCCACCTTGAACGAAGAGCCCTACGGGATCGGCATCAACAAGGAGAACACCGGGCTGGTCCGCTACGTGAACGGCACGCTGGAACGGATCCGCCGCGACGGCACCTGGAACACGCTGTACCGCAAATGGCTCACGGTGCTGGGCCCGGCCCCCGCCGCGCCCCGAGCGAGGTACGTCGACGAATGACCGACGCAGACGACACCGACGCCGACCCCGGTACCCAGCCGGCCGGCCGCGACGACCTCGGGATGGACTCGGTGGCCACGATGCGCCCGATGTCCACCCAGGCGGTGTTCCGGCCCGACTTCGACGACGACGATGACGACGACGACCTGCTGCTGCACACCGGCGACACCGAACCGCAGGAGCACACCACCACGCTGACCCGCAACCTGTCGCCGACCCGGCGGCTCGGCGGCGGGCTGGTCGAGATCCCGCGGGTGCCCGCGGTGGATCCCGAGGCCGCGCTGATGACCGACCCGGTGGTCGCGGAGTCCAAGCGGTTCTGCTGGAACTGCGGGCGCCCGGTGGGCAGGTCCACCGCCGCAGGCAAGGCGCTCTCGGAGGGCTGGTGCCCGCACTGCGGCAGCTCCTACTCGTTCCTGCCGCAACTGGGTGTCGGCGACATCGTCGCCGACCAGTACGAGATCAGGGGCTGCGTCGCCCACGGCGGGCTCGGCTGGGTCTACCTCGCGTTCGACAAGAACGTCAACGACCGGCCGGTGGTGCTCAAGGGCCTGGTTCATTCCGGTGACGCCGAGGCGCAGGCCATCGCGATGGCCGAACGCCAGTTCCTGGCCGAGGTGACCCACCCCGGGATCGTCAAGATCTACAACTTCGTCGAACACGACGACAAGCACGGCAACCCGGTCGGCTACATCGTGATGGAGTACGTCGGCGGCTCCTCGCTCAAGCAGGCCACCCACCTGAGCAAGTCCGACGGGTCCCGGCTGCGGGTGGCCGAGGCCATCGGCTACATGCTCGAGATCCTGCCGGCGCTGGGCTATCTGCACTCGATCGGGCTGGTCTACAACGATCTCAAGCCGGAGAACATCATGGTCACCGAGGACCAGCTCAAGCTCATCGACCTCGGTGCGGTGTCGCGGATCAACTCGTTCGGCTACCTCTACGGCACGCCGGGCTATCAGGCTCCCGAGATCGTCCGGACCGGCCCCACCGTCGCCACCGACATCTACACCGTCGGCCGGACCCTGGCCGCCCTGACGCTGCGGCTGCGCACCCGCCAGGGCCGCTACGTCGACGGCCTTCCCGACGACGATCCGGTGCTGGCCACCTACGACTCGTTCGGCCGGCTGCTGCGCCGCGCGATCGACCCGGATCCGCGCCGGCGCTTCGCCAGCGCCGAGGAGATGTCCAGCCAGCTGATGGGGGTGCTGCGTGAGGTCGTCGCGCAGGACACCGGTGTGCCGCGCCCCGGCCTGTCGGCGGTGTTCAGCCCGTCCCGGTCGACGTTCGGCGTGGACCTGCTGGTCGCCCACACCGACGTCTACGTCGACGGCCAGGTGCATTCGGAGAAACTGACCGCCCAGGAGATCGTCAAGGCGCTGCAGGTCCCGCTGGTCGACCCGACCGATGTCGGGGCGGCCGTGCTGTCCGCGACGGTGCTCAGTCAGCCTGTGCAGACATTGGATTCGCTGCGTGCGGCCCGGCACGGCGCCCTGGATTCCGACGGGGTGGACGTCAGCGAGTCGGTGGAGTTGCCGCTGATGGAGGTCCGTGCGCTGCTGGATCTCGGTGACGTCGCCAAGGCCACCCGCAAACTCGACGACCTGGCCGACCGCGTGGGCTGGCGGTGGCGGCTGGTCTGGTTCCGCGCCGTCTCGGAACTACTCACCGCCGACTACGATTCGGCGACAAAGCATTTCAGCGAAGTGCTGGACACTCTCCCGGGCGAGTTGGCGCCCAAGCTGGCGCTGGCGGCCACCGCCGAGTTGGCCGGCGCGCCCGAGGGCCGCACGTTCTACGGGACGGTGTGGTCCACCGACCACGGCATCATCTCGGCCGGTTTCGGCCTGGCGCGCGCCCAGTCCGCCGAGGGCCAGCGCGACGCGGCGGTGCGCACCCTCGACGAGGTGCCGGCGACCTCGCGCCACTTCACCACGGCACGGCTGACCAGCGCGGTGACGTTGCTGTCCGGGCGCTCGGCCAGCGAGATCACCGAGCAGCAGATCCGCGACGCCGCCCGGCGCGTCGAGGCGCTTCCCGACACCGAGCCGCGGGTGCTGCAGATCCGTGCGCTGGTGCTGGGCACCGCGATGGACTGGCTGGCCGACAACACCGCCAGCACCAACCACATCCTGGGGTTTCCGTTCACCGAGCACGGCCTGCAGCTGGGCGTGGAGGCCTCGCTGCGCAGCCTGGCCCGGGTGGCGCCCACCCAGGCGCACCGCTATGCGCTGGTCGACCTCGCCAACAGCGTGCGGCCGATGTCGACCTTCTGATCGCCAGCAACGACGGATTCCGTTGCTGGGCGTACATCCGGGGCCGCACCGGTGCCGCCAGGCCACTGAATCACATTGCTGTGGGCAACGAAAACGCAGTTCACAGTGCTTCCTGAGAGTTCGCCAAGAGTCGTTTGCAAACCTCGGATTCCGTAGTAGCGTAAGCCGCCTGGTGACGTCATCGGCTTTGAGAATCGCAGGGTCCGCTCCCTGACGGCAACCACAGGACGAATCTCGGATTTCGACTGAGGGAGGCCCACTGTGCCCAATCAAGAAGCATCGGCCACACCGGGAACACAGCGGGTGTTCCGCCCCGACCCCCGGTCGTTCGAATTGCGCGAGGAGCACCACTGGGCGACCTTCTCGGCGTCGACACCGAGCGCCGACACCGTGCTGGTCACCGTCCACGGCGAGGTCGACGCGGCCAACAGCACCGCACTGACCCGCTATGTGGAGCGCCGCGTCGGCTCGGCCGGGCAGCTGGTTCTCGACCTGCAGACGGTGCAGTTCTTCGCGGCGTCGGGGTTCGCGGCGCTGGCCCACATCAACGTGGTCTGCGAACGCGCCGGGGTGCGCTGGTCGCTGCTGCCCGGTCCGCACGTGGACCGGATGCTGCGAATCTGCGACTCCCGCCGCGAACTGCCGATCGACCGGTCACGAGTCCAGTACCCGCGCGCACGCGCGGGCGATCGCCAACTCCTCGTTGGTGGGAATCACTAGCACCGTCGTCGGCGCCGACTCCGGGGAGATGCGCCGTGCTGCACGACCGGGGCTGTCGTTGAGGTGTTCGTCGAGTTCGATCCCGAACGCGGTGAGTCCGGACAGTGCGTCCCGACGGACCGCGGCGTCGTTCTCACCGACGCCGGCGGTGAAGGTGATCACGTCCACCGTGCCGAGGATGGCCAGGTAGGCGCCGATGTACTTGCGCAACCGGTGGATGTACACGTCATAGGCCAATCGTGCTGCCTGGTCACCGGATTCGATGCGCTGGTGCAGCACCCGGAAGTCGATCTCACCGCCCAGCCCACGCACCCCGGATCGGCGGTTGAGCATGGACTCGATGTCCTCCACGCTCATTCCGGCGGTCCGCCACAGGTAGAAGATCAGGCCGGGATCGACGTCGCCGGAACGGGTTCCCATCACCAGACCCTCCATCGGGGTCAGGCCCATCGAGGTCTCGACCGGCCGACCGCCCACGATGGCCGATGCCGAGGCCCCGTTTCCGAGGTGCAGCACGATCTGGCTCACCGCCTCCGGGGCCAGCCCGAGAAAGGCGGCGGCCTGTTCGCTGACGTACTGGTGCGAGGTGCCGTGGAAACCGTACCGGCGGATGTCCCACTGCCCGGCGACCTCGTGGTCGATGGCGTAGCTGGCCGCCGCGGGCGGCAGGTCGTGGAAGAACGCGGTGTCGAACACCGCCACGTGCGGCAGGTCGGGCAGCGCGCGGCGGGCCACTTCGATACCCAGGATGGCGGGTGGATTGTGCAGCGGCGCAAGCGGAGACAACTCCCGCAGGGTGGCCAGCAGCGCGTCGTCGACCACGGTGGGCCGGTACAGGTCCGGACCTCCGTGCACCACCCGGTGACCGACGGCGGCGAGCCCGAGGCTGTCCGGGTCGTGGCCGTCGGCGGCCAGCGCGTCGAACACCACGTCGATGGCCGCGGCGTGATCGGCCACTCCGCCCTGCTCGACCTGCTCGCCGATCCGCTCGACGATGCCGTCGGCCACCAGCAACCCGGAATCAGGCTCCACGACAGCGTATTTCACCGAGGAAGAGCCCGAGTTGAGCACCAGTACCGACCGGGTCACCGGGGAACCCCCTGCGCCTGGATCGCCGTGATCGCGACCGTGTTGACGATGTCGTCCACCAGCGCCCCGCGGGACAGGTCGTTGACGGGCTTGTTCAACCCCTGCAGCACCGGCCCGATGGCGATCGCGCCGGCGCTGCGCTGAACCGCCTTGTAGGTGTTGTTACCGGTGTTGAGGTCGGGAAAGATCAGCACGGTCGCCTGGCCGGCGACCTTCGAATCCGGCATCTTCGTCGCGGCCACCGAGGGTTCGACCGCGGCGTCGTACTGGATCGGCCCCTCCACCAGCAGCTCCGGCGCCCGTTCGCGCACCAGTTCGGTCGCCTTTCGGACCTTGTCCACGTCGGCGCCGCTACCGGAGGTGCCGGTCGAGTAGGACAGCATCGCCACCCGCGGCTCGATGCCGAACCGGTCGGCGGTGCCCGCCGACGAGATCGCGATGTCGGCGAGCTGCTCGGAGGTCGGATCGGGGACGATCGCACAGTCCCCGTAGGCCAGTACCTCGTCGGCCAGACACATCAGGAAGATGCTCGACACGGTCGACACCCCGGGCACGGTCCTGATGATCTCGAACGCCGGCCTGATGGTGTGGGCGGTGGTGTGCCGGGCCCCGGAGACCATCCCGTCGACCATGTCGTTGTAGACCAGCATCGTCCCGAAGTACGAGACGTCGTGGATGGTCTCGCGGGCCCGCTCGACGGTGACGCCCTTGTGCTTGCGCAGCTCGGCGTATTGCGTCGCGAACTGGTCGCACAGCTCGCTGCGCTTGGGGTCGAGCACCCGCGCAGCCGACAGATCCACCCCCAGCTCGGCCGCGCGGGCCCGCACCTGGGATTCCTCGCCCAGGATCGTCAGGTCGGCGACACTGCGATGGAGCAGCCGGCCCGCCGCCCGCAGGATCCGGTCGTCGTTGCCCTCGGGCAGCACGATGTGCCTGCGGTCGGCGCGGGCCCGGTGCACCAGCTGGTACTCGAACATCTGGGGCGTCGTCACCGTCGGGATCGGGATCGCCAGCTGGCCCAGCAGATCCTCCACGTCGACGTGGTGCTCCATCAGCTGCAGCGCGGTGTCGATCTTGCGGTGCGAGGACACGGTGACCCGGCCCCTGGCCGTGGCCATCGCGCTGGCGGTCTCGAAGGTGCCGGTGTCCGTGGCGATGATGGGCAGGCCCAGACCGAGTCCGTCGACCAGCGCGGCGATCGAGGGGTGCAGCTCGAAGCCGCCGTTGAGGACCACCCCGGACAGCGACGGAAAGCCCTCGGCGGCGTGGGCGCTCATCACCGCGAGCACGACGTCGGAGCGGTCGCCGGGCGTGACGACCACCGCCCCCTCCACGAGCCGCTCCAGCACGTGCTCGGCGGTCATCCCGGCCACCACGATGCCCAGCGCCTCACGACCGAGCAGTTCCGGGTCGCCCTTGATCTGGGTGCCCCCCACGGCGGCGCAGAGCTCGCCCACCGACGGCGCCACCAGCAGCGGCTCCTCGGGCAGCACGTAGGCCTTCGGCGCGGCGCCGCCGAGGCGGCCCAGCGCCTCGAGCATCGGGGCCATCTGCGCCGGATCGCAGCGGTTGGCGACCACCGCGGCGGTGTGCGCATGGTGGGCGGCCAGCTCCGCCAGACACAGTTCGACGACGTTGACCACTTCGTCGGGGGTCCGCCCGCGCGCCCGCACCGACAGCACCACCGGAGCACCCAGGTTCACCGCGATGCGGGCGTTCATCGACAGCTCGCTGGGGGCGACGACGTCGGTGTAGTCGCTGCCGACGACTACCACGGCGTCGCACTGGTCGGCGACCCGGTGGAACCGATCGACGATCTCGGCGATGGCCCGATCGGGGTCTTCGTGCAGGTCCTGGTAGCCGACGCCGACGCACTGTTCGTAGGGCAGCCCGGCGGTGCTGTGCGCCAGCAGCAGCTCGAGGATGTAGTCGCGGCGCTCCCCCAGCCGGGTGATCGGCCGGAACACCCCGACGCGGGCGACGGTGGCCGCGAGCCGGTGCACGATCCCCAGCGCTACGGTCGATTTTCCGGTGTCGCCCTCGGGCGACGCCAC
>JAXHTL010000054.1:0-24548 GCA_034190095.1 Actinomycetota bacterium
ACCCGGGTTCGGCGAAGGGTTCGGCGACGCATGGCGCAGCATGGAAGACACCGTTCACCGGCTGACCGGACAAGACGGGCTGGACAGCTTCAAAGACGCCTGGAAAGACCTCGGCGCCGGCATCGTCGAGACCGTCAAGGATCCCTACGGCACTGCGGCGAGGAGTGTGATTGCCGATGCCGAGGCCGCCCGCGCAAATCCCGAGTATTGGCTCGGCGGCAAGACCTTCGATGCGGCCGCTGCCGCGGCCACGCTGCCGTTCGGAGGCGAGGCCGCCTTGGCCCGCGGCGCACTCGACGACGCCGCCCGCGGAGCCCTACCACTGGACGAACTCCTGGATAGCGGGGCACACGGTGCAGGATCGCACATGCCGCTGGCGGTTGATCATCCAGGTCTCGGCGATCCACCCGAGCTGCTCGGCAACAACATCGCTCTGCAAGAAGCGGGACTCCCAGATGCAGGCCCGTACCCGCTACCGCCTGCGACTCAACTCTCCACGCAACCAAACGAGGCATTTTTCTGGTCCGGTAGAAATGGCGAAAATATTGGGGTCGGGCCAGTTTCTGCGGGTGGCAACGGCGCTGCGGATCTCCTGGCCCATGGCAGCAACGGGACCACGCTGGAATCGCTCCTCGAGCTCCATGGTGTGGAGCCTCCGAAATGGAGTCCGGGAGACACCTACTCAGAAAACTGGTGGTCAGGTGTATCTCGGCTCTACGCGGAGAACGCATCGGGCGAGGTCCACGCGGTTGTTGGCTCCAATCTTCGTCCAGGAAATGTCTGGGAAACAGTGGAATTACCCCGTTTGATGGACAACCCTAATGTTACGAAAATCGTTGTCATCAACCCCGACACCGGATATGAAACGATTGTCTTCCGCCGCGATTAGAGAGGACCTGCCATGCCAAACGACCTGATGAATGAGGCAGTTGTTGCGGCCATCAAGGACACGGCCGTCCCCCACGTGGACCGGAACAAGATCCTTGAGCTATACGGCAACGAACCCGGAACCGATCTCGCGGACAGAGTTGCCGCCCTAGTAAAAGAGGCGGCATCAATGCCAATAGAGTGGGGGCAGATGACGCTGGCCGAGGGCGTCCAAGACATTCTCGACAGATTCAGCACTCTTCACCCGGAACTGTCGCACGAGGCTCTGAGGGAAATCGGTCGTTGTGTGGGTTGGCAACTCCGGTAGTTGCTTGCGCCTTCCATTGTTCGAGCGTCAACACAGCACCGAACATGGGCAAAGCGACTCAACGTTGCGCAAGTTCACGGACCTCGATTCTGGGAGAGCTCTTGGCGAAACTGCTGTGCTTGCCCCGCTCCCTGATGAATGAAGATGGGCATGCCGGCGTCCGGAGGTGCTGGTATCCCCCATATGGCGGATAAGGGTTTTCGAGGTGACCTAAGCCAGTTCTGGAAGTACCTACCTCGATAAAGGAGCCGAGATGAACCCTGCCCCGAGCGCCTCCGTACTGGAATTCGAGGTCTACCTCCTGGCGACCATGAAATACGGAATGCTAGCTCGCGAAGCCGAACGCGAGGCCAAGCTTGCCGACTACGGGCTTTCGTTCGGCGACTCGGAGCGGATCCACCACCGGGTAGCCGAGTTGTTGGCGGACCGCTGCACCCAGTTCGACAACCTGCGAAGGCTAGTCGGAGCAGGATCACCCGGGAGTGATTCAATCGTGTTCAGCGGAATCCTCTGGCCGGAGTTCGATTTCACCGCATTCTCCGACTCCAGCGGGGCAATCAGCTCTGCACGCTACCGGCGCGCCAGGGGCCATGTATCGGGTGCGGCATCTCCGCCCCAGCAGCCGCCCTGGAGCATGGATGTCCACGACTTCACCCGCCACTTTGGTCCGACCACGATTGGGTACCGCTCCGATTTGTTCGACGAAGTGCTCCCAGCCCACGAGGGACACGATTTCGACTGGGACGGAAGGCCCTACCGTGCCGGGTTCAGCTGGGGACTGTTCCTGTTCGCTTCACTGATGTGGACATGAAAACTGTGCCCGGCCAGCCCAAGTGCGACGCTCGAACCACATCCATTCCTACCTTTGCAGGCAGACTGCTACAATTTGCCCGACCGTCGAAGCGGCCGCCAAAGCGATGGAAGCGCCGGGTGCTAATGTGCTGCAAGGATTTCCCAAACCATGAACGACAGTTCAATCTCTAGGGGCTTGCACCGATTTTTCGCTGCGTATTTCCACCAGGATTGGGATCTAGAAGCCGATGACTGGCACGGGATTGTCGACGGCTATGCCGCCGACCACCCTTCGGTAGAACTTCTGCGTCGGTTAGCCCAGGAGATTGACGGCCTGCGGCAAGCTCAACCCGAAGATGATCTAGAACAGTTCCTGGTATACACCGTCGGCGCCTACTACGACCCCGGCCCACTGACCTACAAGGAGTGGTTGAGCCAGATCGCGGATCACTTGCGCCAAGAAGCAGATTCGATCGATAGCGGCGGGGCGTCGCCATCGTGACACAGTCGACGCAGCTGAGGCGATCGACATGAGCGGTCGAGTCTCGTACGCAATGGAGCAGTTCTTCGGCGGAAACTTTCACCCGGATTGGGATCTCGAAGCATCGGACTGGCGTCAAATCGTGGATGGTTTCGCCGTCGGTGAGCAACCCGATCAACTGGAAGCTCTGGCTCGGGACATCGACGAGTTTCGCGAGAGCCGGTCAGACACCGACCTTCACGTTTCGGTGGTGAAGATGGGCGGTTTTTATGATCCGCGGCCGGAAAACACCTATTGCGACTGGCTGGGGCTGATCACCGACCGACTCCGTATGCACGCTGGTGCGAAGAACGACAGCTCTATCTCCTGGGATCTGGACCAATTCTTCGGCGCATACTTCCACCAAGACTGGGATCTCGAAGCCGATGACTGGGAAGGCGTCGTCAATGGCTATGCGGCCCGCCATCCCGTCGCCGACTTTCTGCGGACTCTCGCCGATGAGATCGACCGGCTGAGCGCGTCTCGCCAGGAACCGGTACTGAAACACTTCCTCGAGCACACCGTGGGGGTCGACTACCTCCCTGACCCGCTGACCTACAAGCAGTGGTTGGGCCAGATCGCGGAACGGTTGCGACAGCGAGCCAATGCGATCGACACCGGCTCGTCCTCGTTGTGAGCCCGCACGCCCCGGCCCTTTTCTCCGACGCCTCATCGTCGCCATCCCGAGCGGTATCGACTCAGCGCCGGCCACGCCCCGGCCGCCGAGCCACCTTGCCCGCGGCGGCGCGGGCCGCCTGCTTGGCCAGCGTCTTTTCCCGCGCGGTGCGTTTGGGTGCGGGTTCGGCCTGCCCCCGCGACGAGCTGGCTTTGCGGCCGCGCACGATCCCGACGAACTCCTCGACCAGTACGGACTGCTCCCCTTCCGGGAAAGCCAGCGCCACGGGGCAGGTGGGTGCATCGGCGATCGGACGATAGGTGAGGTCCTTGCGGTGGTAGAGCCGCGCCAGGGACTGCGGAACAATCAGCACGCCGACGCCGGCGGCGACGAGTTCGATTGCATCCTGGGTGGTTTCGGGCCGGTGGTCGACCAGGGCACCAGGCGCGTCCGCCCAGCCGACGACGTCGTCGAACGGGAGCAGCGTCGGTTCGTCGTCGAGGTCGGCGGCGGTGATCTCGTCGACGGCGCTGAGGATGTGATCGGTCGGCACCACGGCGACCGTGGTCTCTTCGTAGAGCGGGATGACCGCCAGCCCGGAAGTGTCGGCGGGCGGTCGCAGGATCGCGATGTCGACGGCGCGGGCCCGCACGTCGGCGGCCGCGTCCGCCGCAGTGACGGCCCGCAACTCCAGCGGCACCTCCGGGTGACGCTGCGCCCAGGTCCGGGCCCACTTCGCCGGCGTCGCTCCCGGGACGTATCCCAGGGTGAGCGAGGTCCGGGTCACCACGCCAGGCTACCGATAGGCTCGCACCATGAGCAGGCCCAACGCGCAGTCCATGAAGCCCGCGACAGCGGCCAAGAAGCTGGACGTGTACTTGCCCGCCACGCCGCCGGAGTTCCAGCAGAACCCGACCACCCGCGACGAGCTCGCCGCCCTGCAGGCCGATCCGCCGCAGTGGCTCAAGGACCTCCGCAGGGACGGCCCGCACCCGAAGAACCTGGTCGCGGCCAAGCTGGGCGTCTCGATCGCCGGTCTCGGGCGAGGCGGTGTCACCGAGGCGCTGACCACCGAGCAGATCGACGCGCTCCTGGCAGACAAACCGGACTGGCTGGTCGCCGAACGGGACAGCTACCAGAACGTGCTGGCCGAGGAGCGACGGCTGAAGGCTCAGCGCGCCGAAAAGGCCCGCGACCGCTGAGGCTGAACGACGCGACTGTGCGGCCTGATACGGCGAACACGGAGATTCGCGTATGAAGCCGCACAGTCAGCGGCCGGTCAGAGCATGCAGGACACGCAACCCTCGACTTCGGTTCCCTCCAGGGCCATCTGACGCAGCCGGATGTAGTACAGCGTCTTGATGCCCTTGCGCCAGGCGTAGATCTGGGCCTTGTTCACGTCGCGGGTGGTGGCGGTGTCCTTGAAGAACAGCGTCAGGCTCAACCCCTGGTCGACGTGCTGGGTGGCCGCGGCGTAGGTGTCGATGACCTTCTCGTAGCCGATCTCGTAGGCGTCCTGGAAGTACTCCAGGTTCTCGTTGGTCATGTACGGCGCCGGGTAGTAGACGCGACCGATCTTGCCTTCCTTGCGGATCTCGACCTTGCTGGCGATCGGGTGGATCGAGCTGGTCGAGTGGTTGATGTAGGAGATCGACCCGGTCGGCGGGACGGCCTGCAGGTTCTGGTTGTAGATGCCGTGGGCCTGCACCGACTCCTTGAGCCGCGCCCAGTCCTGCTGGTTGGGGATCCGGATCCCGGCGTCGGCGAACAACCCGCGCACCTTGTCCGTCTTCGGCTCCCACACCTGGTGGATGTACTTGTCGAAGAACTCGCCGCTGGCGTACTTGGAGCGCTCGAAGCCCTTGAAGTGGGTACCCCGCTCGATCGCGATGCGGTTGGAGGCACGCAGCGCGTGGTAGAGCACCGTGTAGAAGTAGATGTTGGTGAAGTCCACACCCTCTTCGGAGCCGTAGAAGATGTGCTCGCGGGCCAGGTAGCCGTGCAGGTTCATCTGCCCGAGGCCGACGGCGTGGGAGTCGTTGTTGCCCTGCTCGATCGACGGCACCGAGTTGATGTGGGTCTGGTCGCTGACCGCGGTCAGCCCACGGATGGCCACCTCGATGGTCTGCGCGAAATCGGGCGAGTCCATCGCCTTGGCGATGTTGAGCGACCCGAGGTTGCAGGAGATGTCCTTGCCCACCTTGGAGTAGGACAGGTCGTCGTTGAACTCCGAGGCGGTGGAGACCTGCAGGATCTCCGAGCACAGGTTGGAGTGGGTGATCTTGCCGTCGATGGGATTGGCCCGGTTCACGGTGTCCTCGTACATGATGTACGGGTAGCCCGACTCGAACTGCAGCTCGGCCAGCGTCTGGAAGAATTCGCGGGCCTTGATCTTGGTCTTGCGGATACGGCTGTCGTCGACCATCTCGTAGTACTTCTCGGTCACCGAGATGTCGGCGAACGGCGTGCCGTAGACCCGCTCGACATCGTAGGGCGAGAACAGGTACATGTCCTCGTTCTTCTTGGCCAACTCGAAGGTGATGTCCGGGATCACCACGCCCAGGCTCAGCGTCTTGATCCGGATCTTCTCGTCGGCGTTCTCCCGCTTGGTGTCCAGGAAGCGGTAGATGTCGGGATGGTGGGCGTGCAGGTACACCGCACCGGCACCCTGACGGGCACCGAGCTGGTTGGCGTAGGAGAACGAGTCCTCGAGCAGCTTCATGATCGGGATGACGCCCGAGCTCTGGTTCTCGATGTTCTTGATGGGCGCGCCGTGTTCACGGATGTTGGTCAGCAGCAACGCGACTCCGCCGCCGCGCTTGGACAGCTGCAGCGCGGAGTTGATGGAACGGCCGATCGACTCCATGTTGTCCTCGATGCGCAGCAGAAAGCAGCTCACCGGCTCGCCGCGCTGCTTCTTGCCCGCGTTGAGGAACGTCGGGGTCGCCGGCTGGAAGCGGCCGTCGATGATCTCGTCGACCAGCTGCTCGGCCAGGACGACGTCGCCGGCGGCCAGGGTGAGCGCCACCATGACGACCCGGTCCTCGAAACGCTCCAGGTAGCGCTTCCCGTCGAAGGTCTTGAGCGTGTAGGACGTGTAGTACTTGAACGCACCGAGGAATGTCGGGAACCGGAACTTCTTGGCGTAGGCGCGATCCAGCAGCGTCTTGACGAAGTTGCGCGAGTACTGGTCGAGCACCTCACGCTCGTAGTAGTTCTTCTGGATCAGGTAGTCGAGTTTCTCGTCCTGATTGTGGAAGAAGACGGTGTTCTGGTTGACGTGCTGCAGGAAGTACTCGCGAGCGGCGAGCACATCCTTGTCGAACTGAATCCTGCCGTCGGCGTCGTACAGGTTCAGCATCGCGTTGAGCGCGTGGTAGTCCGTCTCGCCCGGCAGCGCGTGCGCGCCGCCGGTGGTTACAGGCTCTGCAGCTGTGACGGTTGGTGGCACGTCAGTTCCTTCCAGAATTCTTCCAGCCCCTCGCGGACGGCTTGCACGTCGTCCGGGGTTCCCATGAGTTCGAAGCGATAGAGATACGGCACGTTGCACTTGCGGGAGATCACATTGCCCGCGTAGGCGAACTCTTCACCGAAGTTGTTGTTGCCCCCGGCGATGACGCCACGCAGCAACGACCGGTTGTGTTCGTTGTTGAGGAAGGCGATGACCTGTTTGGGTACGTAGCCACCGCTGTTGATGTCAGGGGTGGCTTTCCCGCCTCCGTAGGTGGGCACCACCAGAACGTAGGGTTCATCGACCTCGATGCGCCCGTGCAACGGAATCCTGGTGACGTGCTCGGCGGGCAGTCCCAGCTTCTCGACGAAGCGATGGGTGTTCTCGGACACGCTGGAGAAGTAGACGAGGTTGCCCACTGTGTCTGCCTCCTGGGGTCGATTCCGTGGCCCGCTGGTCGGTGGGGTGGCCTCAGGCAGAGGCCGCGACCGCGCCGGCCAGGGCCTTGATCCGGTCGGGGCGGAATCCCGACCAGTGCTGGTCACCGGCGACGACGACGGGCGCCTGCAGATGACCCAGCGCCATGACGTAGTCACGGGCCTCGTCGTCGAGGCTGATGTCGACCACCTCATAGGCGACGCCGAGCTTGTCGAGCGCCTTGTAGGTGGCGTTGCACTGCACGCAGGCGGGCTTGGTGTACACGGTGACGGATGCGGGCTGGGTCATCTGCGGTACGGCTCCTGTCGAGATTGTCGAGATTGCGGCGAGGTCGAAAGGCTGGCACTGGCAACTGGTCGGACGGTCGATCCCGCTCTGGTTCAGCGGCCCGCGGGTCCTCGAAATTCCGGGCCGCCCGGGCCCCATTCCACGAGGTCGAGAAGCCGACTTCGCCGGATCTGGTGGCTCCGGCCGACCGCCATATCTTGGGGGTCCGTCGGTGTTCGAGACACTACACCTAGTGTCCGACATTGCGAAGGGATACAAGATGTTCTGAATGACATTTCTGAAATTCCCAGGTCGTAAGCCTGTTGACCTCGACACGACCGGCGTGTCGCGTGTCACATCGGCGTGTCTCGAGGCTCATCGCATGGTTCTAGCACCCAGCACCGACAACATCGTCGCCCGCGACCCCGGGCCGCCCACCCGCCAGCAAACCCGCCGCACCGCCGCAGCCGCGCCTGGAGACGTGCGCGGCGGTGCACTCGGCCCACTTCGTCACCCTGCACACCCGCCCGGCCGGCACGGCGACCGGTGACCTCGGCTACGCCCGCCCGGCGGCGGCCGGTGCGGGGACCTGTCCGACGAGCTCGTCGACGATCCCGCGCAGACGAGCGCCGACCTCGGCGTTCTCCCGCGGATGCCGGCCGTCGAAGACCGCCGTCGGCAGCGACAGGTGCAACTCCTCGACCACCCGCGCGCCGGCGATGCCGAACGACTTGCGAGCGTCGTCGTGCGCCCACACCCCGCCGTAACGGCCTTGCGCCGCCCCCACCACGGCCAGCGGCTTGCCGCCCAGCGCCCCGGCGCCGAACGGCCGCGACAGCCAGTCGACGGCATTCTTGAGCACGCCCGGAACGGTGCCGTTGTATTCGGGCGTGACGACCAGCGCCGCGTCCGCGCGGGCAGCAGCCTCCCGCAGCGCCACGACCGGTTCCGGCGCCGTGTCGTTGTCGATGTCCTCGTTGTAGAAGGGGACCTCGCCCAACCGGTCGAACAGCTCGAGCGACACCCCCTCCGGCGCCGCCCCGACGGCCAGCTCGGCCAGTTGGCGGTTCACCGACGCGGCGCGCAGGCTGCCCACCAGGACCAGCACCGTCTTCGTGGGATTCTCCGACACGTCCAGCCTCCGATCACGTTTTTCCGACGATCACCGCCAACCAACCGGACCCTGGTCCGATTTATTCCGCCTGGGCTAGAGTTGTGGGGTGACTGCGTCCGACCGGCTGCCCGTGCTGCCGGTGAACGAGTCCGGCCCGGCCGAGCGTGGCGACGCCGCCCGCAACCGGGCCCTGCTGCTGGACGCCGCACACCGACTGGTGGACCAGCGCGGCGCCGAGTCGGTGACCACCGACGACATCGCCGCTGCGGCCGGGGTGGGCAAGGGCACCCTGTTCCGCAGGTTCGGCAGCCGCGCCGGCCTGATGGCGGTGTTGCTCGACGAGAACGAGAAAGCCCAGCAGCAGGCCTTCCTGTTCGGCCCGCCACCACTGGGCCCGGGCGCCCCGCCACTGCAACGCCTGCTCGCTTACGGGCGGGAACGGCTGAAGTTCGTCCAGACCCACCACGCACTGCTCTCCAACGTCAGCCGGGACCCACAGATGCGGTTCAACGCACCGATGGCGTTGCATCACCGTCACATCCGGCTGCTGCTCGAGGACGCGGGCACCTCAGGCGATCTGGACAGCCAGGCCACTGCCCTGCTGGCGCTGCTCGACGCCGACTACGTGCACCACGAACTCACCGATCTCGGCCGCACGCCGGCACAGCTCGGCGATGCCTGGGAGACGGTGGCGCGCAAGCTCTGCGGGTCGTGACCGTGCCGGACGGGCCCTGGATTCTGCACGTCGACCTCGATCAGTTCCTCGCCTCGGTCGAACTGCAGCGCCACCCCGAACTCGTCGGCCTTCCGGTCGTCGTCGGCGGCAGCGGCGACCCCACCGAACCCCGCAAGGTCGTCACCTGCGCGTCCTACGAGGCACGCGCGTTCGGCGTGCACGCCGGCATGCCGTTGCGGGCCGCGGCGCGCCGGTGCCCCGGCGCGACGTTCCTGCCCTCGGATCCG
The DNA here is from genome assembly GCA_034190095.1 of Actinomycetota bacterium. Lineage (GTDB taxonomy): Bacteria > Actinomycetota > Actinomycetes > Mycobacteriales > Mycobacteriaceae > Mycobacterium. The sequence continues at coordinate 9,357 of JAXHTL010000054.1, forward strand.
CCGGCCTACGATGCGGCGTCCGAACAGGTGATGGATCTGCTGCGCGATCTCGGCCACCCGGTCGAGGTATGGGGCTGGGACGAGGCCTACCTGGGCGGCGACATCGACGATCTCGCCGAGGCGTTCGCACTCGCCCGCCGCCTGCAGGAGCTGGTGACCGCCGAGACCGGGCTGAGCTGCTCGGTGGGCATCAGCGACAACAAACAGCGGGCCAAGGTCGCCACCGGTTTCGCCAAGCCGGCCGGAATCCATGCGCTGACCGCGCAGAACTGGATGTCGACGATGGGCGACCGCCCGGTCGACGCGCTGTGGGGCGTCGGGCCGAAGACCACCAAGAAGCTGGCCGCCGTCGGTATCACCACCGTGGCGGATCTGGCCCGCACCGATCCCACCGTCCTGACGTCCACCTTCGGCCCGACGACCGGTCTGTGGATCCTGCTGCTGGCCAAGGGCGGCGGCGACGAGACGGTCAGCGCGGCGCCGTGGGTCCCCCGCTCCCGCAGCCATGTGGTGACGTTCCCCACCGACCTGACCGACCACACCGCGATGGCGGCCGAAGTCGGTGACCTCGCGCGTCGCACGCTGACCGAGGTCGTCGAACAGCACCGGGTGGTGGCGCGGGTCGCCGTCACGGTACGTACCGCGACGTTCCTCACCCGCACCAAGGTCCGCAAGCTCGCCGCGCCCAGCACCGATACCGACGAGATCGTCGCGACCGCGCTGGACTTGCTCGCCACCTTCGAGCTGGACCGCCCGGTGCGACTGCTGGGGGTGCGCCTCGAACTGGTCATGCCGGACAGCTCCGCGGCCGCCCCTGCCGCCGATGTCACCGGCGGCCGCTAACGTCGGGACCATGCTGCACACGGTCGCGATCCGTGGCTACCGCTCGCTGCGCGAGCTGGTGTTGCCGCTGCGCCGGCTCACCGTGGTCACCGGAGCCAACGGCACCGGCAAGTCCTCGCTCTACCGTGCGCTGCGCCTGCTGGCCGACTGCGGCCGCGGCGAGGTGATCGGGTCGTTCGCCCGGGAGGGCGGCGTGGAATCGGCGATGTGGGCCGGCCCGGAACACCTCGGCGGCGCACGGCGGACCGGCACCGCCCAGGGCGGTCCCCGGACCCGCTCGGTGTCCATCGAACTCGGCTATGCCTCAGACGATTTCGGGTATCTCGTCGATCTCGGCCTGCCGCAGGCCACACAGACCGCCTTCGCACGCGACCCCGAAGTCAAGCGGGAGGTGGTCTTCACCGGGCCGGTGGCCCGCCCGGCCACGACGTTGGTGCGCCGGGTTCGCGGGTACGTCGAGGTCGCGGCTGACACCGGGCGCGGGTTCGACGAGCTCGCCCGCGATCTGCCCGCATATCGCAGCGTCCTCGCCGACTGGGCAGGCGCGGCCCCGGAGCTGGTCATGGTGCGGGAGCGGTTGCGCGACTGGCGTTTCTACGACGGATTCCGGGCCGACGGCACCGCTCCCGCACGCCGCCCGCAGGTCGGAACCCGCACTCCGGTGCTCGGCGACGACGGCGCCGATCTGGCCGCCGCCGTGCAGACCATCATCGAGACCGGCACCGACGACCTGGCCCGCGCTGTCGCCGAGGCGTTCGATGGCGCGACGGTGTCGGTGGCGGTCAACGATGGCCTCTTCGACCTTCAGCTGCATCAGCGGGGCATGCTTCGGCCGCTGCGCAGCGCCGAGATCTCCGACGGCACTTTGCGATTCCTGCTGTGGACGGCCGCGCTGTTGAGCCCGCAGCCGCCGTCGCTGATGGTGCTCAACGAACCCGAGACCTCGCTGCACCCCGAGCTGGTCCGGCCGTTGGCCGCGTTGATCCAGTCGGCGGCAGCCCGAACCCAGCTGATCGTCGTGACGCATTCATCGACGCTGCGCGAGTGTCTGGGGGCTGCGCCGCTCGGCTCGGACGACGATGCCTGGGAGATCGAGCTCTACAAGGACTGGGGCGAGACCCGGATCGCCGAGCAGGGCCTGCTCACCACCCCGCCGTGGGACTGGGGCTCGCGGTGAGCCTCAGCGCCGTGGGGACTTCGGCCGCAAAACCCGGGTGAACACCAGGTTCACCTGTTTCATCGCGATGCTGTAGGGCCACCACATCGTTCGCTTGAACAGATACAGCGCCCGGATATCCGGCGAGGTGTAGACGAGGTAGCGGTTCTTGACGACGCCGCGCAGGATGCGCTGGGCGGCGTGTTCGGGCGACACCGCGTGACCGGAGAACCGTCCGGTCCACTTGCGCACCTGCGGATCGTCGCGGTCCACTCCGGCGATGTGCACGGTGTCGACCAAGGGGGTCTGCACAGCGCCGGGCACCACCACCGAGACTCCGATGCGGTGCCGGGCGAGGTCGAAGCGCAGCACCTCCGACAAACCGCGCAGACCGTACTTGCTGGCCGAGTACGCGGCGTGCCAGGGCAACGCGACCAGCCCCGCGGCCGAGGACACGTTGACCAGGTGCCCGCCCCGCCGGGCCTCGATCATCGGTGGCACGAAACTCTCGATGACGTGGATCGGACCCATCAGGTTGACGTCGATCATCGACTTCCAGTCCCGATGGGTCAGCTTGTCCACCGTGCCCCACGCCGATACGCCGGCGATGTTCATCACCACGTCCATCGCAGGCCCGCTGGCATGGATGTCCGCCGCGAACGCGGCGACCTCGTCGACGTCGCAGATGTCGAGGACGCGGTGGGCGGCCACGACCGCGCCCAGCGCGCGAGCGTCGGCGACCGTCGCGGCCAAGCCCTCGGCGTCACGGTCGGTCAGGTAGAGCTCGGCCCCCTGGGCGGCCAGCGTCAACGCCGTCGCGCGTCCGATACCGCTGGCGGCGCCGGTCAAGAAGCATCGCTTCCCCGCGAAACCGTCCCGGAAACCGGCACTCGAGCCACCCTGCTGCGCCATGACAGCCGACCCTACCGGCGCCGGGCCGGTCGTCCGGCGTGTCTACTCGCCATGCAGGTCGGCGCGGTCCCACAGCCCGTACTGCCAGAGTCGCTCGACGATCGCGACCGCGTCGGCGGGATCCTGTCCGCGCCCGACGAATGCGCTGTCGTGCGACAGCGTCATCGAGGTCACCGCGGTCAGGGTGCGCACCAGCGCGCGCAGGTCCGGCGAGACCGGGCGGGCGCCGGAATCTTGGCTGACCAGGCCGACGATCTTGTCCACGACGGTGTCCTGGAAGTCGTCCATGATCTCGCGGATCTGGGCGTCGCTGGCTCGGGCCAGGCTGCAGGCGGCCATGATCGGGTTGTTGGATGCGTAGACGGCCGCGGCGTAGCCGACCATGCGTTTGGCGAACTCCGCGGGCGACTCCCCCGGCTCGCGCGGCGCGAAGTCGTGGGTGAGCTGGGTGAGTTCGTCCATCGCGTCGGCCACGATCACCGCCAGCACGGCGTACTTGGACTCGAAGTAGAAATAGAACCCGGACCGGGCGACCCCGGCGCGCTCACTGATGGTGCTGACCGACAGTTCGGCGAACGAACGCTCCTCGAGCAGCTCCCGGACCGCCGAGATGATCGCCTCGCGCTGCCGGTCACCGCGGCTGCGACGGTCCTCGTTGGGTTCGGCGGTCATGGCTAGACCTTCGCACCACGACTCGCCAGCGTCCAAACTTGACAGCCGTCAAGTTGGCCGACGAGGATGGCCCTCAGGTGACATCGACCACAGTTTGTCCGCTCAGGAGCGTGTGATGACGACGATCAGTAGCACTGATTACTGGATTGACCAGGCAAAACGCCGGCTCAAGCCGACGCCGGTGACCATCCCGGGGATGGGGGCGGTGGAAAAACGCCTGCTCGCGCACGACTTCAAGGAGATCACCCTGGCCGAGCCCCCGCCCGGCAGCGGCCTCAAGGCCGTCAAGGGCGATCAGGGTCTGCCGATCCTCGCCCACATGATCGAGATGTTCCGCGGCGGCCCGGACTTCATCCTGCACCAGTACCGCAAGTGGGGCCCGATCTACTACTCCGGCTCGCAGGTGCTGCCCGCGGTGGCCGCACTGGGACCCGACGCGACCCAGGCGGTGTTCACCAACCGCAACAAGGATTTCTCGCAGCGCGCCTGGGATCCGGTCATCGGACCGTTCTTCGAGGGCGGGCTGATGCTGCGCGACTTCGACGACCACCTCTATCACCGCCGGATCATGCAGGAGGCGTTCACCCGCAGCCGGCTGACCGGATACGTCGAGCACATCGACTCGGTCGCCTCGGCGGTGATCGCCCAGGACTGGGTCGCCGACGATCCCCGTTTCCTGTTCTATCCCAGCGTCAAGGAGCTCACCCTCGACATCGCCTCGGTCGTCTTCATGGGACACCAGGCCGGCGCCGACAAAGAACTGGTGACCACCGTCAACGAGGCGTTCACCACCACCACCCGGGCGGGCAACGCGATCGTGCGCAAGCCGGTACCCCCGCTGAGTTGGTGGCGTGGCATCAAGGCCCGCCAGACCCTCGAGGACTACTTCAACGCCCGCATCGGCGAGAAGCGGCGTTCCGAGAGCACCGACATGTTCAGTGTGCTGTGTCACGCACAGGACGAAGACGGCCAGAGCTTCACCGACGAAGACGTCGTCAGCCACATGATCTTCCTGATGATGGCCGCGCACGACACCTCGACGTCGACCCTGACGACGATGGCCTATCACCTCGCGGCCAACCCGCAGTGGCAGGAGAGGTTGCGCGAGGAGTCCGAACGCATCGGTGACGGCCCGCTCGACATCGAGGCCCTCGACAAGCTCGAGGCCTACGACCTGGTGATCAACGAGGCACTGCGGATGCAGACTCCGCTGCCGTTCAACTTCCGCCAGGCCGTCCGGGACACCGACCTGCTGGGCTACTACATCCCCGAGGGCACCGCGATCATGACATGGCCGGCCCTGAACCACCGGCTGCCCGAATTGTGGACCGAGCCCGAGAAATTCGATCCCGAGCGGTTCGCCGAACCCCGCAATGAGCACAAGCAGCATCGCTACGCCTTCGCCCCGTTCGGTGGCGGCGCCCACAAGTGCATCGGCATGGTGTTCGGCCAACTCGAGATCAAGACCGTCATGCACCGGCTGCTCCGGAAGTACCGGCTCGAGCTCACCCATCCCGGCTACACGCCGCGCTACGACTACGGCGGTATGGCGGTCCCGATCGACGGCATGCCGATCGTGCTGCGCCCCTTGCACTGAGTCCGTGGCGAAGAGAACCGAACGCCTCGCGGAGGCGGGAATCGTGTCGCTGGCGGCCATGCGCATCGGCGTCGGAGTGGCGGCCTGGGCGCGTCCGGACCTGGCCGCCAAGACGTTCGGCATGTCGGCGCCGGACGGGCAGGCACGCTATGTGTGGCGGCTGTTCGGCGTGCGCGACGCGGTGATCGGGCTGGGCACGGTGAGTACATCGGGTTCGCGGCGCCGGACGTGGGCACAGGTGGGCCTGGCCTGCGATGTCGCCGACGGTGCGGCCGGTGCGCTGGCCGGTTCCAGCGTCAACCGGGTCACCGCCGCCGCGATGGTCGGTGTCCCGGCCGCGGCCGTCGCGTTCGGGGCCTGGGCGCTGCGGCGCTGATCTCAGGCCGACGCGAGCAGCCGGTTGGCGCAGGCGATCACCGCACGCAGCGCCGACTGGGTGGGGTCCGGCGACCAGCCCATCGCCCACTCGCTGCGGGTACCGTCGCAGCCCTGGATGAACGTCGCGGTGTGCTCACCGGCCGGCAGTTGGTGAAACGCCGTCATCTCCACGGCGATGCCGCGCTCGTAGAGCATCGCGGTCAACGCCGCCACCGGCCCGTGGGCCTGCGCGCTGGACGTGCCGATCGAGTCCCCCAGCGCCAGCGTGGCCTGGTAGTCGCGGGCCTGCGGACCCAGCCGGCCGGCCGGACGATGGTCGTCGGCGCAGGACCACTGCCCCAGCCGCAGCGGTCCCGTGGCCGGCGCGTACACGTCGACGAACTCGTCGAAGGTCTTGGTGTCGGCGTGCTCACGCAGTGCGCGCGGCATCGGATGGTCCACGTGGGTCGCAAACGACCTCGGCGCGGTGCTGCAGGGGGTGGCGATCGGGGAGTTCATGTGCCGGCCTTCGGACTGAAGAGGAATTGACCGACGAAGTAGCGACGACCCACAGCGAGGGGTCGGTCAGGATCAGACCCCGCTGCGGGTTGCTACTACGAGTCGCTTCGGCACGGCTGAGATGCTACACCCCCGGGGTGTGGTGAGCGCAAACACATATCGGTGATGCGTGCCCGGCGCGGCCCGGGCGTCAGAATGTGCTGATGTCTTGGTCGCAGGCGGCGCTGCTGTTCGCGGCCGGAATCCTCGGCGGGCTCACCGGCAGCATCGCCGGGCTCGCCTCGGTGGCCACCTACCCCGCCCTGCTGGCCGTCGGACTTCCGCCGGTCACCGCCAACGTCACCAACACGGTGGCACTGGTGTTCAACGGGATCGGATCGGTGATCGGGTCACGTCCCGAACTGGCCGGTCAGGGAGCCTGGCTGCGCCGCATCCTGCCCGTCGCCGTGCTCGGCGGTGTCGTGGGCGCGGTGCTGCTGCTGTCCACCCCGGCCGGCGGGTTCGAGCGTGCGGTCCCGGTGCTGCTGGGGTTCGCCGCGCTGGCGATCCTGATCCCCGTGCGGCCGGTGCGCGACTCCCGGGTGGCCAGTCACAACCGTCACACGGTGCGGTCGATCGCCGAGGCGGTGGCCATCTTCGCGATCTGCATCTACGGCGGCTACTTCGGAGCCGCGGCCGGGGTGCTGCTGCTGGCGCTGCTGCTGCGGGCCGGTCAGGCGACACTGGCCCACGCCAACGCCGGCAAGAACGTCATCCTGGGCGTCGCCAACCTGGTGGCGGCGCTGATCTTCGCGGTGGTGGCACCGGTGCAATGGGGTGCGGTGGGCGCGCTGGGGATCGGCTGCCTGCTGGGCGCCCGGCTCGGCCCCGTCATCGTCCGGCATGCCCCCGCAGGGCCGCTGCGCCTCGCGATCGGCGTGGCCGGGCTGGCACTGGCGGTCAAACTGGGCCTGGACGCATACCGCTGACGCCTCACCCGAACGGGTTGTCGCCGCCCGCCACCCGGGACCCCAGATCGATGAGGTTGACCGCCGACGCGTGCAGCCGCTCCCCCGCCTCCGAAGAGGCCTGCCCGGCCAGGTGGCGTGACCAGGTGCCCTCGATGACGATCGCGAGTTTGAAGCACGCCATCGCCAGATACCAGTCCAGCCGGTCGGTGGGCCGTCCACCGGCGTCGCGGTAGGCCTCGAGCAGCTCGGCCCGCGACGCCAGCCCTCCGAGCGCCCCCAACTCGGCTCCGGCGTTGATCGGGTTCGGGCCCTGCGGCCAGCAGATCAGGATCCAGCCCAGGTCCAGCAGCGGGTCCCCGACCGTGCACATCTCCCAGTCGATGAACGCGGCCAGCTCCGGCACCTCGCGGCGCAGCAGCACATTGTTCAGATGTGCGTCGCCGTGCATGATTCCAGGCTCGCCGTCCGGCGGCCGGTTGGACTCCAGCCACTGCGCCAGCGCATGCACCGACGGGAACGACTCGGGCTGGTAGTTGTCGTGGCGGTAGCTCTCGAGCAACCGCATGAACTGCGGAACCTGGCGCGCCAGAAACGATCCCGGACGTTTGAGCTCGGCCAGCGGACTGCCCTGCCACGGCACCGCACCCAGCCGGGCCAGGCTCGCCGCATAGGACAGGCCGACGCGGTGGCGCATCCCGGCGTCACGGACGTAGGCGTCGTCGATCTCGTTGCCGGGGTTGAACCCGTCGACGGCCTCCATCAGGTAGAACACCACCCCGAGCACGTCGAGGTCCTCACAGCCGGCGATGAACTGCGGGTGTGGCACCGGCGAGCCGGCCAGAGTGCGCAGTACCGCGATCTCGCGGCGCATCGTGTTGTCGCTGGTGGGCCGCGGATGTTCGGGTGGCCGGCGCAGCACCATCGGCCGGCCGTCGACGTGCAGCCGCACCACGATGTTCTGCGAGCCGCCGGTCAGCGGCTCGACGTCGGTGACGGTACTGCCCAGCCCGGTGCGGCGGACCCAGCGCGCCAGCGCCTCGGAGTCGGTTTCGCTGAGCATCACGTCGACGGGCATCCCGCCATCGTGTCAGCTCGCCCCGCGATTTCGGCGTGATTGTCGTCGATCAGCGCCGACAACCACGCCGAAATCACCTGCTACTTGGGGGCGAAACGCTGGCCGGCGTCCAGCCGCAGACACTGCCCGTTGAGCATCGGGTTCTCGACGATCGCCAGCGCCAGCTTGGCGTACTCCTCGGGCTTGCCCAGCCGCTTCGGGAACGCCGCGTCCTTGGTGAGCACGCTGGCGTACTCGTCCGGGATGCCCTCGGTGAGCCCGGTGGCGAACAGGCTGGGCGCGATGGCGAGCGCGCGGATGCCCAGGCTGCCCATGTCGCGCGCCATGGTCAGGCACATTCCGGCGATCGCGGCCTTCGACGCGGTGTAGGCGACCTGCCCGATCTGGCCCTCGAATGCCGCGATGGAGGCGGTGTTGATGATGACGCCGCGCTCCTCTTTCTCGTCGTCGACCGGATCGTTCTTCGACATGTGCCAGCCGGCCAGCCGGCTGATGTTGAAGGTGCCGATCAGGTTCAGGTCGATGCTCTTGCGGAACGACTCGAGGCTGTGCGGGCCGTCCTTCTTCACGGTGCGCTCGGCGATCCCGCCGCCGGCGGTGGTGACGGCGATGTGCAGACCGCCCAGGGCGTCGACCACCTCGTTGATCACGGTCTCGGTGCCGTCGAAGTCGGTGATGTCGACCTCGTAGAACTGCCCGCCGATCTGGGCGGCGACATCCTTACCGTTGGACTGCGGACGGTCCAGCACCGCGACCGACGCGCCCCGCTTGGCGAGCGCTTCGGCGGTGGCCCGCCCGAACCCCGACGCGCCACCGATGACGACGGCCTTCTTGCCCTCGATCTCCATCTAGCTCCCTTTCAGCGACTGTGCCGGGCTCCCCCGGACTTTCCAAACTCTGGTCGAACTGTAAAGCAACCTAGCTGATGACATAGTTCGGTAAGCCTTTCGGGGGCACCACGGCGGTAACTTGGCCTGTATGACCGCTGCAGGCGCCCGCGCACTCGGCGGCGTCGCCGCCGCCGCCGTGGCCGTGGGGGTGGCCCAGCTGGTCGGCGCCGCGTTCGGGCCGCAGGCCGACGTGCGCACCGCGGTGGGCTCCGCGGTGATCGATCTGACGCCCGGACCGGTCAAGGAATGGGCGATCCAGCTGTTCGGCACCGCCGACAAGCTGGTGCTGACGGTGGCCGTGCTGGTGGTGATCGCGATGCTCGCCGCGATCGCCGGTGTCGCCGAGACGAAACGCCGGCCCGTCGGCAGCGCGATGATCGTGCTGGCCGGCGTCGCCGGCGGCGCCGCCCTGCTGAGCCGCGAACAGTCCGCGGCCGTCGACCTCATCCCGACGGTGATCGGAGCGGTCTGCGGCGTGGCGGTGTTGCGGCTGCTGGTGTCCGACCGGTTCAGCGCGGCCGAGGATCCCCCCGCGGCGGCGGACGGTGGGGACGACGGTGCGGTCCCTGACCGGGCCAAACGCCGATCCCTGCTCACGCTGGGCCTGCTCGGCGCGGGGGCGGCCAGCGGTGTGGCCGGTGTCGTGATCACCCGGCTGACGGCGTCGGTGGCCGGCGACCGGCAACAGTTCGCGCTGCCGACGATCGACGTCCCCGCTCCCCCGATCCCGGCCTCGGTGCAGCCGGCCGGGGTCGATCTGCCCTCGTTCGTCACCAGCAACCCCGATTTCTACCGCATCGACACCGCGCTGGTGGTGCCGCAGCTCAGCCGTGAGCTGTGGGAGCTGCGCATCCACGGCATGGTCGACCGTGAGGTCACCGTCCGATGGGAGGACCTGGAGCGGTACGAGGTCGTGGAGCAGGCGGTGACCTTGACCTGCGTCTCCAATCCGGTTGGTGGCGAACTCATCTCCAACGCCGTGTGGACCGGTTACCGGGTTCGCGACCTGCTCGCCGAGGCCGGTGTGCACGACGACGCCGACATGGTGTTGTCCAAATCGGTGGACGGCTGGACCGCCGGCACCCCGCTCGAGGCGCTGACCGCGCCGGAGCCGCTGCTGGCGGTCGGCATGAACGGCCAGCCGCTGCCCGTCGAGCACGGCTACCCCGCCCGGCTGGTGGTACCCGGGCTCTACGGCTACGTCTCGGCGACCAAGTGGGTGATCGACCTGGAGGTGACCCGCTTCGATCGGGCCGAGGCGTACTGGACCCGGCTGGGCTGGTCGGCGCGGGGACCGATCAAGACCGAGTCCCGCATCGACGTGCCGCGCAGCGGGCAGGATGTGCCCGCCGGCCCGGTGACGTTCGGTGGGGTGGCGTGGGCCCAGGACCGCGGGGTGCGGGCCGTGGAGGTCCGGATCGACGGACCCGACGGCGAAGGACAGTGGCAGCAGGCCACGCTGGGCGACGGCTACTCCAACGCCACCTGGCGGCTGTGGAGTGTCGACTGGGAGGCCGGGCAGCCGGGACAGCACACGATCACCGTGCGGGCCACCGACAACACTGGATACACCCAGACATCCGAGCGCGCCGACGTCGTTCCCGACGGTGCGACGGGCTGGCATTCGGTCGACTTCGCCGTCACGTGAGTCCCGCCCCGCCGAACTGGCATTCCGGCAGGCTTGCACTCGCACTTTCGCTGCCGGAATGCCATTTCGGCGCGGTGTCGGTGGGGCGTGTCAGGGTGGTGGCGTGCTGCTGGTAGACCTTGCCCGCGCGTCTGCCGACGTTGCCGGATCGTCGGCGCGGCTGGCGAAGGTGGACCGCATCGCCGAGGTGCTGCGTCGTGCGGGGGCGGAGCCGGACCCGGGTCAGCTCACCGTCGTGGTGTCCTGGCTCTCCGGTGAACTGACCCAACGCCAGATCGGGGTCGGCTGGGCGGCGCTGCGCACCGTCCCCGAACCCGCCGACGAACCGGGTCTGACGGTGCGCGGGGTCGACGAGCTCTTCGGCACCATCGGCGCGACGTCCGGGAAAGGCTCCCAGGCGCGCCGCGCCGAGCTGCTGGCCGACCTGTTCGGTGCGGCCACCGCCGTCGAGCAGGCCTTCCTGCGCCGGCTGCTCACCGGGGAGCTGCGCCAAGGTGCGCTGATCGGTGTCATGGCCGACGCGGTGGCCCGGGCGGCCGACGTCTCGGCCGCGGCGGTGCGCCGGGCCGCGATGCTCAGCGGGGATCTGCCCGCGGTGGCCGCGGCCGCGATCACCGGCGGTGCCGGAGCTCTGGAGCGGTTCCGGCTCCGGGTGGGCACCCCGGTCGGCCCGATGCTGGCCCAGACCGCCGGCAGTGTCGGCGATGCACTCGAACGGCTCGGCGGCACAGCGATGTTCGAAGCGAAGCTGGACGGTGCCCGGGTTCAGATCCACCGCGACGGCGAGGATGTGTCGATCTTCACCCGCAGCCTCGACGACGTCACCGCGCGGCTGCCCGAGATCGTGACCGCCGTGCTCGCGCTTCCGGTGTCGACCCTGATCGCCGATGCCGAGGCCATCGCGTTGCGGCCGGACGGCCGCCCGCACCGCTTCCAGGTCACCGCCTCGCGGTTCGGCCGGCGCGGCGGCGCCACCGCGGCCGATGCGCAGCGGTTGTCGGTGTTCTTCTTCGACGTCCTGCGCATCGACGACCGCGATGTGCTCGACCTGCCCGCCGGTGAGCGCCTCGCGATGCTCGACGCCGCGGTGCCGCAACACCAGCGGGTCGACCGCCTGCTGACCTCCGACCCCGATGCCGCACAGCGGTTCCTCGACGCGACATTGGCCGCCGGCCACGAAGGCGTCATGGCCAAGTCGGCGGACGCACCCTACGAGGCCGGCCGGCGCGGCGCGGGCTGGTTGAAGGTCAAGCCGGTGCACACCCTCGACCTCGTCGTGCTGGCCGTGGAATGGGGCTCCGGACGTCGCACCGGCAAGCTGTCCAACATCCATCTCGGCGCCCTGGACCCGGCCACCGGACGGTTCGTGATGCTGGGTAAGACGTTCAAGGGCATGACCGACGAGATGTTGACCTGGCAGACCGCCCGGTTCCTGGACCTGGCCGACGGACCCACCGACGCGTATGTGGTCGCCGTGCGCCCCGAGCAGGTCGTCGAGATCGCGTTCGACGGGATCCAGACGTCGTCGCGCTATCCCAGCGGCATGGCATTGCGCTTCGCCCGGGTGCTGCGCTACCGCGACGACAAGAGCCCCGCCGAGGCCGACACGATCGACACGGTGCGCGCCATCTACGAACGAGGGCACTGAGCGCGTCCGGTGACGTCGGCGGCCAAGCACCGGCCAGGATGCGCTGCGAGTATTGCCGGGTCGGCATCCCCGGGCCAGCGGCAACCGCTGCTGAGACCGGCATCAGCTACTCCGGCCATCCAGCTACCAGCCTGCCCCGATTTCGTTACAAATGGACTGCGGCCCGCCATAGGCGACCATGCTGTCGATCCAGGCGGCCTTGTCGTATGACTGTTCTTGACCCGGGGCGATGTTGTTCGCAAGTAGCCAGAGGTCGTCGAGGTGGCGCTGCAGTGTTCGTGATAGCCGTGGTTGCACTCCCGGATGCTGCTCCGCTACCGCTTCTGCCCGGCCCACCCAGTCCGTCGTGTCGTCGATGAATTGCGGCAGGGCGGCGTCTCTGGCCGGTGTGCCGGGTGCCCCTAGGTTGATAAAGGTGGTCGAGGTTCTGTCGTACTCAGCCATCAGCGGTCCGATGGCTGTGCAGAGTTCGCGGTCGGCGGCAGCGGTCGCGCCTGGGTCAGATGACGCGACAGGGATGCCCCCCGCCGGGGCGTCGCCGCCCGGGTCTTCTCCGCCGGAACGCGCCGTCAACGCTACAACCAGAGCTGATGCGGACAGAACAACTGCGAGCGCCACGCCGACGGAGGTCAGTACGGTGCGGAGGCGTCCTGGACGGGCCTGCCCTGCTACCGGTGGCGGTGGTGGTGGTGGTGGGCCGTAGCCGTACCGGTTGTACCCAGGCGGCGGCCCGTAGCCCTCGGTTCCCCCACCCGCTGTCATACAACCAGGGTAGAGGGCGGCAGCAGGGTCTGAAACCGGCAAAACTTGCCCCGGCGCGGGCACTCAGATCCTGACGCAGGGAGCTCTGAATCTGGGCTATCGGTGGGCCCGCCTCACGATGATCCTGTGCATGACGGGCCCTTGGCACTGCAGGAACGTTCGTGGTGTTCCGGTCACACCCCCGAGGTCGGAACCGGAGGGCCCGGCTCCCTGCCCCAATGACGTGCCGGGGCCTTTCACTTTCCGTCAGTTCGAGAATAGCTGTCCGGCAATGCTTTTCCGGGCACGATTCACACCCACTCGCTGCAGGCCTATACCGAGAGCTATCGATCATTCCACGTCGGCCGCGCCGCCGGTGGTGGCTCCGTGCTGGCGAAGTGGGTGCCGAAACCTTGCGCGGTCTGCGCCTCCACCTGCGCCTACTGCTCCACCGCGTTGGCCAGCGGCACCGCGTACTGGCCACCGCTTTGCGCGTTGGCTTGCGACAGGGCCTGCAAACGCTGGTTCATGGCTTGGAACGCCCTCGCCGCTGGCATGATGTGCCTTTGCCTGAACGCCTGGAGGTGCGCGGATGAGCGGTGCGGTCTCGAACGACGATGCCGTCGGGCTCGTGGACGGGGTGCCCCGCCGGCGCATCGTCCTGGCCTCGATGGTCGGCACCACGATCGAGTTCTACGACTTCTACATCTATGCCACGGCCGCCGTCTCGGTCTTCCCGCACCTGTTCTTCCCGAAGGGGGATCCGACGACAGCGCTGCTGGCTTCGCTGGCAACCTTCGGCCTGGCCTTCGTCGCCCGTCCGGTCGGCTCGGTCGTGTTCGGTCACTTCGGCGACCGGGCCGGGCGAAAGACCACGCTGGTGGCCTCCCTGCTGTTGATGGGCATCGCGACGTTCGCGATCGGGCTGCTGCCCACCTACACCCAGGTCGGGGTCCTCGCCCCGGCGCTGCTGGCCGTCATGCGGTTCGCCCAGGGGCTCGCGCTCGGCGGCGAGTGGAGCGGCGCGGCGCTGCTGGCCACCGAGACCGCCGCTCCCGGCAAGCGCGGCTGGGCGGCGATGTGGCCGCAGCTGGGCGCACCGGTGGGTTTCCTGCTGGCCAACAGCCTGTTTGTCGGCCTGATCCTGGTGCTCGGCCACAGCAACATCGACCCCGACCCCGACGGTCCGTTCCTGACCTGGGGATGGCGGGTACCGTTCCTGCTCAGTGCGGTGATGGTCGCCATCGGCCTCTACGTGCGGCTGCGCATTCTGGAGACCCCGGTGTTCACCCGCGCCGTCGAGCGCGGCGAGAAGGTGAAAGCACCTCTGACAGAGGTGTTCCGGACCAGTTGGCGGCAGCTGATCATCGGCACCTTCGTGATGCTGGCGACCTACACGCTGTTCTACATCGTGACCACCTGGGCGCTGAGCTTCGGCACCGCGAAGCTGCCCCCGGACGGGGCCGGGCTGGGGTTCGGCTACGTCGACTTCCTGGAACTGCAGCTCATCGCGGTGCTGTTCTTCGCCGCCACCCTGCCGGTGGCGGGGCTGCTGGCCGACCGTTTCGGCCGCCGGCGCACCCTGCTGGTGGTGACCGCCGCCATCATGGGCTACGCGGCACTGTTCGCCCCGATGCTCGGCTCGGGCACCACCTCGGCGGCGATGATGCTGGTGTTCCTGATCATCGGCATGACCCTGATGGGTTTGACGTTCGGCCCGATGAGCGCCGTGCTGCCCGAGCTGTTCCCGACCAATGTCCGCTACACCGGATCCGGGATCTCCTACAACGTGTCCAGCATCCTCGGGGCCGCGGTGGCCCCGTTCATCGCCACCTGGCTGGCGACCAGCTACGGGGTCGGCTGGGTGGGCCTGTACCTGTTCGTCGCCGCCGCGCTGACCTTCGCCGCCCTGCTGATCATGCGGGAGACCAAGGATTCCTCGCTGGATTCGGCCGACCCGGCCGGAGCCGTGCGCTGAGGGTTTTCATTGAGGCGGCCCGGCGGCCGCGCTAAACTGTTGGCCATACCGTAAGTGCACACAGAACGGATCGGCCATGAACAAAGACGACATGATTTTGATCAGCGTGGATGATCACATCGTCGAGCCGCCGGATATGTTCAAGAATCATCTGCCGAAGAAGTATCTGGATGAGGCGCCGCGGTTGGTGCACAACGAGGACGGCT
>JAXHTL010000055.1:0-24477 GCA_034190095.1 Actinomycetota bacterium
ACGAAGAAGCCGGCCGGGGCACGGCGCAGGCCCACCCGCGAGGCGGCCGGCTTCTTCGTGGTGGCCTCGCGGGCTCGACCGGGACGCTGCTCGCGGGTCCGCGCGGCGTCCGGTCCGGTGCCGCGGGCAGGCCGCTTTTCCTTCATCGCTGTTGTCCCCCAACTTTCTCGAGCGCACGTAGCCGTACCGGGGCGCTTCTCGGATTGCGTTCGATCTCCTCGGCAGACGCGCGTTCGGCGCCGCGGGTCAGGGCGATGAATTCGGGCCCGTGGCCCGGCAATTCCACCGGAAGGCCGGGGGGCGTGCGCGACGCCGTCGCGGCGGCGAACTCGGTCTTGACGATCCGGTCTTCGAGGGACTGGTAGGCCATCACCGCGATCCGACCGCCGGGGCGCAGAGCCGCCATCGCGGCGGGCAGCGCCTCGCGCAGCGACTCCAGCTCGGCGTTGACGGCGATGCGCAATGCCTGGAACGTGCGTTTGGCGGGGTGCCCGCCGGTGCGGCGGGCCGGCGCGGGGATCGCCTGATAGAGCAGTTCGACCAGCTCGGCGGTGGTCGTGAACGGGGCGGCGGCACGGCGCCGCACGACCTGGGCGGCGATCCTGCCGGCGAAGCGCTCCTCGCCGTACTCTCGCAGAATTCGGGCCAGCTCCTTTTCGTCGAAGGTGTTGAGGATTTCCGCGGCGGTCAACGGCGAGTCGGCGTCCATGCGCATGTCCAGCGGCGCGTCCGACGAATAGGAGAAGCCCCGCTCAGGCTGGTCGAGCTGCATCGACGACACCCCCAGGTCGAACAGGATGGCCGCGACGCCCGGTCCGACCGCGCTGCCGAGTTCGGCGATCGCGTCGGCGATGTCGTCGTAGCGGGTGCGGACCAGCGTGATCCGGTCTCCGAAAGGCTCCAGCCGCGCGCCGGCTATGCGAAGGGCGCCCGGGTCGCGGTCGAGACCGACCACCCGCAGGCCCGGGAAGCGGGTGAGAAAACGCTCGGAATGGCCGCCGGCCCCGAGGGTGGCATCGACGAGCGTGGCGCCCGCGCCGTCACTGCCGGACCGGGTGAGCGCCGGAGCCAGCAGCTCGACGCACCGGTCGAGCAGGACCGGGATATGAGGCTCGTCATCCACCATCGCAGCAGCCTGAGGGGTTGAGACGGCCCCTGCAGTGTGGTCCCTGTCCGAGTACGCGGACCTGACGTCGGGGAAGTACGTCAGGGCCGGTTCGGGCAGAGGCCACACTGCACGGGCCCGGGGGCCAGTGGCCAGGTCACAGAATGTCGCCGAGTGCTTCATCGCTGGCCGCGGAGAAGTTCTCTTCGTGCATCTCCTGGTAGTCCTGCCAGGACTGCGCGTCCCAGATCTCCAGGAATTCGATCGAACCCGTCACCACACAGTCCTTGGACAGGTTGGCGTAGCGCCGGTGCTCGGACGAGAGTGTGATGCGGCCCTGGGAGTCCGGGTACTGCTCGTCGGTGCTTGCGGCCAGGTTGCGCAGGTAGGCGCGAGCCTGTGGGTTTCCGCGCTTGGCCTTGCCCGAGATCTCGGCGATCATCGCCTCGAACTCGGACCGCGGATACACGGCCAGGCTGTGGTCCTGACTCTTGGTGACCATCAGACCTCCTGCCAGCGCGTCGCGGAACTTGGCGGGCAACGTCAGTCGCCCCTTGTCATCGAGCTTTGGCGTGTAGGTGCCGAAGAACATCTCGCCACCTCGCAAACCTGCTGAAGCCTCGCTTTGAACGGAACCCCGGTCGCTCCGTTGTCCGCCACTTTACCCCACAATCCCCCACTTTGCGCCAAATACTTTCGCGAGTTTCGCATCCTCCCCCACCAACAGGCAATATCCAGCAATCTCGGAGCGACCCGGGGCGGCCCGAGGTTGCGCCGGCGACGGGTACCCCACCGGCAAAAGCGCAGGCCGCGGACCCGGGAACGGCCCGGGTGGGGCCCGGGTGGGGGCTGGTGGGGACTAGAGCACGAAAAAGGGGCAGTCCTGGCGGACTGCCCCTATGACGACGACGACCTATTCGTCGAAGCGCTTACGGAATCGATCTTCCATCCGGCTGGTGAAGGAACCACCACCGCCGCCCTTGGGGCGCTTCTGCCGCGGACCCGCGGAGTTGTTGGCCGCCCCCTCGCCCTTGGCGCCACCGCCCCGCGGACCGGTGATCGCGAACACCACGCCGCCGAACATCACGATGAACCCCAGCACCGACAGGATCGGGAAGCTCCCGATCATGGTGGCCTTGAACGCAACGCCGGACACCAGCATCGCGAGCCCGACCACGAACAACGCGCCGCCCTGCAGGCGGCGCTTGGTCGAGGGTGCGCGGAACGAGCCGCCCCGGACGCTGGACGCGAACTTGGGGTCCTCGGCATAGAGCGCGCTCTCGATCTGGTCGAGCATGCGCTGCTCATGATCGGAGAGTGGCATTCGTCCCTCCCTCTTGCCGTAGGGGCGTCTCAGTCGTCCGGAAAGTTCAGTGGTGCCCGCGCGGGCGGACACTTAACAATAATGATACGAGGTCGATCTGACCCGTACCACCTACTTCGTACCCCAGATTCTATGACCTACACCGCTGCTGAGAGCCGGCGCCTCGCCCCGGATAATGGAGTGGTCACACTTTCACCGCCGGGAGGGGCCACTGACTTGGCGACGCGCCTGATCGATCTGTCGCCCGCCGATATGCAACGCCGGCTCGGCGACGCGCTGGCGGTCTACGTAGACGCCATGCGTTACCCGCGCGGCACCGAGGACCAGCGCGCCTCGATGTGGCTCGAACACACCCGCCGGCAGGGCTGGAAGGCCATCGCTGTTGTCGACGACCCAGCGGTTGTCGACGACCCAGCGGTTGTCGACGACCCAGCTGTTGTCGACGACCCGGCGACGGGCGCCGGCGGGTCGGCTCCCATGCTCGGCGTCGCGTACGGCTATTGCGGGGCACCCGATCAGTGGTGGCAGCAGCAGGTGGTCGCCGGACTGCGCCGCAACGGGGCCGATCACGACCGCATCGCCGAGCTGATGACCAGCTACTTCGAGTTGACCGAACTACACATCCACCCGCGTGCACAGGGCCGGGGCCTCGGCGAGGCGCTCATCCGCCGGCTCCTCGACGACCGCCCCGAACAGCACGTGCTGCTCTCCACTCCCGAGATCAACGGGGAGTCCAACCGGGCCTGGCGGCTCTATCGTCGGCTCGGGTTCACCGACGTCATCCGCGGCTACCACTTCGCCGGGGACCCCCGGGCGTTCGCGATCCTGGGCCGCGCATTGCCGCTCTAGCACCGCCGCGACGTTCGCCGTCCCGGTAGTTCGGGTGTCTGGCACGATGACCTGGTGTCCACCGGTCGCCGTACCCGCACGCGCCTGCTCGCCCTGGTTCTCCTGCTGTTGGTGATGGCTCCCTCGCTCATCGGCTGTGTCCGGATCAGGACGTCGCTCACCGTTTCCCCCGACGACCGGGTATCGGGTCAGATCATCGCTGCCGCCAAGGCCACCGACGACGACGATGAGGGCCCCCAGCTGCTCAACAACCTGCCGTTCGCACGGAAGGTGGCCGTCTCGGAGTACAGCCGCGACGACTACGTCGGCTCCCAGGCGGTGTTCTCCGACCTGACCTTCGCCGAGCTGCCGCAGCTGGCCAGCATGAACTCCGATGCCGCGGGTGTGGACATCTCGCTGCGACGGGCCGGCGACCTGGTCATCCTGGAGGGCCGCGCCGACCTGACCTCGCTCAGCGACCCCGACGCCGACGTCTCGCTGAGCGTGTCGTTCCCCGGCGAGGTGACATCGACCAACGGCGACCAGATCTCGGCAGAAGTCGTCGAATGGAAGCTGCGCCCGGGCGTGGTGAGCACGATGAACGCCCAGGCGCGCTACACCGACCCCAGCGCCCGGTCGTTCACCGGCGCTGCGATCTGGCTGGGCGTGGCCTCCTTCGTGGTGGCCGGGATCATCGCCGGCCTGGCCTACGCGAACCGGGACCGCTCCCCCCGTCCGGGCGAGCCGGCGGATCAGCAGCAGTAGTACCGGGCCCGACACAACCACCCAGAAGAATCTCCTGACTTGCTCCAATCCGAGATGCAGGTTCTACTCTTGAGGCACTCGGGGGCCAAGTTCACGATCAGAAGAAAGGGGCGCCGGCTGAGCGTGGATGCATCGGCACCGTCAGCCGTCGAGCTGGCCGCAGCCGTCAGCGAACAGCTGCGGGACTATCTGGGTGAGCGTCGCCGCGACGCGGCCTACATCGGCGCGGACTACGCGGTCCTCACCGAGGCGGTCGAAGAGTTCGTGCTGCGGGGCGGAAAACGCCTGCGCCCGGCGTTCGCCTACTGGGGCTGGCGCGCTGTCGCCGGTTCCGAACCCGGGCCCGAGGTCCTGCGGCTCTTCTCGGCCCTGGAGTTGCTGCACGCGTGCGCACTGGTGCACGACGACGTGATCGACGCGTCGGCGACCCGCCGGGGCCTGCCCACGGTGCACCGCATCTTCGCCGATCGCCATCGCGGCAGCTCATGGCACGGCTCCAGCGAGCAGTTCGGCCTCTCGGCGGCCATCCTGCTCGGTGATCTGGCCCTGGTATGGGCCGACGACATCATCGCCGGCGCCGACATCGGCGCCGACGCCCACCGCCGCGTTCAGCGGGTGTGGGCCGCGATCCGCACCGAGGTGCTCGGTGGCCAGTACCTCGACATCGTCGCCGAGGCCAGCGGCGCCGAGTCCGTCGGGTCGGCGCTGACGGTGAACATCTACAAGACCGCGTCCTACACGATCTCGCGTCCCCTGCAGCTCGGAGCCGCCGCCGCGGCCGACTGCCCGGAGATCCTCGAAGCGTTCCACGAACTCGGCACCAGCCTCGGGGTGGCCTTCCAGCTGCGCGACGACGTGCTCGGCGTCTTCGGCGACCCGGCGGTCACCGGCAAGCCTTCCGGGGACGATCTTCGGTCGGGCAAGCGCACCGTGTTGCTGGCCGAAGCCGTCGAGCTCGCCGAGGAGCGCGATCCGGTCGCCGCCAAGACGCTGCGCACCGCCGTGGGCACCGAACTGTCCGACAGCCAGGTCAAGGAGGTCTGCCAGATCATCGAGTCGGTCGGTGCGCTGGCAGCCGTCGAGAACCGCATCGACACCCTGACGCGCCGCGCGCTCGACATCCTGGACACCGCCGCGATCGACGATCAGGCGAAAACAGGCCTGGCCGATCTCGCCAGATTGGCCGCGAACCGGTCAGCCTAGGCGCATGACAACGCCCACACCGGCCCACACCCCGAGATCCGTTCTCGGCGATCGTTTCTCGCACACGGTGCGCACCCAACTCGGCCAGCTCAAACAGTTCACCCTGTCCGCCCAGGCCCGGCCGGCCCTGCTGGGTGCCGCCGGCGCCGCGTTGATCACCGCCGGCGCCCTCGGCGCCGGCAGCACCCGGGTCAACGACCCGGTGCTGGAGTCGATCCACCTGTCCTGGCTGCGGTTCGGCCACGGGTTGGTGTTGTCGTCGGTGCTGCTCTGGAGCGGCGTCGCGCTGATGCTGCTGGCCTGGCTGTGGCTGGGCCGCCGGGTCGTCGACAGGTCGGCGACCCAGTACACGATGGTCGTCACCACCGGCTTCTGGCTGTTGCCACTGCTGCTCAGCGTGCCGGTGTTCAGCCGCGACACCTACTCCTACCTCGCCCAGGGCGCACTGCTTCGCGACGGACTCGACCCGTACGCCGTCGGCCCGATCGACAACCCGAACTCGTTGCTGGACAACGTCAGCCCGATCTGGACGACGACCACCGCCCCCTACGGTCCCGCCTTCATCCTGGTGGCGAAGTTCGTCACGATGCTCGTCGGCGACGACGTCGTCGCGGGCACCATGCTGCTGCGGCTGTGCATGCTGCCCGGGTTGGTGCTGCTGATCTGGGCCGCCCCGCGGGTGGCCCGCCACGTCGGCGCCAACGGAGCCGCCGCGCTGTGGATCTGCGCGCTGAACCCGCTGGTGATCATTCACCTGATGGGCGGGGTGCACAACGAGATGCTCATGGTCGGGCTGATGATGGCCGGAATCGCCCTGTCGTTCAGCGGCCGCCACGGCTGGGGTGTCACCGTGATCGCGGTCGCGACGGCGGTCAAAGCGACCGCGGGGCTGGCCCTTCCGTTCATGGTGTGGGTCTGGATGCGTGGGCTGCGGGAGCGCCGAGGCTACCCGCCACTCAAGGCGTTCGCCGCCGCCACCGCGGCGTCGGTCCTCATCTTCGGTGCCGTGTTCGCCGTCATCTCGCTGGCCGCCGGCGTCGGGCTGGGCTGGCTGACGGCACTGGCCGGCTCGGTCAAGATCATCAATTGGCTGACCATCCCCACCGCGGCGGCCAACATGATCAACTCGATCGGCGGGTTGTTCGGGTCGGTGAACTTCTACGCGGTGCTGGAAACCACGCGCATCATCGGCATCGCGACCATCGCTCTGTCGGCGCCGGTGCTGTGGTGGCGGTTCCGCCACACCGACCGGGACGCGCTGATGGGCATCGCCCTGCTGATGGGTGTGGTGGTGCTGTTCGTGCCCGCGGCGCTGCCCTGGTACTACACCTGGCCGCTGGCGGTGGTCGCCGCGTTGGCGCAGTCACGCGCGTCGATCGCGCTCATCGCCGGGCTGTCGACCTGGATCACCGTGATCTGGAAGCCCGACGGGGCGCACGGAATGTACTCCTGGCCGCACGTCCTGCTGGCCACCGCCTGCGCGGTCGGAGCCTGGTACTGGCTCTACCGCGCACCCCAGCCGGCAGACATCCAGGCGGGCGACAGCCGGGCCGAGGTCAGTACGCCATCGCCTGAGCGCGGCGGACCACCTCACGGGCCTGATGCGAGTGCAGCGCATCGACCGGGCGGGCGTTAGCCTGCCGCTCGGTCGAGCCGTCCCGGCTGATGGTCAGTGACGGATCCGGGGTGAAGAGCCACCGCACGATCTCGGTCTCCTCGTATCCGCCGTCGTGCAGGACCATCAGCAGGCCCGGCAGGCTCTTGACGACGTGTCCCCCGTCGTCGAAGAACACCGTGGGAACCACCACCGAGCCGCCGCGGCGGACCGCGATCAGGTGGCCTTCGCGCAGCTGCTGGGCGACCTTGCTGACCGGAATGCCCAACAGACGTGCCACCGCGGGCAGCTCATAGACGTCCTCGTCGGGTCCCAGTACGTCCTCGGCAGTCGGAATGCTGCTCACCGCATCGAGTCTAGGTGCATCCGGGCCGCAGGGGTGGTCGCTTCGGGTGGGACGCGGGGCCCGGCTCGTAACATGTGTGCGGTGGAGACCCAGCAGCAGACGGACCCGCTGACCGGGACCGTGCTGGACGGCCGCTACCGGGTGGGCCCCCTGATCGCCACCGGCGGTATGTCCGGGGTCTACCGCGGACTGGACGAACGGCTGGACCGGCCGGTGGCGCTGAAGATCATGGACTCCCGCTACGCCGGGGACTCGCACTTCCTGACCCGCTTTCAGCGGGAGGCCCGAGCGGTGGCGCGCCTCAACCACCCAGGGCTGGTGGCGGTCTACGACCAGGGTCTCGACGGTCAGCATCCGTTCCTGGTGATGGAGCTCATCGAGGGTGGCACGCTGCGCGAACTGCTGCGCGAACGCGGGCCCATGCCTCCGCACGCGGTGGCGGCGGTGCTGCGGCCGGTGCTGGCCGGCCTTGCCGTGGCGCACCGCGCCGGTCTGGTGCACCGCGACATCAAGCCGGAGAACATCCTGATCAGCACCGACGGCGAAGTGAAGCTCGCCGATTTCGGCCTGGTGCGCGCACTCGCCGATGCCAAGATCACCTCGACGAGCGTGATCCTCGGCACTGCGGCGTATCTGGCCCCCGAACAGGTCGCCACCGGCGACACCGATTCGCGGGGCGACGTCTACGCCATCGGCGTGCTGATCTACGAACTGCTGACCGGGGTCACGCCGTTCACCGGCGACACCGCGCTGGCGGTGGCCTACCAGCGGATGGACAACGATGTGCCGCCTCCGAGTTCGGTGATCGGCGGGGTGCCAACGCAATTCGACGAACTGGTGCAGTGCGCGACGGCCCGCGATCCGCACCAGCGCTTCGCCGACGCCGGGGAGTTGGGCGGCGAACTCGACGCGATCGCCGAGGACCTGCACCTGCCGCGGTTCCGGGTGCCGGCGCCGCGGCATTCGGCCGGTCAGGTCTCGGCGACGTCGCACCAGGACCGGGCCGGACCCCCGGGCGGCCCGGCACCGGGCGGGCCGCCGCCGCGCCAGCACACGCGCGAGCTCAGCCGCGATGACCTGCCCGCGGACGCCTCCGACAGCGGTGCTCGGCCGCCGCGGGAGCAGTTCGCCGGCATCGCCCTCGACGAATTCACCTGGGCGCGGCAACGCGCACGCCGCGTCCTGGCCTTCTGGCTGTTGACCGTCCTGGTGCTGGCGGGGCTGGCCGCAGCGGGCGCCTGGACCCTGGGCACCAACCTGAGCGTGCTGATCGGCGGCTGACGACGAGTCCGGCAGGCGAACGCGAAACCGTCGCCCGACAGCCGACCTAGTCGCGCAGCATCTCCGCGACCAGGAACGCCAACTCCAGCGACTGCTGGGTGTTCAGCCGCGGATCGCAGGCGGTCTCGTAACGGCCCGCCAGGTCGGTGTCGGAGATGTCCTGAGCGCCGCCGAGGCATTCGGTGACGTTCTCACCGGTGATCTCGACGTGGATGCCGCCGGGATGGGTGCCCAGCGCATGGTGCACCTCGAAGAAGCCCTGCACCTCGTCGACGATGCGGTCGAAGTGGCGCGTCTTGTACCCGGTCGAGGACTCGTGGGTGTTGCCGTGCATCGGGTCGCACTGCCAGATGACCTGGTGGCCGGACGCCTGCACCTTCTCGATGATCGGCGGAAGCACGTCGCGCACTTTCTGGTTTCCCATCCGGCTGACCAGCGTGAGCCGTCCCGGCTCGTTGTTGGGGTCGAGCCGTTCGACGTACTCGACGGCGAGCTCCGGCGACGTGCTCGGACCGATCTTGATCCCGATCGGGTTGGCGATGACCTCAGCGAAGGCGACGTGCGCGCCGTCGAGCTGACGGGTGCGCTCACCGATCCACACGTAGTGCGCGGACAGGTCGTAGAGCTTGGGCCGATGGTCTTCGGCCTCGGGGTCCCCGGTGTCCAGGCGCAGCATCGCACGCTCGTAGTCGAGCACCAGCGCCTCGTGGCTGGCGTAGATCTCGGCCGTCTGCAGGTTGCGGTTGTCCACCCCGCAGGCCGACATGAACGTCAGCGCACGATCGATCTCACCGGCCAGCGTCTCGTAGCGGGCACCCGCCGGCGAGGTCCGCACGAACTCGCGGTTCCAGTCGTGCACCGCATGCAGCGAGGCCAGGCCCGACGAGGTCAGCGCCCGCACCAGGTTCATCGCGGCGCTGGCGTTGGCGTACGCGCGCACCAGGCGGGACGGGTCGTGCTGACGGATCGCCGCATCCGGGGCGAAGCCGTTGACCATGTCACCGCGGTAGGACTTCAACCCGAGCGCGTCGATGTCGGCCGAGCGCGGCTTGGCGTACTGCCCGGCGATCCGGGCCACCTTCACCACCGGCATGCTCGCGCCGTAGGTCAGCACCACCGCCATCTGCAGCAGAGCGCGGATGTTGGCGCGGATGTGGGGCTCGGTGTTGTCGACGAACGTCTCCGCGCAGTCACCCCCCTGGAGCAGGAAGGCCTTGCCGCGGGCGACGTCGGCCAGGTGCGATTTGAGCCGCTCGATCTCGGCCGGAACGGTGACCGGGGGCACGCTCTCGAGCACCGTGCGCATCGCCGAGGCCTGGTCGGCGTCCCAGGTCGGCTGCTGCAGCGCCGGCTTGGCCAGCGCGGCGTCGAGGCGGTGCCGCAGCTCTTCGGGCAGCGGCGGAAGAGCAGGCAGCTGATCGATGGGTACGTCGACGGTCCAGTTCACCCGTCAATGGTAACTGCGGGTCAAAACCGCATTTCAGTTCCCGTCATCTGCCGGTAGCGGACGAGATTGTGCTTGGCGTCGACGAGCGCGTCGTGCGCGTCGCGGGGCCGCGGCGGCATCCGGGGGCAGCCGTGGTCCTCCCAGAACTGCCGCAGCTCGCGGGTGAACCGCGGAATGGCCGGCGGCAGGTCGGTCATCGGTCCCCACAGCTGGCACAACACCACGTGGTCGTAGGCGCCCACCCAGGCCCACAACTCGATCGGCTCGTCACCGTCGATCCCGAAGAAGTCCTCCAGTTCCGAGCGGATCTGCCGGCGCGAGCGCCACAGCGGCGACGCCGGCGGCGGCAGCTTCGGCAGCACGTGCTTGCGCACCCACCTGCCCGCCCGCTCGGGGTCGAATTCAGTTGAGATCGCGTAATACTCACGACCGTCCTCGGCCGCCACACCGATCGAGATGAGCTCGATGGTCCGGCCGTTGTCGATGAACTCCGTGTCGTAGAAGTACCGCACGCTTCAGGCGACCTTCCGGTTGTCGGATTCGCGGTCCGGCGGCGCGGGGGCCGCATGGATCTCACGGTCGAGCTGTTCGTCGACCTTGGCATCGTCGGGGAACCTGGGCATCCCCGAGATGGCATCCTGCAGCCACAGCTTGGCCTGCACCACCGGCCGGCGCAACCAGCGCTCCCGCTCGAGGGCCCGGTGCATCTTGCGCGGCCGCTTGGTGTAGCGCCACCGCGCCCACGGTGCGTGCGGGCGGGAGAGCCGGATCGCGCCCACCACCAACAGCGGCGTGATGAACATCCCCACCAACCCGGTCCACACCTTGCCCTTGAGCAGCACGATCACCGCCAGCAGCAGGGTCAGCAGCGCGGCGGCGACCACCGCGGTGCGGGCCTCGAGGGAGTCGTCGCTGCGCCAGATGTCGATGTCGAAGAAGGACAGCGGGTTGAAACCCATGATCAACAGCCCGGCCACCGCGACGGCCACGAACACCGCGTCCACCGAGGCGCGGCCGTCCTCGGCCCAGTACACGTCCTCCAGGTGCAGGATCAGCGCGAACTCGTCGAGCACCAGCGCGGCGCCCACCCCGAAAAAGATTGACGCCACCGTGAACTCGGGTACTCCCCCGTCGACCGCAAGGGTCACCATCGCCACCCCGGAGACCAGGACCAGGACCACCCCGATCACGACGTGGTGGATGTGCAGCCCGCCGCCGGCGGAGATGTTGCGCGGCTGCCACCACCTGCGGGGCGCGTCGCTGTCGGCGTGGCGGCGGATGTAACGGACGATCGTGCGGGTGACGAAGAAGGTCAGGATGAACGCCACCAGGCAGGCCACCAACGGCAACCGGGATTGCGGGATGCCGCCGGCAAGGCTCACATTGCTGCCGATGTCGAGGTCCAGGGTCGTGCGCACCGGAGAAAACTTACGCCGACCTGCGTGTGTCACGGCCGGGATGCCCGTCGACGCGCCGATCGACCCCGATACGCTGGTACCGAAATGACTACTTGGCGGTCGCCCGGCGGGGCTGGTTGGGTGCCCACGCTGGCGTGGCGGCTGTTTCAGCTCCTCACATTGGCGGCGCTGGGCTGGGCGGCCTGGCAGTTGCTGGGCCGCACCCCCTACCGCATCGACATCGACGTCTACCGGTTGGGCGGTCAGGCCTGGCTCGACGGTCGGGCGCTCTACGCCAACGACGTCTTCTTCCGCACCGAGGTCGGCACCGATCTGCCGTTCACCTACCCGCCATTGGCAGCGGTGGCCTTCGCGCCGTTCGCCATGCTGCCCCTGACCGGCGCGTCCGTGGCCATCACGCTGACCACGTTGATCCTGTTGCTGGTGTCGCTGGTGATCGTGCTGACCCGCCTCGACGTCTGGCCGACCACACGGGTGACCGGCGAGCCGGCGTGGGCCAGACGCTGCTGGCTGGCCGCCGCGATCACCGCACCCGCGGTGATCTTCCTGGAGCCCATCGACGCGAACTTCGACTTCGGCCAGATCAACGTCGTGTTGATGGCGCTGGTCATCGCGGACTGCGTGCCGCGCAGGACACCGTGGCCGCGCGGTCTGCTGCTCGGTCTGGCGATCGCGCTGAAGCTGACCCCGGCGGTTTTTCTGCTCTACTTCCTGCTACGGCGGGACCTGCGCGCGCTGCTGGTCACCGCCGGGTCGGCGATGGTGGCGACACTGGCCGGTTTCGCACTGGCCTGGCGGGACTCCTGGGACTACTGGACCCATACGGTCACCAACACCGACCGCATCGGTGCGGCCACACTGAACACCAACCAGAACATCGCCGGCGCGCTGGCCCGGCTGGGACTCGATGCCGACCTGCGCTTCGTGGTGTGGACCGCGCTGTGCTTCGCGGTGCTGGCGCTGACGGTGTGGGCCGCACGGCGTGCGTTGCGGGCCGGCCAGCCGGTGCTGGCGCTGATCTGCGTGGCGATGTTCGGGCTGGCCGTCTCACCGGTGTCGTGGTCGCATCACTGGGTGTGGGCACTGCCCGCGGTCGTGGTGACGGCGGTGCTGGCGACGCGGCTGCGTCACGCCGGGCTGGCCGTGGTGTCGGCGGCCGGACTCGCGCTGATGGTGTTCTCCCCGATCTCGTTGTTGCCGGAGCATCAGGAGACCGCGGCGTCGCTGTGGCGCCAACTCGCAGGCAGTTCGTATCTGTGGTGGGCCCTGGCCGTCATCGCGGTGGCCGGCACCGTGCCGGCCCGCACGGACGGCACACCCGACCCGGACGGCAGCGGCGACTCGCCCGCCGCCGCGCCGGCGTCCGCGGTACAGAGTTAGCCGGCGGCTGATTCAGGCAGGCGGGTCGCCGGACTCACCGGCGCCGGCTCTTTTCCCTCTTTGACGTCAGCGGCGTAGAGGTCGACGTACTCCTGCCCGGACAGCCGCATCAGCTCGTACATGACCTCGTCGATCACGGCCCGTTCGATGAAGCGGTTTCCGGCCAGCCCTTCGAAACGGGTGAAGTCCATCGGGGCGCCGAGCTTGATCCGGACGCGACCGAACCGCAGGCCCTTGCCGGGCGGGTTGACGACGTCGGTCCCGATCATCGCCACGGGGATCACCGGCACGCCGGTGGTCAGCGCCAGCCTGGCGAGCCCGGTCTTGCCCTTGTAGAGCTTGCCGTCCGGCGAGCGGGTGCCCTCGGGGTACATGCCCAGCAGTTTCCCCTCGCCCAGGATGCGCTCGGCGGTGGTCAGCGCGGCCTGCGCCGAGTCGGCGTCGGTGCGGTCGATCGGCACCTGACCCACGGCGGTGTAGAACCACGCCAGAAAGCGGCCCTTGACCCCGGTCCCGGTGAAGTACTCGGACTTGGCCAGGAAGGTGATGCGACGGCGAACCATCAGCGGCAGGTAGAAGCTGTCCATCACCGCCAGGTGGTTACTGGCCAGAATCACCGGCCCGGAACTCGGAATGTGCTCCAACCCGTCGATTTTGGGGCGGGCGATCAACGCCAGCAGCGGACCCAGTAGGACGTACTTGAACAGCCAGTACCACATGGACCCTCCGCGTCAGCCGTGCTCTGCGATAACTGTACCCACGCGCTGTGCGTGGGACCACAAGTGCGTCTCACTCCTCGACGGTCACCGGGATGTGCTGATAACGCCCCGGCCCCGGGTCCGGCGGGCCCCCTGGGCCGTCAGGGCCGTCGGGGTCCGGCGGGGCGGGATCGTCGGGCGGGCCGTCGGGGTCCGGCGGCGACACCGGCCCGGTGTCGATGCCGTCGACCAGCGCCTTGACCACGGTCAGCAGCGCCACGGAGTGTTCGGCCACCACGTCGAGCAGGGGGTGCTGCTCCCCCGACACGAGCGCGGCCAGCGCACACACCGGACACCACACCTGCTGGCACTTGCCGGTGTTGCCGGCGCTCTGCGCCCGGGCCGCGGCCATCCGCACCGCCGGGTCGAGTCGGTCCAGGATCGACTGAGCCAGCGCGCGCAACTCCGCGTGGGAATCACTGCCGCTCACGCCGGCCACACCTCCGGATTCGGTCGAAAACGCACGGTCAACTCACTGCCGCGCAGCTGCGCGTCGAGCACGGTGCACCGCCGCAGCACCGACGCGAGTCGAACCCGACGTCGCAGTCCGCCGACGCCGATGATCAGATCGTCCCCGACCCTACCCAACGACAGGGCCGACGAGTCCACCTGTGGCAGCTCGAGGCGCAACCGGTAGATCGCGTCCACCCCGCTGCCGGCTTCCCGGTCGACCACCGGGCGCAGCGGCCCGGGCGGCGGCGCGCCGTCGCGGGAGCGGGCCGAGTCGAGCAGCTCGCCCAGCGCCTTGGCGCCGATCGGCTCGCCCGCCAGGTGCGGGACCAGGACGAGCGCGATGTCGCCGATGACGCGATCGAGCTCGTCGAGCACGGCGCGCTGTTCGGAGATCCGCTCGGCGTACCAGTCGAAGGCCGGATGTTCGGGAAGATTGCGGTACTCGAATGAATCGTCCTGCACCAGAATCTGGTTGACGATCAGTTCGGCCACCGGGATCCCCATCAGTGCCAGTGAGCCCAGTGTCCGGGTCGCCTCGGCGGCGACCACCCGCTCGGCCGTCATCACCAGGTGGGCGCTGACCCGTGACTCGTCGGTCAGCAGCGCGCCCAGCCGGTCGGTGCCCGCCGCGATGCGCTCCAGCAGGCCCACCACCGCCGCCGAGCGGGCGTCGTCGACCCCGGCCAGCCGGCGATGCCTGGGCCAGGCCCGTTCCAGGTAGAGCCCGAACGTCGCGGGCAGGGTGAGCATCCGCATCGCGTCGGCGGTCGACGCACAGTCGACGACGACCAGATCCCACTGCCCGGAGTCGGCGAGCTCACCGACCTCATGCAGACCGAGCACTTCCTGAACCCCTGGCAGGGCCGAAAGTTCCTCTGGGGCAATCTCTCCTACGTCCGAATCAGGAAATCTCGCCGAGAGCGTGCCGGCGACCTGGCGCCACCGCGCACCCAGCAACGCCAGCGTGTCGAGGGCCAGCGCATCCAGGCAGCCACCGCCGGAATCGGCGAGGTCGGCCAGCACCCGGGTGGGCTCGCGCAGACCGGTCGCGACGATCGCGACACCCAGCACATCGCCGATGGAGTGGGCCTGGTCGGTCGACATCAGCAACACCCGCATGCCGGCGCGCGCCGCACGCACCGCCGTGGCGGTGGCCAGCGTCGACTTCCCCACACCGCCCTTACCGACGAACAGGCTGATCCGGGGCTCCCCGGGCGCCCACGCCGGATCGGCGGGGTCCCTGCGCTCAGTCAGCCTCGGCTCGTTTCTTCAGATCCTTCAGCGCGGAATCGGTGAGCCTGCGCTCCGCCTTGCGCTTGAGCAGCCCGATCATCGGGATGATCAGGTCCACCGACAGTTCGTAGGTGACCTCGGTGCCAGATCCCTTCTCCGCCAACCGATATGCACCGTCGAGCGATCTCAGCAGGTTGCTCGACACCAGCGACCAGGTCACCGAATTGCGATCGTCAGGCCACTCGTAGGCGAGCACCATGCTGTCTTTGAGGACCGCGGCGTCGAGAACCAGCCTGGCCACCTTCGGGTAGCCCGCTTCGTCGGATTCGAGAACCTCGGTCTCCTGGTACTCGGCCACCCAGTCCGGGTAGGAGCCGATATCGGCGATGACGTCCATCACCGTCGAAGGGTCGGCATCGATGTAGATGGTCTGCGCCGTCTTGTCCGCCACTGAACTCTTCCCAAGTCATTGAAGCCAGGTCTGGTCGCTGCCAGAAATCTACTCTGTCGAGGATGTCCGGCTGCCGCACTTCACGCCAGTCGTGACACCCCCACCGGGCGCCCGGCCTCCAGCCGGGCCTTGATCTCGAACGCCATGTCCTTACCGGCGACCCGGCGCCGGTGGTTCATCTTCGCGAGGTCCATCTTGGCCAACTCCCACGCCGCGGCGCCGGACGGCTCGGCATGCAGGAAATAATGCAGCAACACCCCGTCGGGACCCGCGGGCAACTTCTCCAGCCACACTTCCATGGTTCCGGTGAGCGCGCCGGTGACCGTCCAGCGCTGGCCGACCTCGCCGCGGTCCTCGACGACTGTCAACCGCAGATCGGGCCACCAGCGCAACCAACTCGCCCGGTCGGCGACGGCATCACCGACCGCGGCCGGCTCGGCCGCGATGAAGGTCTCGTCGGCGATCTGGATGCTGTTCATGACAGACAAGCTTCACACATGTCGGCACATCGGCCCTAGTGGGCCGAGCGCGCCGACTAGGCTGGACGCGGCGGCACCGCCGCCTGACAGTGACGAGAGGCCTACACCGTGCGCGAGTACAGCGTTCCCGCATCATTCACCGTCGGCGAGCACGACAACATCGTCAGCGCTGTCTACTCCCATGAGCGCGACGACCCCGACCACGTCATCTTCCAGCGCCTCGTCGACGGCAGCTGGGTGGACGTGACCAGCCGGCAGGCCGCTGAGCAGATCCGTTCGGCGGCAAAGGGTCTGATCGCTGCGGGCGTCGCCGCCGGTGACCGGGTGGCGATCCTGTCGGCGACCCGCTACGAATGGGCGATCCTGGACTTCGCGATCCTGTCGGTCGGTGCGGTGACGGTGCCGATCTATGAGACCAGCTCCGCCGAACAGGTGCAGTTCGTGCTCTCGGACTCCGGCGCGGTGGCCGCGTTCGCCGAGACCGACGCGCACGCCACCCGGATCGAGCAGCAGCGCGACAAGCTGCCCGAACTGCGCACCGTCTACTGCATCGAAGGCCAGGGCCCGGCCGCCTTCGACGTGCTGGCCGACGCGGGCAGCTCGGTCGACGATGCGGAACTCGAGCAGCGACTGGCCGGCATCAGGTCCGCCGATGCCGCCACCCTGATCTACACCTCGGGCACCACCGGGCGGCCCAAGGGCTGCCAGCTGTCCCACTCCAACCTGCTCTACGAGATCCGCGGCGCCAAGGCCTGCTTCCCGGACCATCTCGCCAAGGGCGAGAAACTGCTGATCTTCCTGCCGTTGGCGCACGTGCTGGCCCGCGCACTGACCATCGGTGCCTTCACCAACGGGGTGACGCTGGGCTTCACCAGCGACATCAAGAACCTGGTGCCGCTGCTGGCGGTGTTCAAGCCGACCCTGGTGGTGTCGGTGCCCCGGGTGTTCGAGAAGGTCTACAACACTGCCGAACTCAACGCCGAGAACGACGGCAAGGGCAAGATCTTCGCCATCGCCGCCGAGACCGCCATCGACTGGAGCAAGGCCCAGGACAGCGGCGGCCCGGGGCTGCTGCTGCGCCTCAAACATGCGGTGTTCGACAAACTGGTCTACGGCAAGCTGCGCGCGGCGCTGGGCGGGCAGTGCCGCGCGGCCATCTCCGGCGGCGCCCCGCTGGGCGCCCGGCTGGGCCACTTCTACCGCGGGGTCGGACTGTCGATCTACGAGGGCTACGGCCTCACCGAGACCAGCGCGGCGATCACCGTCAACCGGGTCGGCGAACTGCGGGTGGGGTCGGTGGGCAAGCTGCTGCCGGGCAACAGCATGCACCTCGGCGACGACGGCGAGCTGCTGGTCAAGGGCGGGGTCGTGTTCAGCGGCTATTGGGGCAACGAAGAAGAGACCAAGGCGGTGTTCACCGACGGCTGGTTCCACACCGGCGACCTCGGCTCGGTGGACGAGGACGGCTTCCTGACCATCGTGGGCCGCAAGAAGGAGATCATCGTGACCGCCGGCGGCAAGAACGTCGCCCCCGCCCTGCTCGAGGATCGGCTGCGGGCCCATCCACTGATCAGCCAGGCCATGTGCGTGGGCGACGCCCAGCCCTACATCGCCGCGTTGATCACCGTCGACCCGGAGGCGTTCCCCGGCTGGAAGGAGCGCCACCACAAGGATGACGGCGCCTCGGTGGCCGACCTGGCCGACGACCCGGACCTGAAGGCGGAGATCGAGCTGGCGGTCAAGGACGCCAACGAGGCGGTGTCCAAGGCCGAGCAGATCCGCAAGTTCCGGGTGCTGCCGGTCGACTTCACCGAGGACACCGGTGAGCTGACGCCGACGCTGAAGGTCAAGCGCAAGGTCGTCGCCGAGAAGTTCGCCGCCGACATCGACGCGCTCTACACCAAGGGCTGACTAGAGAAGCCGGGCCAACCGGGCGGCCTGGTTTCGCCACTGCCAGTTCTCGACGGCCCAGCGTCGACCCGCGGCGCCCATCGCGGCGGCACGGTCGGGGTCGGCCAGCAGGTCGCCGACCGCGGCGGCGATCGCCCCGACGTCCCAGCCGTCGACCACCGAACCCGTCTCCCCGTCCAGAACGGTCTCCGGCGCCCCACCGGAACGGCCGGCCACCACCGGCACCCCCGACGAGGACGCCTCGAGATAGACGATGCCCAGCCCTTCGACGTCCAGCCCGGCCCCGCGGGTCCGGGCCGGCATCGCGAACACATCCGCCATGGCGTGATGGGCGGGCAACTCCTCGACCGGCACGCCACCGGTGAACACCACGTGCTCGGCCACTCCGAACGACTCCGCCAGCCGGGTCAGTGACGTGCGGTAGGGCCCGCCGCCGACGATCACCAGGGCGGTGCCGGGCACCCGTTCGCGGATCGCCGGCAGCGCTCTGATCAACATGTCCTGGCCCTTGCGGGGCACCAGCCGGGACAGGCAGACCACCACCGGCCGCCCACCCAGCCGATAGCGGGCGCGCAGTTCGGCGCGCGCGACCTCATCGGGGACGAAACGGTCGGTGTCGACCCCGGGCGGTACGTGTTCGAGGGCGGCACGGGGTCCGAACGCCGAGGCGAACCGCCGGCGGGTGTAGCCGCTGATGTAGGTGACCACGTCGGTGTCGTCACCGATGCGGCGCAGCGCCGTACGGGCCAGCGGCAGCATCGACCAGCCCACTTCGTGGCCGTGGGTACTCGCGATCACTCGGCGCGCGCCGGCCGACCGGGCCAGCGGCGACAACAGCGCCAGCGGGGCCGCGGCGCCGAACCACACGGTGTCCACGTCGTGCTCGCCGATCAACCGCCGCATCCGCGCGGCCACCGTCGGCTCGGGAAGCATCAGGCTGCCCGGGTGGCGCACCACCTCGTAACCGTCGGCGGCGGCGGCCTCGTCGTAGCGGCCGGCGCCCTTCCACTTCGGCGCGTACACGGTGATGCTGTGCCCGGCCGGACCGTCCACCAGGTGCTTGACCAGGGCCTCGAGATAGGACTGGATGCCGCCGAGGCGCGGCGGGAAGTCGTTGGTGACGAGCAGGACGCGGCTCATCGAAGCCGGATCACTTCGGGTGCCATTGCCGCCAACCGGAGAGCACATCGGCAGGATCGGCGCCGAGCGCGGCGCGCATCGCGCCGGCGACTCCGCCGTGACCGTGGCCCCCGGCAGCCAGATACAGCCGGCGCAGGGCGGGCACACCGTAGGCGTCGGCGACATAGGACGCGAACGACCAGGCCTGGTCGTAGGCCGCCGAGCGCTGCGACCCGGGGGTGCCCAGCTCCGCGTCGGTCGGCAGCGCCGCATCCGGGCCCGGCGCCGGTGGCGGCGGGTCCTGCGGGCGCCCGACGTAGTCGGCGACGCCCTCGGTGAGCCAGACCGGCGCGTCGGCGGCGGTGTCCGCACGCGCCGCGTAGTGGAAGAGCTCGTGCCGCAACACGATCCGCAGGTCGGTGTCGCTCATCGCGGTCGCATCCGGGGAGAAGGTGATCCGCTGTGCGGTCGCGGTGGCGGCCACATCGGTGCCCCCGGCTGCCAGCGCGGTGAACTGGTCGGCGGATCCGGCGACGACGACGGTGACCGCGGCGGGCCACTGCGGGCCCCAGAACTCGGTGACGGCTGCGGCCGCGGCCGGTAGTTCGGCGGTGATCCGGTCGAGGAGCACAGCACCGCCGGGGGCGCCCAGGTCGATCAGGTGGGCGGTGCGACCGTCGAGCGGCACCGTGCGCGGTGACAGGACCGCTGGGCCGGCGGGGGCGGGCGGGGCCGCCGCGGCCAATACCGGACCGGTCGGCGCGCTCTGCGGACCACCGACCAGCAGCACTGCGCAGATCAACTCGGCGACGAGGAGCGCGCCGAGGCGACGGCGATTCCGGGACCGCTGCCCTGGCGCTGCGGGCAGCGGGCGGGCCGGCGGCTCAGTACCGACGGACGTTGTAGATCGGCGCACTGTGGACCGGGGCGACCTTCACCGGAATCCCGTACGTGGAGGCATGCACCATCATCCCGTCGCCGATGTAGATGCCCACGTGCGAGGCGTCGGAGTACTGGATGACCAGGTCACCGGGCTGCATCTGGTCCGCCGACACCGGTTGTCCGCCACGGGCCAAGGCCTGACTGGAGTGCGGCAGCGCCACGCCGGCCTGCTGGAAGGACCACATCACCAGGCCTGAGCAGTCGAAGGCGTTGGGTCCCGAACCACCCCAGGAGTACGGCGAGCCGATCCGGCTCAGCGCGGCCTGGATGACGGTGGGCGCGACCGGGGATCCGGGCGGGGCGATATCACCCGGCGGGATGGCCCCCGGCAGGCCGGGCAGTGGCGGCGGGGCGTCCGGCGGCGCCGGCAGCACGGGCGGGGCGCCGGGCAGGACGGGCGGGGCGGCGATGATCGCCGGATCGGCGGCCGGCGGAACCGGAGCGGGGGCGGCCGGGGCCGGCGGCGGTGGCGGCAGTGCGGCCAGCGTCTCGCGCTGGGTGGGCGTCAGCGCCTCGTACTGCGCCTTGACGATGGCGATCTGCACCTGCAACTGGCTCTGCTTGGACTGCAGGTCGGCCCGCACCGCAGCGGCCTGCTCGGCGGCGGTCTTGGCCTCCGCGGCCGACGCGGCCGAAGCCTGCTCGGCGAGCTGCGCCCGGTCACCGGTGTCACGGAAGGCAGTCATCTGTGCCTGCATCTCCGAAGCCATCACCCGCTGGACGGAGAGCTGGTCGATCAGGCCCTGCGGCGAGGTCGCCGTGAGCATCGCGTTGAAGCCCGAGGTGCGGCCACCCATGTACTGGGCCGCGGCCAAGGTGTCGACCGACTGCTGGAAGTGGGCGAGGTCGGCGCGCGCGGTCTCGAGCGCAGCGGTGTCACTGGCGTGCTTGGCCTCGGCCTCCTGCTGGATGGCCAACTTGTTGTCCAGATCAAGCTGCGCCGAGTGCATCGCCTCGGTGGTCTGCTCGGCCTGGCGAGACAGCTCGTTGAGTTTGGCCAGGGCGTCATCGGCGGGGTCAGCGTGGACCTGGGCGGCCATCGCTGCACCGAGCATGGCGACAGCGATCATCACACTGAGCAGGGGTCGCCGAGAACGGCTGATGGTCCGTTGCGCGCGGTCGAGCCTCAAGGTGGGGGTGTCCTTCAACTGCCGTGGCGAGCCGTTCACACTGCTCTTAGGTCTCAAGTAGGTTACGAAACGGCATCGGCCTTGTCCAACAGAAGACGCAAATTTAACAGCCACTCCGAAGGTCCGCGGAACGGAGGTGGCACCGCGTGTCGTCAAGCAACTCCCGAACCTTTGCTCCGGTGAATCGGCACCAGGCGCAACCGCGGCGCCAAGCCCACGTCGGCGAGCACTTCCAACGCTTTTCGCTCGTCGACGAGCAAATTCTCGGGCACTCCGAGCAGCACACTGACGACACAATCCTGGCATCCGGGCCCCCGCACCGCGCAGTCGTCGCAGTCGATGGTCACCGTCTCGGCGTCGCGTTCCTCGCCCGGCGGGCGCTGGTCTCCTGCCATGGCACCGTCCTCTCGTTCGCAGTCGTCCGCACGGTATCGACGGCCACCGACAACTCCAGGCGCGCGGCGTTTCCCGGCCGCGGGTGTCGGGGGCGGCACATAGGTTCGGTGCATGGGTCAGCTCAGCTTCGCCGACGTCGACGCAGCGGCTGATCCGACGTTGCGGGAGACCACGTTCGTCGTCGTCGACCTGGAGACCACCGGCGGGCGGCCGAGCGGCGACCGGCACGACGCGATCACCGAGATCGGCGCGGTGAAAGTGCGCGGCGGCGAGGTGCTCGGCGAGTTCGCGACGCTGGTCGACCCGGGACGTGACATTCCACCCCAGATCGTGGCCCTGACCGGAATCACCTCGGCGATGGTGTACGACGCCCCGAGGATCGAGTCCGTGCTCCCCTCCTTCCTCGAGTTCTCCCGCGGAGCCGTGCTCGTCGCGCACAACGCCGGCTTCGACACCGGCTTCCTGCGCGCGGCGGCCGAACGCGCCCAGCTGCCGTGGCCCAGACCTCCCGTGCTGTGCACCGTGCGGCTGGCCCGCCGGGTGCTCACCCGCGACGAGGCCCCCAGCGTGAAACTCTCGGCGCTGGCTCGGTTGTTCGGCTCCGCCACCACCCCCACCCACCGCGCTCTCGACGATGCGCGGGCCACCGTGGACGTCTTGCACGGACTCATCGAGCGCGTCGGCAACCAGGGCGTGCACACCTACACCGAGCTGCGCGCCTATCTGCCCGACACCACCGCTGCCCAGCGCGCCAAACGCCATCTCGCCCGGGGGCTACCGCGGGCGCCCGGGGTCTACCTGTTCCGCGGTCCCTCCGCGGAGGTGCTCTACGTGGGCACCGCGGTCGATCTGCGGCGCCGGGTGGCGCAGTACTTCACCGGAGCCGATCCACGCTCGCGGATGAAGGAGATGGCGTCGCTGGCCACCGGCGTCGACCACGTCGAGTGCGCCCACGAGCTGGAGGCGGGGGTGCGGGAACTGCGGCTACTGGCCGCGCACGCCCCGCCCTACAACCGGCGGTCGAAATTCCCGCAGCGCTGGTGGTGGGTGACGCTGACCGACGAGGCGTTCCCCCGCTTCTCCGCAGTCCGCAGCCCGCGCACCGACGACGCGGTCGGCCCGTTCCGGTCACGCACCGACGCCCAGGAGGCCGCGGCCCTGATGGCGCGCTACACCGGGGTGCGCACCTGCACCACCCGGTTGGGCCGATCGGCCACCCACGGTCCGGCCTGCCCCGAGCACGAGGTGTCCCCCTGCCCGGCTTCGCGCGGCGTGCGGTCCGACGAATACGCCGCCACCGCCGCCCAGGCGCGAGCCTTCCTCGGGGGCCACACCGACCGCCCCCTGGCCGCGGCGCTGGCGCACATCGCCGAACTGGCCGAACGCCACCGCTACGAAACGGCGGCCCGGCTGCGCGACCGCACCGCCGCCACGGTGGACGTGCTGTGGCGCGGGCAGCGGCTGCGCGCCCTGGCGGCCGTCACCGAACTGGTGGCCGCCAAGCCGGACGGAGCCCGGGGCTGGCACCTGGCCGTGGTCCGCCATGGACAGCTGGCCGCGGCCGGCACGGCCCCCCACGGGGTCCCGCCGATGCCGGTCGTCGAGGCGCTGTGCGCGGGCGCGCAGTCCGTGCTGCCGGCCGCCGGCCCGCTCGGCGGTGCGCTGGTCGAGGAGACCGCGCTGATCGCGCGCTGGCTGACCGCACCCGGAGTCCGCATCGTGCGGACCGAACCGGGCTACTGTTCACCGCTGTACGGTGCGGGACGGTTCGCGGCGTGGTCGGCGTCGGCCCGGTCGGCCCGGCTGGCCGCCGAACAGCTGACCACACAGTCCTCAGAGCTGCTGGCTGAACCGCACCCAACGCGCGAGCAACTGCTCGGCGGCACCGGAGTCGATCGCCTCGGCGGCACGGGCCAGACCGGACTCCCACGCCGGCACCCACTGAGCGTCGCTGGATAGCCCCGCATGGGCGACCAACGCACCCGCCGCGTTGAGCACCACGGCGTCGCGGACCGGACCCGTCGCGCCCCCGAGCACCGCCCGCGCCTCGGCCGCGTTGGCCTCGGCGTCCCCGCCGACGAGCGCGGAGATCTCCGCCCGGGCGAATCCGAACGCGGCGGGGTCGAATGTCAGGCGCTCCACCGTGCCCGCCTGCACCCGCCAGATCGTGCTCGTCGTGGTTGTCGTCAACTCGTCGAGACCGTCGTCGCCGTGCACGACCAGCACGCTGGATCCCCGGGTGGCGAACACTCCGGCCATCACCTCGGCCAGATCCGCCCACGCGCAACCGATCAGGCCGGCCCGCGGACCGGCCGGGTTGGTCAGCGGGCCGAGCAGGTTGAACACCGTGGGCACGCCGATCTCGCGGCGCACCACCCCGGCGTGCCGGTAGGACGGATGGAACTGCGGAGCGAAGGCGAACCCGATACCGACCTCGGCCACGCACCGTGCGACCTCGTCGGGGCCCAGATCGATGCGCACGCCGAGCGCCTCGAGGGTGTCGGCACCGCCCGACAGCGACGACGCGGCGCGGTTACCGTGTTTGATCACCCGGACACCGGCCGCGGCCACCACGATCGCCGCCATCGTCGACAGGTTCACCGTGTTGGCGCCGTCACCACCGGTGCCCACCACGTCCACCGTGTCGGTACCGATGGTGTCGGTGGGGACACGCCGGGCGTGTTTGAGCATGATGTCGGCGAGTTCGGTGACCTCGCCCGAGGTCGGGCGCTTCATCCTCATCGCGACCCCGAAACCGGCGATCTGCGCCGGGGTCGCGGTGCCGGTCATGATCTGGTCCATCGCCCAGGCGGCCTGGCCTGGTTCGAGCGCCTGGCCGGTGGTCAGCCGACCGAGAATCTGGGGCCATGTCGAGGCAGTCACGACGGCGATG
>JAXHTL010000056.1:0-14070 GCA_034190095.1 Actinomycetota bacterium
GCGTATGTCATCGATGCTGTGCGCACCGCTGTGGGCAAGCGCAACGGTTCGCTGGCCGGAGTGCACCCCGTCGATCTCGGGGCGGCGGGATGGCGAGGTCTGCTCGAACGGGTGGATGTCGACCCGGCCGCGGTGGACGACGTCATCGCCGGATGCGTCGACGCGATCGGCCCGCAGGCCGGCAACATCGCGCGGCTGTCGTGGCTGGCGGCCGGATTCCCCGAGGAGGTCCCCGGGGTGACGGTGGACCGGCAGTGCGGGTCGAGCCAGCAGGCCGTGTCGTTCGGGGCGCAGGCCATCATGTCCGGCACCGCCGACCTCATCGTCGCCGGCGGAATGCAGAACATGAGCCAGATCCCGATCAGCTCGGCGATGACCGTCGCCGAGCAGTTCGGCTTCACCTCTCCGACCAACGAATCGAAGAGCTGGCTGCACCGCTACGGCGATCAGGAGATCTCCCAGTTCCGCGGGGCGGAGCTGATCGCACAGAAGTGGGACATCTCGCGCGAGGAGATGGAGCAGTTCGCCCTGACCAGTCACCAGCGCGCCCAGGCCGCGATCCGGGCCGGATACTTCGAGAACGAGATCATCCCGGTCGACGGCTTCGTCACCGATGAGGGCCCGCGGGACACCTCGCTGGAGAAGATGGCCGGGCTCAAGACGCTGGTGGACGGGGGCCGGCTGACCGCCGCGATGGCCAGCCAGATCTCCGACGGTGCCAGTGCGGTGCTGCTGGCCTCCGAACAGGCGGTCAAGGACCACGGTCTCACCCCGCGGGCCCGCATCCACCACATCAGCGCCCGTGGCGCCGACCCGGTCTTCATGCTCACCGGTCCCATCCCGGCCACCCGCTATGCCCTGGACAAGACCGGGCTGTCGATCGACGACATCGACACCGTCGAGATCAACGAGGCATTCGCCCCCGTGGTGCAGGCCTGGCTCAAAGAGACCAAGGCCGACCCGGAAAAGGTCAACCCCAGCGGCGGTGCCATCGCCCTCGGGCACCCGCTGGGCGCCACCGGGGCCAAGCTGTTCGCGACGATGCTCAACACCCTCGAGCGCACCGGTGGTCGCTACGGGCTGCAGACGATGTGCGAGGGCGGCGGAACCGCCAACGTCACCATCATCGAAAGGCTCTGAGCCCGAACCTCAGTGGTCGTGCAGGATGACGCCGCGGATGTTGCGGCCGTCCCGCATGTCGGCGTAGCCCTCGTTGACCTCGGCCAGCTTGTACTCGTGGGTGACGGTCTCGTCGAGCAGCAGCTTGCCCTCGCGGTACAGCGACAACAGCCGCGGGATGTCGGCTCGCGGGTTGGCCTCGCCGTAGAGCGAGCCCAGCAGCCGCTTCTGGAACAGGGTGAACATCATCAGGCCCAGCGTGGGTGAGCTGTCGGCCATGGTGGACAGTGCGGTCATCACCACGGCACCGCCCTTGCGGATGATGTTGGCGGCGTCCTCGAGCATGGCGCCCTCCAGCAGCCCCATGGTCAGGATCGCGGAGTCGGCCATCACGCCGCGGGTCAGGTCGGCAACCAGTGCCGTGGCCTCCTCCAGTGTGGCGACGAAATGCGTGGCTCCGAGGGCAATCGCCTTCTCGCGCTTGCTGTCCACCGGCTCGACGACGACGATCTTCTCCGCGCCGGCCAGCCTCGCGCCCTGCACGGCACCGCTGCCGATTCCGCCGAACCCGATGACCACGACGGTGTCACCCGGCTGGACATCGGCGGTGTTGACCGCCGAACCCCACCCCGTCGTGACACCGCACCCGAGCAAGCACGCCCGGGACAGCGGGATGTCGTCGTCGATCTTGACGATGGAAGCCTCCGGCACGGTGCCGTACTGCGAGAACGTACCGACCAGCGCCATCACACCGATGTCCTGGCCGCGAGCGTGCCGGCGATACGAGCCGTCCAGTTGCGTCCCGGCCATGATCATCGCGCCCAGGTCACAGAGGTTCTGATGGCCGGTCGAGCAGAACCGGCACCGGCCACAGGCCGGCAGGAACGACGCGACGACGTGGTCGCCGGGCGCCAGACCGACGACACCGGCGCCGACTTCGCGCACGATTCCCGCGCCCTCGTGGCCCCCGATCAAGGGCAGGGGGGCGGGCAGGTCGCCGGTGCGGATGTGCTCGTCGGAGTGGCACAGGCCGGTGGCCTCCCAGGACACCAGGACCTCACCGTCACCGGGCGGGTCGAGATCGATCTCCTCGACGGTCCAGTCACCGCCGTACTCCCACAGGATCGCCGCGTTGGTTTTCACCGGCCCGAGTCTAGGAAGCCGAATGCCTGGCCGTGGCCTTTTCGGCGATGCCGGCCGGCCGGCGATGCGGCCTCAGGTGGTGGCCAGCGCCAGCCCGGCCAACGCGAAGAGCCAGCTGGCGAAGCTGCCGACCAGGAAGTACTCGGTGACCTCGTCGATGCCCACCCCGTCGGAGATGTCGCGCTGGGCATTGAGCTCCGGGAACCGGATGATGCTCTTGGCGGCCACGACGAGAGAGGCGGCGCCGAGCTCGCCGCTGACACCGAGCCCGACGATCAACAGACGCTCCATCGGTCCCAGGAGCCGACCGCCCTTGAGCCGGTCCGACGGGGAGGATGCGCCGGCGCCGGGTGCGGGCAGGCTGCCGATCGAGCCGAGGAGCAGGCGCACCAACCGATTTGCGGTGACCAACTGCACGGCGACGACCCCGACGAGGGTCAGGACGCGGCCCGGGTCGAGGTGGTCTGCGCCGACCCAGTGCAACCACTCCTGGGCCGGGCCGGTGACCGGCGACGCCCATCCGGCCAGCAGCAGGGGCGCCGCGACGCCGGCCGCGAACACGGTCAGTGCGCGGCCCCGATGCTCTCCGGTGCGGTCGGCCTGCGCGCCCAGGCTGACCCACGCCACCGAAATCGTGGCCGCCCAGAGCATCAGCGCGATGTCTCCCGGCTGCCAGAGCGCGCCCAGGGCGGCGAAGCCGGCCACCGCCAGCGGTCCGGCCACCAGGGCGGGCCAGCGGCGGTCGGTGAGCACGGCGCAGATGTCAGCACAGCCCACCGCGATCAGCAGCACCGCCAGCGCGCTCACCGGATATCCGCGAGCTCACGAGCGGCCAGGAGGATGAGATCCAAGCCGTCCCCCCCGGCGCGCTGGGACACCGCCGAGGCGCTGATGCCCTCCGCCATCGCCAACTCCTTCTTCGGCAATCCGGCCCGCAGTCCCGCAAGGAGGCGAACGGCCC
The DNA here is from genome assembly GCA_034190095.1 of Actinomycetota bacterium. Classification (GTDB taxonomy): domain Bacteria; phylum Actinomycetota; class Actinomycetes; order Mycobacteriales; family Mycobacteriaceae; genus Mycobacterium. The sequence continues at coordinate 3,224 of JAXHTL010000056.1, forward strand.
GTTCGTCGAGCGATCCAAGCAGATGGTCCCGACACATCAGGGCGGCGTTGACCGCGTGCGGATCCGGGCCGGAGTCCGCCGCGTTCCGGAACGTGGTGCGTACGTGGCGCAGCCCGTGCTGCTGCTGGGTGGCCGCGGTCGCTTCGATCGCCTCGCGAGCGGCCCACCACCCCGGTCCGTCCTGGATGCCGGACCCGGGCTCGAGCACGGAGACGGGGCCCCAACCGATGCCGAACCGGACGTCGATGGCGGGGGCCAGCGCGAGTCGCAGGGTCAGCGCCGCGTCGATGGCCTGCCCGACGCTGGGATACGAGCCCTGGAACTCGTCGCCGACCGTGACGGCGGGCCGGTCCAGCGCCGAGTCACCGGCCGTTTCCAGGGCCGCTTGGATGCGCTGGTGCAACTGTCGCCGATCTGGATGGTGGCGGGAGTCGACGACGTCGCCGAGCAGCGTTGCGATCGGCGATGAAGCATATTGCTTCGTTTTAGCCATATGAAGATAATAGCTTCATTTCAGGAAAATGAAGCTAATTACTTCATTCAGCGATCAGGGCCGCCGCCGACCGCAGCTGGTCGACGGCCTCGGCGACGATCGAGGGGACCAGCTCCGCACACGACGGCAGATCGTCGAGGATGCCGGCGACCTGACCGGAGGCCAGCACACCGGCCTCGGTGTTGCCCTCCACCAGGCCGGCTTTGAGCAGCATCGGTGTGTTGGCCGCCATGACCACCTGTGACCAGGTCAGGTCCTTGCCGTGGCGCATCTCCAACCCGTCGCTGAGCATCGAACGCCACGTCATCTTCGACATCTTCTTGAACTTCTGGGCGTTGCGTACCGCTGCCGAGAGCCCCCGCAGCGGGGAACCGCTCTCCAGCTTCTCGACCAGGCCGGTTCGCAGCACCCGGTGCGGCATGCCGTCGACCTTGGTCGACACCACGGTGCCGTCCAGCGCGGCCTGCAGGTAGCGCTGCTTGACCGCGTCGGGCACGGTGGAATCCGACGTCAGCAGGAAGCGGGTGCCCATGGCGACTCCCGCGGCCCCGTACGTCAGCGCTGCGGCCAGGCCGCGGCCGTCGAAGAACCCGCCCGCCGCGATGACCGGCATGCCGGTGTCGGCCACGGCGTCGAGCACCGAGGGCAGCAGCAGAGTGGTCGCGATCGGGCCGGTGTGGCCGCCACCCTCACCGCCCTGGACGATGACGGCGTCGGCGCCCCAGCCGGCGACCTTCTTGGCGTGCTTGGCCAGCCCCACCGACGGGATGACAACGACGCCTGCATCTTTGAGCTCGGCGATGAGGTCGGGCTTGGGCGCCAGAGCGAAGGAGGCGACTTTGACTCCTTCGCGGATCAGGAGGGCGACGCGCTCCTTGGCGTCGCCGGCATCGGCGCGGATGTTGATCCCGAACGGCTTGTCGGTAGCCGCCTTGACCTTGGCCACGGCTGTTTCGAGTTCGTCGAGCGTCATGGTCGCCGAGGCCAGGATGCCCAGCCCGCCGGCGTTCGAGGTGGCGGCCACCAGGCGGGCACCGGCCACCCAGCCCATCCCGGTCTGCACCACCGGGTGTTCGATGCCGACCAGCTCGGTCAGCGGGGTCTTCAGACGCGGGGCCATACCGTACCTACTTCACCTCTTTGTCGCGCAGCGACTTCGGGTCGATCACCTCGCGCAGCAGCTTCTGCTCGTCGCCGGTGGGCAGCCTGGTGGTGTCGGCGCCGTCGAGTCCGTGCACCTCGAACGATGTGTTGTCGGCAACCTGCTCGGGTGTCACGCCCGGGTGCAGGGACACCGCACGCATCCGATGGCCCGGTCCGTTGAAATCGAACACGCCGAGGTTGGTCACCACCCGGTAGACGTTGACGAACCGGAAGGCGGGATTGTCCGGATCGACCTTGTCCCAGCCGATCCCGGACACCACGTCGACCGAGTCGCCGAACACCCGCTTGGAGTGATTGCCCACCCAGTAGCTCGTGGCGTGGTTGATGCTGTTGCCGGGCGCACCGCGCACACCGAACATCTGGCGTTTGGGGTGCTGCAGCGGCCCGAAGGCCGACAGATTCTGGTTGCCGTAGCGGTCGATCTGGTTGGCGCCCATGACGACATGGCGGCGACCCCAGGCCAGGGTCTCGAAGACGCGCCCGAACGGCATCCAGCCCTCGACGGCAGCGGCGGCGCCGATGGCGGGGGTGTCGGCGATCAGCCGGGCCTCGCCGTCGGTCAGCAGGATGTCGGGGGAGAATGTCAACCGGGCCAGCCGGGCCCCGATGGACACGATCGTGGTCATCGGGCTGACCATGATCTCGCCTGCGTCGCGGAACAATTCGGCGCAGGCGACGGCGCACACCTCGGCGCGGGTCACGGCGATCACTTCGAGGCCTCCCTCTGCTGCTCGGCGAATGAGCGCACTGCGGACTGGTAGTCGGCCTCGCTGCCGGACAGATAGGTCGCGACGAACTCGGTCCAGGTCTCGTCGGAACCAGCCGCCTCCGCGTAGTGCCGCTGGAACTTCTCGTCGCGCCGGTAGTCGGGTTCGGCGGTGGTGAAATGGGCCCCGTTGGGGGCTTCGACCACGGTGTCGACCATCATCCGGTTGATCAGCAATGCCTGCGGGGGAACGGACTTGACCAGTTCCTCGGTGCCCACCACCTTTTCGACCGACAGGCAGCGACGAGCCGCCGCCATCAGGAACAGGTCGTCGAAGTAGGGGTCGATGCCGGTGTAGGCGGCATTTCCCGACGAGTCGCCGACGTTCATGTGAACGAATGCGGCATCGAGGTTCAGCGCGGGCATCGCGATCAGTTCCTCGTAGCCCTGCCCGGTCGGGTAGGGCGAGCGCACCGTCTTGAGTTCGTCGCCCCAGAACGCCCGCACGTCGCTGCCGAGGCCGGCGCGGATGGGCAGGAACGGCAGTCGCTGCGCGGCGGCCTGCAGCCCGCAGCGCAACATGCCCTCGTCCATCTCGCGGGCCTCGATCGAACCGGTGGTGCGGGCGCGCGCGAACCACGGGTCGTAGAACGGTGGTGAATCCAGCGACACGAAGCCGTAGTACACGCGTTTGACCTTGCCGGCCGAACACAGCAGCCCGAGATCGGGGCCTCCGTAGGTGACCACGGTGAGGTCGGTGACGTCGGTGCGTAGCAGGGCGCGGACGAAGGCCATCGGCTTACGCCGGGACCCCCAGCCGCCTATCCCGATGGTCATCCCGCTCTCGATCGAGGCGACCGCCTCGTCGAGCGTGGTGCGTTTGTCCCTCATTGTTCTCCCTTGGAGGTCCCCGCGAACGCGTCGCGGTGCTCGTCGGAGACCCCGGCGAGGTTGAGCTCGAAGGTGAAACCCTGCTCCATGCGATAGCTCGAGTTCACCTTCTGCACGTCGATGAAGTTCAGTGCTTCCTTGGCGGCGCGGATCACCCGGGTGTCCTTGGCGGCGATGTCGCGTGCGACCCGCAACGCGGACTCGTCGAGTTCGGCGCGCGGCACCACCTCGTGCACCGATCCGTAGTGGTGCAGGGTTTCGGCATCCACGGTGGCGGCGGTGAAGAACAACCGGCGCATCATGTGTTGGGGCACCAGGCGTGACAGATGCGTTGCGGCACCAAGGGCGCCGCGTTCGACCTCGGGCAGCCCGAATTTGGCGTCGTCGGAGGCCACGATCACGTCGGCGTTGCCGACCAGCCCGATGCCGCCGCCGACGCAGAAGCCGTTGACTGCCGCCACGACGGGCACCGCGCATTCGTAGACCGCGCGGAAGGCCTCGAAGCAGCCGCGGTTGGCGTCGATCAACGCGGTGAAGCCCTCGGTGTTCTGCATCTCCTTGATGTCGACGCCGGCGTTGAATCCGCGTCCCTCGGCGCGCAGCACCACCACATGGGTGCTCAGGTCGCGTCCGGCGGCGGTGATCGTGTCGGCCAGCTCGAACCATCCGCGCGAGGGGATCGCGTTGACGGGCGGGTAGTCGACGGTGACCGAGACGATGCCCGGTTCCACGGTCGTTGTGGAAATGGTCATGCGAACTCCTGAGCTGTCAGCGGGGGCGGCTACCTAAGCAAGCATTTGCTTGGTACGCTAGCACAGTGACTGACACCGCCGACAGGCACGTGCCCGCCGCAATCAACCTCGGCCTGGCCGGCCGCGTCGTGCTCGTCACGGGTGGGGTGCGCGGCGTCGGCGCCGGTATCAGCAGGGTCTTCGCCGAGCAGGGAGCCACCGTGGTGACCTGCGCGCGCCGCCCGGTCGAGGGGTCGCGACACGAGTTCCGCGCCTGCGACATCCGCGACGACGAGGCGGTCGGGGCGCTCATCGACGGGGTGGTGGCCGACCACGGGAGGCTCGACGTCGTCGTCAACAACGCGGGCGGTTCGCCGCATGTGCCGGCCGCCGAAGCGTCGGCCAATTTCAGCCGCAAGATCGTCGAACTCAACCTGCTCGGTGCGTTGTCGGTGTCCACCCACGCCAACGCGGCCATGCAGGGTCAACCGACCGGCGGCTCCATCGTCAACATCAGCAGCGTCAGCGGCACGCGTCCCACCCCGGGCACCGTGGCCTACGGCGCGGCGAAAGCCGGGATGGACAACATGACCGCCACCCTGGCCGTCGAATGGGCACCCAAGGTGCGGATGAACTCGGTCGTCGTCGGCATGGTCGAGACCGAACAGGCCGAACTGTTCTACGGCGACGCCGAATCGATCGCCGCGATCTCGGCCAACGTACCGCTGGGCCGGCTGGCCAAGCCCGAGGACATCGGTTGGGCCGCTGCGTTTCTGGCCTCGGATGCCGCGTCCTACATCAGCGGGGCGTCGCTGGAGGTCCATGGCGGTGGGGAGCCGCCGCACTACCTGTCGACCACGACAGCCGACATCAAGTAAGGAGACGACATCAATGGGACTGCTCGACGGCCGCGTGGTCATCGTGACGGGTGCAGGCGGTGGAATCGGCAAGGCGCACGCCCTGGCCTTCGCCGACGAAGGTGCCCGGGTGGTGGTCAACGACATCGGAGTGGGCCTCGACGGCTCGCCCGCCGGCGGAGGTAGCGCCGCCCAGAACGTGGTCGACGAGATCGTCGCTGCCGGAGGCGAAGCCGTCACCAGCGGCGCCAATGTCGCCGACTGGGCCCAGGCCGAGGGACTCATCCAGACGGCCGTCGATGCCTTCGGGGGATTGGACGTGCTGGTCAACAACGCCGGGATCGTGCGCGACCGGATGCTGGCCAACACCAGCGAAGACGAATTCGACGCCGTCACCGCCGTGCACCTCAAGGGCCATTTCGCCACGATGAAGCATGCCGGCGCGTACTGGCGAGCACAGTCCAAGGCCGGCAACACCGTCGACGCCCGGATCATCAACACCAGCTCCGGGGCCGGTCTGCAGGGCAGCGTGGGGCAGGCGAACTACAGTGCCTCGAAGGCCGGTATCGCGGCGTTGACACTGGTCGCCGCCGCCGAGATGGGCCGCTACGGGGTCAGTGTCAACGCCATCGCGCCGTCGGCGCGCACCCGGATGACCGAGACGGTGTTCGCCGAGATGATGTCCACCCAGGACGCGGACTTCGATGCGATGGCGCCGGAGAACATCTCACCGTTGGTGGTGTGGCTCGGCAGTGCCGGCTCGCGCGAGGTCACCGGGAAGGTGTTCGAGGTCGAGGGCGGCAAGATCCGGGTCGCCGAGGGCTGGGCCCACGGCCCGCAGATCGACAAGGGCGCCAAGTGGGATCCGGCTGAACTCGGTCCGGTCGTGGCCGACCTGCTGGCCAAGGCGCGCCCGCCGGTGCCCGTCTACGGAGCCTGAGCAGGCTCTCACCGCGCCGGATCCGGAGTGCAGGTGGCCAGGAACGTCTTTCCGTCTTCTTCGGCGACCTGTGACCGGGACAGCCAGCCGACATCCTGGAACCAGAAGGTGTCCTGCGGATGTTCGGCTGAACCGCTGATGATCTCGGCGATCTCCGAACTGGAACCCAGGCCGCCCGGGTGGCCGTTGACCCAGAGCCGCAAGCGCTCGGCGGAGCGCCAGTCGAAGTCCTCGGGCAGCGGCTGCCGTACCTCGAGTCCCGGATAGGGTCCGCCGAGCGTGAGGTACTGCACGCGGACCGTTTCTCCGGCCGGAGCGGCGAGCACCAGCCGGCCCTTGTTCGGGGTGAAGTCGAGGTTGATCTCGGTCGCGCTGTCGCAGGGCGATCCCGTCCAGATGTGCAACTGGCCATCGGTGACACGCGCACCGAACGCCGGCCGCAGCGACGGGGCTCCGCGCTCGGGGTCCCAGCCGCCGCGGTCACAGGCGGTCAGCAGCACCGCGAGCATCGTCACACCGGCCGTGAGCACCACCCAGACACGGCTGTTCATCGGTATCCCCCGTCGCCGAGGCCAGCGCCTGCCTCCAACGGGTTGGGCACCCCGAACATCCACGAGGCAACCTGTCCGGCGCCGTACACGGCGATGAATCTCTCCGGCCCCAACGTCGCCCACTGTGTCGAGTGCTTCTCCTCGTGATGGAGGAGCCGATCCAGATCCAGCTCGCCCCGCGCGCCATTGCCGTCCGGTTGCGGATACCACATCACGCCGGAGCCGGCCATGTCGCGCAGCGACTGTGCAGCGTCGTCGGGATCGTCGATGTTGGCCATGAAGATGTCGCCGTAGGTGGATCCGCCATCCTCGCTGAAGACGTCCTGGACCGGATTTCCGCCGAGTCCCATCAGGATTCCGTTTGGTGTCGACATGAGTCGGCCGCCGTTGGCGTCGACGAAACCGACACCCGTGTCATAGCTCCAGGCGTTGGCCGCCTGCCGGTCGAGTATCCGGTCGACCTCGTCTGCTGAGTACGGCGTCACGGGGAAGTCGTGGGCGGTGCCCTCCCCGTAGTCGGTGCCGGCATTGAGGATGTAGGTCATCAGCGCGGCCTTCCGTGCATCCTCGCCGTTCGTGCCCGGCGGGAGCAGGAAGAACGTCTTGCCGTCGGGGTCGGTGACCTGCTCCATGTCGTTCAGGACGTCGAAGCTCGACGGTGTGATCTGGTGCCGGCGCGCGATGTCGACGATGGTCTCCGGTGGCACGCGTTGCCGCTGGGCGTTCTCCAGCCAGTCCCGGTAGTGCCCGCCCGGTGACGGCCCGGTCAACAGACCGGCATCACGCAGTGCCCGCTCGTATTCGTTCTCGGGCTCCGTGGGGGCCTCGCGGTCGACCGGTGTCTCGGCCGGACCGAGTTTGGGTCCGGTGCCGAGCGCGCGGTATTCGGCGGCGATGGCGCCGACAGCTGCCCCGATGGCAGTGAGTTCACTGGTGGATCTCGTCACGATCGTGGCGACCTCGCCGATGCCTTTGGCGACGATCGGCACCAGCATCCGCTCGCCGGCGTCGTTCGGCGGCACACTGCGCGCAGCCGCGAGGACCCACTGTTTGACGGCGTCCAGCTCGGTGCGACCTCTCGTCACCGCCGCCGCAGAACGGTCGATCTGTTCCCGCAGGCGCCGATCCAGGCCGGCAAGCGAACCGAGGACCTTCCCGTGATCGGCACTGACGGTTCCGTAGGCCCTCGCCGCTCCGCCGGACCAATGGTGGGCCGGCGCCGCGGCCCCCACCTGGGCCTGGAGGTCCTGCAGCGACGCGCTGGCGTCGTACGGCTCGCCGCCTTGGGGAGCGCCCTCACCGAAAGCCGCACGTGCGCCGGACCATGTCGAGAGGAACCCGGCCAGCACACCCACACCGGACAGTATCTCGCGATTGTGACCCTTTCGACTGCGGGAATCTCAGACTGATCGGGTGCGTGGCTGACGCGTGGCGGAGGTCGCCACGGCTCTGGAGCCGTGCCTGGTGTCGGTGCTCACCGCTTCAGCCGGCGGCTCCCGCCGTGCCAGTCCTCCTGCGCGCCGACCTCGTCGACGTCGACACCGAGGCCGGCCAACTGGGGCAATTCCCGCAGCGAGCGCTTCAGTTCGGCGAATCCGGGGAATGACGCCAGCGCGATGACGTGATCCCACAACGCGACCGCATCGTCGGCGGCCGGCAGCCGGCTGATGACCGGACCGAAGAACGCGGTGCCGGTCGGCGGCTGGAAATGCAGGATCGGGGTGCCCACGTCGCGTCCGGTCAGCGCCAGCGCCTCGTCGGTCTCGGCGCGGATCTGCTCGTCCAGGTCGGTGGCATCGAGCGCGTCGGCCAGGCCGGTGGGCAGCCCTGCGCCGACCAACAGTGGCTCGATCAGTTCCCGGGTGCCCTGCGCAGCCGCGTCGAGCGGCTCGATGTCGCGTGCGGTGTCGAAGATGCGGGAGCCGACCGCCTCGTAGAGCGGCCCGACGGCGTCGCGGCCATGCTCGGCGCGGACCCGCGCCAGCACCCGCAGCAGGCGCAGTCCGGCGGTGTGACCGGCTTCGTACTCCGGCGGGAAGTGGGTGTCGTAGTCGATGTGTGCGTTGAGAATCCGTAGCGAGATGAACCGCCAGTCCACCCGGTAGTCCCGCCGGGACGCCACCAGCCGGACCCATTTGCTGGTCATCCAGGCGAACGGGCAGACGGGGTCGAAGTAGAAGTGCAGGTCGAACTCGCTAGGCTCAAGGCCGGCCGCGGTCGCCGGTGGCGTCGGCATGTGCAGACTCTATGCCGTGACGGTAGGCCGAACCATCAGGCCGGATCGCAGATGATGATCGGGATCTTGCGGTCGGTCCAGGACCGGTAGTTGGCGAAGTCGGGGTAGATGGCGTCCAGCTTGGGCCAGTACTCGTCGCGCTCGGCGTCGGTGGCGTCGCGGGCGCTCAGCTCGAGCACCTCGTTCTTGATCTGGAACCTCACCCGCGGGTCGGCCTGGATGTTCAGGTACCACATCGGGTTGCCCGCACGACCGCCCTGCGAGGCGACCAGCACCACCCGGTCACCCTCGCGCAGGAACAGCAGCGGGCTTTCCCGCGGCTGTCCGGACTTGCGGCCGGTCGTGGTCAGGATGCCGACCGGCGGCGGGGCCGAGAAGCGGTTGGAGCCGCCGCGCCAGCTGGCGCCGAGGCGTCCGCCGGTGGCCTTGTAGGCCCACGTGTTGAAGCGGGACATCCACTTGATGACGGTCCCGGCCTGCTTGGAGTTCAGACCCTTGGGTGCAGTGGCCACGGCACGACCCTATCTCGTCAGGAACGGCCGGATGGCGGCGTTGATGTGGTGGATCTGCGCCCGTCCGGACGGGTCGTCGGCCGGGATCCGGAACGTCTCGTCGATGTGGGCGCCGACCTTGCGTCCGGCCAGGGACGGCTTGGTCGCAAGGTCGAAGCGGGCCCGCACCGTGTCGCCGTCGACGGTGAACTCCGGGGTGCTGACCGACTCGATGACGCGGTACTGCAGGCCGCGGTTGAGGCTGCGGCGCAGATGGTTTCCCGAGAAACCGGTCTTGATGCCGACTTCGGTGCGGGTGCAGCCGGGGGCGAAGGGCACGTCGTCGGCGTCGTGGCTGGCCAATGCGCTGATGTAGGCCTGGGCCGCGGCGATGCGGTCGGTCTCGGAAATCACAGGGGCGGTGCCCACTAGATCCGCTCGATGATCGTTCCGGTCGACAAGGCACCGCCGGCGCACATGGTGATCAGCGCGGTGGTCTTGTCGGTCCGTTCGAGTTCGTGCAGTGCGGTGGTGATCAACCTGCTGCCGGTGCTTCCGACCGGGTGACCGAGCGCGATCGCACCACCGTTGACGTTGACGGTGTCCATGTCGGGCTCGTGTACCCGCGCCCACGACAGGACCACCGACGCGAACGCCTCGTTGATCTCGGTGATGTCGATGTCGCCGATCTTCATGCCGGCCTTCTCGAGCACCTTCGCGGTGGACTGCACGGGCCCGTCGAGGTGGTAGTACGGTTCGGCGCCGACCAGTGCCTGGCTGACGATGCGTGCCCGGGGCCGCAGGCCGAGCGCCCTGGCCTTGTCCTCGTCCATCCACAGCACCGCGGCGGCACCGTCGGAGATCTGCGAAGACGTTCCCGCGGTGTGGATTCCGCCGTCCATCACCGGTTTGAGTGACGCGAGCCCGTCCAGCGTCGTGTCGCGAAGACCCTGGTCGCGGGTCACGGGCGCACGCTCGGCGGTGGGCTGCTTGTTCTCGTCGAGCACCGGCGCCTCGATGGGGCTGATCTCGCGGTCGAACCGGCCCTCGGCCCATGCCTGCTGTGCCTTGCGCTGCGACTCGAAGCCGAAGCGGTCGATGTCCTCGCGGGTGATGCCGCGCCGTTTGGCGATCCGCTCGGCGGCAGTGAACTGATCCGGGAGGTCGATGTCCCAGGATTCCGGCCGGATGATGCTGCGGTCGGGCCCGGCGTTGGCGCCCAGGCCGACGCGGCTCATCGCCTCGATGCCGCATGCGATGCCGACGTCGATGGCGCCGGTGGCGATCAAGCCGGCGATCAGACCGTTGGCCTGCTGGCCGCTGCCGCACTGGCAGTCCACGGTCGTCGCGCCGACCTGCTCGGGCAGGCCGGCCACCAGCCATCCCACCCGGGTGATGTTGTTGGACTGTTCACCGAACTGCGTGACGCAGCCACCGATGACCTGTTCGACGATGTCTGCTTCGATGCCGGCCTTCTCGACGACTGCCCGCTGGACCGCCCCGAGCAGCTCGGTCGCGTGCAGGCCGGACAGCCAGCCGTTGCGCTTCCCGATGGGGCTGCGGGTGGCTTCGACGATGACAGGGGTACCCATTCCGTCAGGCTAGAACACGTTTCATTACTCTGACAAGCGGTGATGCTGCCGCGCCTTTCATCTGCGCAGAAGCCATGTTTTACTGGAACTAGAACACGTTGCAATTGAGGAGCGCACTACTATGCCTGGCCCAAGTTCTTGCCCCATTGCCCCGGACTTCGACTTCCTCGACGCGACCCTGAATCTCGAGCGTCT
>JAXHTL010000056.1:14170-24050 GCA_034190095.1 Actinomycetota bacterium
GAGAAGCTCTCCGACGACGAGTTCGGTTTCTTCGTGGTGATGCTCGCGGTGGCCGGCAACGAGACCACCCGAAACTCCATCACCCACGGCATGATCGCCTTCTCGCAGAACCCCGAACAGTGGGAGCTCTACAAGAAGGAGCGCCCGGAGACCGCCGCGGACGAGATCGTCCGCTGGGCCACCCCGGTGTCGGCGTTCCAGCGCACCGCGCTGGAGGACACCGAGCTCAGCGGGGTTGCGATCAAGAAGGGTGAGCGGGTGGTGATGTCCTACCGCTCCGCCAACTTCGACGAAGAGGTCTTCGAGAACCCGCATTCGTTCGACATCATGCGCAACCCCAACCCGCACGTCGGGTTCGGCGGAACCGGAGCCCATTACTGCATCGGCGCCAACCTCGCCAAGATGACCATCAATCTGATCTTCAACGCCGTCGCCGACAACATGCCGGATCTGAAGCCGATCGGCGATCCCGAGCGGCTGAAATCGGGTTGGCTCAACGGCATCAAGCACTGGCAGGTCGACTACACGGGAAAGTGTCCCGTCAGCAGTTGACCTACTGACCTTTACCGGGATCAAGGAGGATTCGGGTGGACTTCAGTCCAGACGAAGGGCAGCAGGCGGTCGCGGACGTGGTGACGTCCGTGCTCGGCCGTGAAAACAGCTGGGAGGCACTGGTATCCGGTGGCGTACCGGCGCTTGCGGTGCCCGAGCGGCTCGGCGGTGACGGTGTCGGGCTGGCGGAGCTCGCCACCGCGCTCACCGAGATCGGTCGGCACGGGACGGTCAGTCCGGCGCTGGTGACGCTGGGGGCGACCGCGGTGCTGCTCGATGCAGCCACCGACGCTCACCAGGACCGGTTCCTGGCCGGCGTCGCCAAGGGCTCGGTGCTGACCCTGGCGCTCAACGAACCCGGCCGCCAGCTTCCGGCCCACCCCGCGGTCACCTTCTCCGGGGGCAAGTTGAACGGCACCAAGATCTCGGTCGGCTACGCGCAGCAGGCGGACTGGTTGATCGTCAGCACCGACAGCGGCATCGTCGTGGTACCGGGTGGGGCCGACGGTGTCTCGGTGGCGAAGACGCCGGCGGCCAACGGATCCGACGAGTTCACCGTGACGTTCACCGATGTTCCGGTCGGCGACGACGACGTGCTGCACGACGCCACGGTGGCCCGGGTCAATGCGCTGGTGCTCGCGGTCACGGGCGCGTACGCGGCGGGTCTGGTGGCTGGGGCGCTGCGCCTGACGGCCGACTACGTCGCGACCAGGGAGCAGTTCGGCCGACCGCTGTCGACGTTCCAGACGGTGGCCGCCCAGCTGTCCGAGGTCTACATCGCGTCCCGGACGATCTCACTGCTGGCCAATTCGGTGGTGTGGCGGATGACCGAAGGCCTCGACGCCCAGGACGATCTCGCCGTGCTGGGGTACTGGCTGACGTCGCAGGCGCCGCCGTCGATGCAGCTCTGCCATCACCTGCACGGCGGGATGGGGATGGACATCACCTATCCGATGGACCGCTACTACTCGTCGATCAAGGATCTGACCCGGTTGCTGGGCGGCCCGGCGCTGCGCCTGGACGTCCTCGGTGACCTCGAACAGGTGGGTGTTTGATGTACATCGAACTGACGCCGGAGCAGCGCCAGCTGCAGGCCGAACTGCGGCAGTACTTCTCGACGCTGATCACCCCCGACGAGGCCGCGGCGATGGAGTCCGACCGGCACAACGAGGCCTACCGGGCGGTGATCAAGCGGATGGGCTCGGACGGGAAACTCGGTGTCGGCTGGCCCAAGGAATACGGCGGGCTGGGTTTCGGCCCGGTCGAGCAGCAGATCTTCGTCAACGAGGCCAACCGCGCCGACGTGCCGTTGCCGCTGGTCACCCTGCAGACGGTCGGGCCGACGCTGCAGGTCTACGGCACCGAGGAACAGAAGAAGAAGTTCCTGCCCGGAATCCTCTCCGGGGACATCCATTTCGCCATCGGCTACTCCGAGCCCGAGGCGGGCACCGATCTCGCCTCGCTACGCACCACCGCCGTCCGGCACGGTGACGAATTCATCGTCAACGGGCAGAAGATGTGGACCACCGGCGCCCATGATGCCGACTACGTCTGGCTGGCCTGCCGGACCGATCCTGATGCCGCCAAGCACAAGGGCATTTCGATCCTGATCGTCGACACCAAGGATCCCGGCTACTCGTGGACCCCGATCATCCTGTCCGACGGTGCGCACCACACGAACGCCTCCTACTACAACGACGTGCGGGTCCCCGCCGACATGCTGGTCGGCGCGGAGAACGGTGGCTGGAAGCTGATCACCACGCAGCTCAACCACGAGCGGGTCGGGCTGGGGCCGGCTGGTCGCGTGGCCGGCATCTACGACCGGGTGCAGGCCTGGGCGGCGAAGCCGGGCTCCGACGGGGTGACCCCGGCCCAGCACGCCGACGTGGGCCGCCTGCTCGCCCAGATCAAGGCGATCTGGCGGGTCAACGAACTGCTGAACTGGCAGGTGGCCGCTTCGGGCGAGACCATCGCCGTCGCCGATGCGGCCGCCACCAAGGTGTTCTCCACCGAACGGATCCAGGAAGTCGGCCGGCTGGCCGAGGAGATCGTCGGCCGCTACGGCAATCCGGCCGATCCCGAGACCGGCGAACTGCTCGACTGGCTGGACAAGATGACCAAACGCAACCTCGTCATCACGTTCGGCGGCGGCGTCAACGAGGTGATGCGCGAGATGATCGCCGCGTCCGGTCTCAAGGTGCCGAGGGTCATCAGGTGACGGAGACCGACGACATCAAGCCTGCCGCGGAGCGGGTCAAGGCCGAGGGCAGGAGCAAGCCGCGTACCGGTCGGCACCCGGTGAACCAGCCGATGATCGACCACTGGCTGGACGCGATGGGTGACAAGAACCCGATCTACGTCGACGACGAAGCGGCCAGGGCCGCTGGCCATCCCGGTGTCGTCGCCCCACCGGCGATGATCCAGGTGTGGACGATGATGGGTCTGGGCGGCACCCGCCCCGACGACGACCCGCTGGGCAAGATCCTCGAGCTGTTCGACGACGCCGGATACGTCGGGGTGGTCGCCACCAACTGTGAGCAGACCTATCACCGCTATCTGCGCCCCGCAGAAGAGGTCAGCGTCACCGCCGAGCTGACCGACGTGGTGGGCCCGAAGCGGACCGCACTCGGTGAGGGATTCTTCATCACCCAGCGGATCACGTGGCTCGTCGGCGACGAACCTGTCGCCGAGATGATGTGGCGCATCATGAAATTCCGCCCGGCCGACCGGGACGCCGCTGGCGCCGAGGTTCCCGACGATCTGGACGCCGAGGCAATGATGCGCCCAGCTTCGTCGAAGGACACCAAGTTCTTCTGGGACGGTGTCGATGCGCACGAGCTGCGCATCCAGAAGCGTCCGGACGGATCGCTGCAGCATCCGCCGGTGCCGGCCCTGTGGCAGGACAAGGCTGATCCGATCGACTACGTCGTGGCCAGTGGCCATGGCACGGTGTTCAGCTTCGTCGTGCATCACGCGCCGAAAGTTCCGGGACGGACGCTGCCTTTCGTCATCGCGCTCGTCGAGTTGGAGGAGGGGGTCCGGATGCTCGGAGAGCTCAGGGGTGTCGACCCGGCGGCCGTCGAGATCGGAATGCCGGTGCGCGCCACCTACATCGACTTCCCGGAGAGTTCGTCGGGCCCGGCCTGGACGCTGTACGCCTGGGAGCCGGCGACATGACTTCTGACGTGAGCCTGCCGGAGTTGCAGGTGGGCACCAAGCTGCCGGAGCTGTCGCTCTATGGGGATCCGACCTTCATCGTGTCGACCGCGATCGCGACCCGCGACTATCAGGATGTCCACCACGACCGGGACAAGGCGCAGGCCAAAGGGTCCAAGGACATCTTCGTCAACATCCTCACCGACACCGGTCTGGTGCAGCGCTACATCACCGATTGGGCCGGGCCCACCGCGATGATCAAGTCGATCGGCCTGCGGTTGGGTGTGCCGTGGTACGCCTACGACACCGTGACCTTCAAAGGAGAGGTGACCGACATCGTCGATGACGTGATCACGCTGAAGATCGTGGGCAGCAACAGCCTGGGCGACCACGTCATCGCGACGGCGACGCTGACCATCGGAGGTGAGCGGTGAGCGACACCCTGTCGGGTAAGGCCGCGATCGCCGGGATCGGCGCCACCGACTTCTCGAAGAACTCCGGCCGCAGTGAGCTGCGGCTGGCCTCGGAAGCTGTGCTCGATGCTCTCGAGGACGCCGGTCTGACACCCGCCGACGTCGACGGCATGGTCACGTTCACCATGGACTCCAACACCGAGGTCGCCGTGGCCCGGGCCACCGGCATCGGAGAGCTCAAGTTCTTCTCCAAGATCCATCACGGCGGCGGTGCCGCCTGCGCGACCATCCAGCAGGCCGCGATCGCCGTAGCCACCGGCGTCGCCGAATGTGTGGTGGCATACCGGGCCTTCAACGAGCGCTCGGGGATGCGATTCGGTCAGGTGCAGATGCGGCTGGTCGAGAACGCCGACTCCACCGGCGTGGACAACTCCTTCTCCTACCCGCACGGATTGTCCACGCCGGCAGCGCAGGTCGCGATGATTGCGCAGCGCTACATGCACCTGTCCGGGGCGACGAGCAGAGACTTCGGTGCGGTCTCGGTGGCCGACCGCAGGCACGCGGCGAACAACCCGAAGGCGTACTTCTACGGCAAGCCGATCACGATCGAGGACCATCAGAATTCGCGATGGATCGCCGAGCCGCTGCGGCTGTTGGACTGCTGCCAGGAAACCGATGGCGGGGTAGCCCTGGTGGTCACCACTCCAGAGCGCGCCAAGGACCTCAAGCACCGCCCAGCGGTGATCGAGGCGGCCTCCCAGGGGTCGAGCCCGGACCAGTACTCGATGGTCAGCTACTACCGGCCCGAGCTCGGCCTGCCCGAGATGGGGTTGGTGGGCCGGCAGCTGTGGGAACAGTCGGGCCTGCGCCCGGCCGACATCCAGACCGCCATCCTGTACGACCACTTCACCCCGTTCACCCTCATCCAGCTCGAGGAGCTGGGCTTCTGCGGTAAGGGCGAGGCCAAGGACTACGTGGCCGACGGTGCGATCGAGCTCGGCGGCCGCCTGCCGATCAACACGCACGGCGGCCAGCTCGGCGAGGCCTACATCCACGGGATGAACGGCATCGCCGAAGGGGTCCGCCAGTTGCGGGGGACGTCGGTGAACCCGGTGCCCGACGTGGAGCGCGTGCTCGTCACCGCCGGTACCGGCGTTCCGACTTCGGGCCTGATCCTGGGCTGAGGGCCGCCGCGGCGCAGGTGTGGCTCGTTCACTCGGGCGGCGCCGACCACTACTGTTGTCCCGGTGAGCTCCCACGAGCCAGGACCCGACGACGAGGACACCGGTCCGGTGCCCGTCGGCAGGGCGGCGCCGACCTCCGGTGCGGCATCGCAGCGTCGCTACGATGCCCCGTTGTCGGTGAATCCACGGCCGGTGCACAAGGATCGCCGCCCGGTCGTCGTGGCTGTCGCAGCAGCCGTGGCGGTGGTGGCGCTGGTGGTGCTCGCCTGGGTGTTCTGGCCCTCCTCAGGGCCCCAGGACGCCCGAGCGGGGCAGTCGTCCGAGCCGTCGGAGTCATCTGAGTCGTCCGGGGATGCCGGGCCGCCGTCCGAGACCACCGACGAGGCAGCCGAACGCCTGATGGGCATGCTGCCGCCGGGGTACCCGCCCGGTACCTGCGAGCCGGTCGCGCCGGCCGACGAGGCGCTGGCTCAGGTCAGCTGTGAGCGCAACACCGACCCCGGCGGGCCCCTGACGGCGACGTTCACGGTGACCGCAGACGAGCAGTCACTCGAGTCCGCATTCGACGCCGTCATCGACACGCTGTCGGTGGTGGACTGCCCGGGCAACATTCAATCGCCGGGCCCGTGGCGCCGCAACGCCGCGCCAGAACAGGCGGCCGGGACCCTGGTGTGTGGGTTCGACCGGACCACCTCGACGGTCGCCTGGACCACCGACTCACAGCTGATGCTCAGTGAAGTCCAGTCGGGCCCCCAGGGGCCCAACATGGTGCAGCTCTACTCGTGGTGGTCATCGCACTCCTGACAGCCAAAACCGTGGTCTCGGCAGCAGACTGGGCGGCCTGGTGACATTCCCCGGCATTGATTTCAGCAAAATTAGTTGAGCTCAGCGATTCCGTGATAGACCTCGGTGCGGGCGCCGCAACCAGGGGAGCCTCCGTTGGGGTCTCCATCGAGGCGCGTCACATCACATCGAACTGGGGGTTACGTATGGCAAAGCACGTGCGCAAGGGCGATCGGTCAGCGCGTATCCGGACGTATCTGACCGCCGGGGTCACCGCGGGTGTCACCGGAGCGGCGATGGCTGGCGTCGGCACGCTGATGCTGGCTGACGGGGGCGCGACGGTCCCGGCGGAGATCGAGGTGCAGCTGGTCTCGAACGAAGAGGAACTTATCTGGCCGCTCGCGCTCAACCTCAGCGGTGGCGGCAACCGGCCTGTCGACGTGCTCACCGACGCCGTGGCAGGGGCCACGACCGACTTTCTGCCGTTGGGGTCGACCGATGCCAGCATCTTCGTTCGGCCGATCTTCGGTCCGGGTGGTTGGCTTATCGGTGACGGCCTGGATGCAGCGGATGACTGCGAGGGCAGCGCGTGCAACGGCGGAAACGGCGGAATCCTCGGTGGAAGTGGCGGTGACGGTGCCAACGGTGGCAGCGGCGGCCGCGCCGGTTTCTTGTGGGGCGACGGTGGTGACGGTGGCAATGGTCTGGACGCCGTGTATGACGACGAGGGCGAGCTGGTCTGGGCGCCCACCGATGGCGGCGACGGCGGGGGCGCCTCGCTGTTCGGCCGAGGTGGTAACGGTGGAGAGGGCGGCTGGGACTTCAACGAGAGCTCTTTCACCGAGGAAGACGAGCTATGGAAGAACGATGCCATCGGCGGTGACGGTGGCCGCGGCGGTGACGGCGGCTGGGGTGGTGGCGGCGGCACCGGTGGCATGGGCGGTTACGCCTATTCGTTGAACGGAAGCGCTTTCGGCGGTTTCGGTGGTGACGGTGGGGATACTTTCTTTGGTGTCGGCGGTGTCGGCGGTGACGGCGGTGAGGGTGAAGCGTCGGCCGAGGACCAGGTGGCCTTCGGTGGTGACGGCGGTGGCGGCGGCCATTCGGTGGTCAACGCCGGTGGTGACGGCGGTGACGGCGGCCTCGGTGAGGCGTTCTCCGACGCTGATGCCGTCGGTGGTGACGGAGGTGACGGCGGAACCACCAACATCGGCGGCTCCGGGGACGGTGGCGTCGGCGGCGAGGCGGTGTCGCTCGACGGTGATGCCTACGGTGGTGACGGCGGTGACGGCGGCCAGGTTTCCGTCTGGGGTAACGCCGGTGAGGGCGGCGACGCTGGCGATGCCTTCGGCGGTGTACCCGACTTTGAGGGCGGACCGGCCGGTAGTGGTGACGCGACCGGCGGCAGTGGCGGCTCGGGAGGTACCGGTGGTGCCGTTATCGGAGACGGCGGTGACGGAGGAGACGGCGGTGACGCCGATATCGAGACCGGCGGCACCGGAACCGCCACCGGTGGTGACGGTGGCCCCGGCGGACGGGGCGGACTGGTGGGCTCCCGCGGAGAAGGTGGCGCCGACGGCTCGGCAACTCAGGGCGCCGCGGCTTCCGCTTCCGCATCGGACTCCGCCTCGGGTTCGGACTCGAGCTCAGATTCCGACTCGGATTCGGATTCCGACTCCGAATAACTGGATCAGAAACAGAATTCACCGGCATCGCGGATGCGATGCCGGTGAATTCTGTGGTGGCCCAGCCGGTCAGGCGGGTGGCGGTGCGACGACCGTCGTCGTGACGGGAGCCGGTTCGGCTGCCGGCGGCGCGGCCTGCTGGCCTTCCGGCAGCGGGGTGCCCGAACTGCCCGTCGGGGCCTCGGCGGGTGCGGTGCCTTCGGGTAGCGGTGTGCCCGCACTGCCTTCGGGTGCGGTAGCCGCGGCTGCCGCAGGTGCCGGGGCCGCGTCCTCGGGGACGGCGGCGCTCGGGCTGCCTTCTGGCAACGGGGTGCCTGAACTGCCTTCCGGCAACGGTGTCCCCGAGCTGCCTGCCGGCTGGGGTGTCATCGTTGCTTCGGGCGCCGGGACCCCCTCGGCAGCCTCGGGCTCGGCCTCTGCCGGGCCGGCATTGACCGGTGCCGGGGTGGTGTAGCCACCGGTGGGCCCGGTGGCCGGGGGCGGGGCCTCCACCCAGAGCAGTAGGTCGGGGCCGCCGGCGTTGTAGACGACACTGTCCGGCGCATCACCGGTGACGTCGAAGTAGATCTTGCCCATGGTTTTTTCGCCCTCGGCGAGGGTGGCCGGGTTCACGCCCTGCGGGGTCGCGACGCCGAAGAGCACCCGGTAGGTCTGTCCGCTCTCGGCGCGGGCGTTGAGATTGGACACGATCGGTGTGACCGCGCCCGAGATAGCCTCGTCGATGGCAGTCGCCTCCCACAGGGTTCCGGCGACCGGATACGGAATGGTGTCGGTGCTCGGCTGCAGACCGGCGATGGTCCAACCCTGCACGACGTCGCCATTGACCAGCTCGCCCTGCTGGCCGAGATAGTGAACTTCGGTGTCGGCTGAGGCGCCCGGAGCGCTGGCGATGCCCACGGCCGCAAACGTGGCAGTCGCGGCCGCGACCAGTGTTGGTTTGATCGTCACTTCAATGTCCTCCTGTTTCGTCCATCGAGCAGCGAGGTGTTCCCCCAGCGTGCAACGTAGCAGGCACCCCGGCAGCGCCGGTGTATCTGCTCGGTAGGGCAAGCCACCGAACTCAGCGAGGTATGTCGGGGCGAGGTATGTCGGGCGGGGTTGCCAGCGGCTGCTGTGGGCCGCCCCCCTTCGGTGTACTTGCCCCTGCGCAGGTGAGATGGCTGAAGAGATGGCCGGCGCGCAGCCGGTGTGAGATCTCGCGTGGCGAATCCGAGGGGTGACTTGGATGCGGTGGTCAGGTTCGGGTCGTGCGATGTGTAGTCGGTCGGCGTTCCACCGCGAAGTTCGAGTCGGCGAATTTGCCAAAATCGCGTGACCGTCGGGGCGGACCTCGACAGAATGGATCGACCGACTCGCCGATCTTGCTGGGGGTTGGGCAGCGCTGTCCTCTGCGTCCTCCACTGCGCGCCCAACTGCAGGTGAGCGATGATCTAGGCGATTTATTCCACGCCTCCCCGGCTGGTGGTCAGGCCGCGTCGATCGTCTCTGACAGGGATGCGCGCACATGCATTCCAGCTACTGGAGAATTACTAGTGCACAAAAGTAGCCAGCGGGACTGATCCGTGATATTTCTCTATCCGACGCCACTGCGGGTCTCGTGGTGACGTATCCATGCCAACAAACAGGGGATTCAAGCAATGGCAAAGCACGCTCGCAACCGTAAGGGGGCCCGCTCGCTGACGGTCCGTTCCTATCTGACGGCTGGAGTCACAGCAGGTGTCACCGGAGCCGCGATGGCTGGCGTCGGCACGCTGATGCTGGCTGACGGGGGCGCGACGGTCCCGGCGGAGATCGAGGTGCAGCTGGTCTCGAACGAAGAGGAACTTATCTGGCCGCTCGCGCTCAATCTCAGCGGGGGAAGCGACCAGCCTACGGCCGCTGCTGTGACTGATGCGGCTGCTATTCCAGTGGCGAACATCATCGGTTCGCCGGTCTTTCCCTTTGGGTCGGAAGACGCCAACGGGTTCAACCTGCTGAAGCCGTTCGGCGACGGTGGATGGCTGATCGGTAACGGCCTTGACGCCGCGGACACCTGTGAGGGCAGCCTCTGCAACGGTGGCGCCGGCGGGATCCTGTGGGGCAATGGCGGCGACGGCGCCCACGGTGG
>JAXHTL010000057.1:0-7697 GCA_034190095.1 Actinomycetota bacterium
ACATCGAGTACCTGCAGAACATGGGTGTGCGCGCCTCGATGTCGATTTCGCTGCTGCGCCACGGTCAGCTGTGGGGGCTGATCGCCTGTCACCACTACTCCGGTCCACACCTGCCGCCGTTCGGCACCCGCGCGGCCGCCGAGTTCCTCGGCGCCACACTGTCGTTGCGGTTGGTCGACCAGTTCGAGGAGGATCAGCTCCAGCGGCGGCTGGCTGCCCGGGAGATGCTCGCCGAGCTCACCGCCAAAACCCTCGACGACGACGCATCGCTGGCCACCGCGCTGCTCGGGACACCGAACCTGCTCGACCTCGTCCCCGCCGACGGCGTCGCCGTCCACATCCAGGGCGAACAGGTCTCGCACGGCTCGGTCCCGCCGCCCGAGGCGGTGGCCGCCGTCATCGCGTGGGCTCGCGGCGTCGACGACGAGATCGTCAGCACCGACCGCCTCGCCGACGCGCTCCCCGACCTCGACCTCGATCCGCAGGTGGCCGCCGGCGCGTTGGCACTGGAACTGCCCGACGGGCAGTACCTGGTCTGGTTCCGGCGCGAGGTACTGCGCTCGGTGGACTGGGGTGGCGATCCGCACAACAAGGCCATCGCCGTCGCCGAGGGTGACGGGGTGCGGCTGAGCCCACGCAAGTCGTTCGACCGATGGCGTGAGGTCGTTCATCTGCGTAGTGAGCCGTGGGCCCTGAGCGAGACTGAGTCCGCGGCAGGGTTGCGACGCCATCTGGTCGAGACGTTGTATCGCCGTACCCGCGGCGCGCTGCGTGTCGCGGAGATCCTGCAGCGCAGTTTGATGCCCGAATCCCTTCCGGCATTGAATGACTGGGAACTCACGGCGCACTATCAGCCCGCCGCGGGCGGCGACGTGGGTGGCGACTGGTACGACGCGTTCGAGCTGCCCGACGGGCGGCTGATCATGTTGCTCGGCGACGTCGCCGGCCACGGCATCAGCGTCGCGGGCACGATGGCACAGGTCCGCAGCGTGCTGCGGGCACAGCTGTTCGCCGGCGTGACGCCGGCCCAGGCGGTCCAGCAGCTCAACGAGTTCGCCGTGCACATGCTGCCCGGCGCCTTCGCCACCGCCGTCGTCGCGCGGGTGGACCTGGGCACCGGACACGTCGAAGCCTGCTCGGCCGGCCACCTGATGCCGTACCTGACGAACTCCGGGCGGGCCCGACAGGCCCCGATCCGGCTGTCACCGCCGGTCGGGGCACGAGGTGCGTCCTACACGCTCAGCACGTTCACCATCGAGCCCGGGCATGGTCTGGTGATGTACTCCGACGGCTTGATCGAACGGCGCGGAGAGGCGATCGACGACGGGATCGACCGGCTCGCCAAAACTCTCGGACGACCCGGGGACACGGGGGCCGACTCGATCGTGGACGCCACCCGGACCGACAACGCCGAAGACGACATCACCATCCTCACGCTGCGCCGACACTGACGCCGAGCGCACCGAACGCCGCTTCCCGGAAGCGAGCCGGGAAGCGGCGTCGGTGGTGTACCGGCGGGTCAGGCGGGGTTGAACAACCGCGGTTCCAGCCAGGCGCCGGCCCTGGCCTGCCGCAGCGCCTTGGCCCCGGCCAGCACGGCCAGGTCGGCCAGCGGCTCGAGTGCGATGACCGCCAGGTAGGCAGCACCGAAGGTGGCGATGCTGGCGACGGTGGCAGCCGAGAAGCCCTCACCGTAGAGCGCCCAGAACGTCACCCACGACACGATTCCGGCCTGATACGTCGCCGAAAGAGCCAGCACCTGACGGTACTTCAGGTCGACGTAGGCGGTGTCCGGCGCGATCGTCTTGTGTGCCACGTACTGCAACGCGAACAGCGGCACCAGCAGCGTGGTGATGTTCATCCCGTACTGCGGCAGATCGAACGGCGCGACCAGCAACCCCTGCAGCAGCAGTCCGGAGGCCAGCCCGAACGCCGCGGGTGCGGCGCCGAACAACAGGAACAATGTCGACCCGAGGATCAGGTGCACCTCGGAGACCCCGACCGGGAAGTGCGGGAGGATCTGGAAGAACACCAACGTCAGCGCCGTCGTGGCGAGGCTGCCGAACAGCAGCGACCCCGGTCCCCGTTCCTTGACGTGCTTCCAGGCCACCGTCAACGCGTATGCCCCGACACCGCCGGCGGTGAGGTAACTCAGGACGATCTTCGACCCTTCGACTATTCCGGGCTCAATGTGCATCGCAATTCCTTTTCTGTTCGGGCTGTCTCAGTGGTGGTCGTCGTGGTGGTCGCCGCCGACGGCATGATCACCGGAGTCGGTGATCACCGGGTTGGTGAGCAGTTGTCGATGTTCGACAACGGTTTCCAGTGCGGAGACCCAGTGGTCGTAGTACTCCCATTCGCCGCGGGTCTCGCCCGGCGCCTCTTCCCAGGCGCCGATGGTGTCGATCAGGCTCTGCTGGAACTCGCTCCACGGGTAGTGCCCGAACTCCGAGAGCGCCAGCGCCAGACCGAAGGCCCGGCGCTGCCATTCGTGGTCGAACTGCGGCGCGGCCTGATCGGTGGTGCAGGTGTTGTGCAGTTTCATGACAGCTGCCCCGCCAGTGCGACGCCCATCATGGATTCGGTGGTGACCAGATCCATCAGCTGCTCATCGGTGAAACCCTCGGTTCCGGAGGGGCGTTCGGGAATGACGAACCACCGGGAATGCCCGCTGGAATCCCAGACCTTGATCTCGGTGTCCGAGGGCAGGTCGACCCCGATCTCGGTCAGCACGGTGCGGGGTTCGCGCGCTGCGCGGGCCCGGAAGACCGGATCCTTGTACCAGTAGGGCGGCAGTCCGAGCACCGGCCAGGGGAAGCACGAGCACAGCGTGCAGATCACCAGATTGTGCACACCCGGCCCGTTGGCGACCGCCTGCAGATGTTCACCTTCCGCTCCGGCCATCCCCTCGGGGAGGTCCATTTCGGCGATCGCGGCCGGGGTGTCGACGACGACGCGGGCAGCGAAGTCGGGGTCCTTCCAGGCCTTGACGACGATCTTCTTGCCGTTCAGCGGCGTCATCTCGGATTCGAAGTAGGCCAGCACCTTGTCCACGGTCGCGCTGGTGATCACGCCCTTGTCGATCAACAGCTGCTCCAGCGCCGAGACCTTGTCGGCACTGGCCTGCTCACGGTCGGACGGGTAGGCAAACTGATCGGTCACTGGTTCTCCTCGGCAGGTTGTAGATAGGCCTCGAACAGCTCGGCGTAGAGGGTGTTGGCGCCCGGTTCGGCACGCACACCCCAGAGCTCGTCGGGGGTGAACTCGACGATGTAGATCGGCATCGGGTCACCGATCCCGTCGCCGGTGTGCACGAAGTATCCGTAGTCGCCCTCGAAGATGCGCGTGACGGTGCCCACCCGGTCGCGCAGGTAGCCCGGCAGCCGGGTGTGGTCGCCCGCCGGCAGGTCGGCGATGCGGACCTGCTGTCCCACCGCGAACTTGGGATGGGCGACGTCGCGGCGCGGGCTGTCGCCACGGCGCAGATAGTCGATCACCTGATCGTCGATGGCGCCGTCACCGGCCTCGGTCGAACCTGTCTTTCCCAGCTGTGCCGCCAGTTCTTCTTCGGAGACATATCCGTTGTCGATGAAGAACTGGGTGATCCCGCCGAGCCACTTCTCGTAGTAGCGGAACTTGAAGTAGTCGAACGGGTTCATCCCCTCGGCGCCGGTGCGCAGGCTCGCCCACGTCCATTCGTCGTGGAAGGCGGTCGGCACGTCGGCGATGGGGTACTCCGGCAGCGCCGACCCCAGATGGTTGCTCAACCCCATCATCGCGACGTGGATGCCGAAGATCCGCTTCTCCCAGTCCTCGACGAACACCCGCTTCTCCAGCGTCAGCGGCTCGGGCAGGCCCTCCAGTCCGCCCAGGTAGTGCTGCAACTTCATGCGGTGGCACCTTTCGTGTCGGGGCGCTCTGCGGGCGCCTTCTTTGTCATCACATTTGCCAGATACTCCGAGACGATCCCGAACGTCGCGCCCAGGATGCAGGCGCACGCCGCTACCAGACCGGGGTGCGAGATGCTCGTCTCGTGGACCAGGGCCCCGGTGCCCGCGACGGTCGAGACCGTCGAGGCGAAGCCCACCACCACCGCGGGCGTGGTCGACAGCAGGCCCACCCAGGAGGCCTGCACCATCAGTGCGCTGCCGACACCGACTGCGATGGCCGTCGCGGTGAGGCTTCCCCCGAGCAGATAGGCCGCGTACAGGCTGGCCACCGCGATGACGACGCCCACCAGATTGGAGGCCACCGAACGCACCCAGCCGGCCGGCCCGCCTCCGACGAAGAAGAACGATGCCCACGCCAGGAACACCACCCAGATCGGAACGGTGATCACGGTCGCGGTGAACGCTACCGCCACCCCGCCCAGGACGCCGATGCTCAGCGTCAGCGCAGATCGCGAATCCATATGGTTCCACCTTGTTGTATCGAGGAGATTCGATGTGTCCGACGGCAGGGGTTGCGCCGAACTGTGGACAACGTTGAGCCCGACGTGTTTCCGATTGGTAACTCGGCTTTTTCGGTCTCTGACGGACGTGGACATCCCGCACGCAGAAAAGGACATCGCCGCACCCGGCAGACCGACTCGGACACAACAGGCGAAAATCCGGACATCGCCGCGCATCGGGGCCGGTGCACGGCCACCATTACCAGATGTGTCACAACCGCCAACCACGACGCATCGCGGTGTTGGTGTTCGACGGCGTTCGCACCCTCGATGTGACCGGACCGCTGGAGGTCTTCGACGTCGCCCGATCGCTCGGGTGCGCCTACTCGGTCGCACTGTACTCCTGTGGTGACTCGCAGACCGTCCAGTGCTCGTCGGGCCTGTCGTTGCAGGCCCTGCCGGCGTCGGCGCTCGACCACGACATCGACACACTGCTCGTACCCGGCGGCACCAGCTTGGTGACCGACGTTGTCCCCCAACAATTACAGCAGCTGATCCGGTCTCAGGCTGCCCGTTCTCGGCGCATCGCCTCGATCTGTGCAGGCTCGTTCGCGCTCGGCGCGGTGGGCCTGCTCGACGGCCGCCGCGCCACCACCCACTGGCGGCACCTGGACGCCTTCGCGGCACGTCATCCGTCGACGAGCATCGAGCGCGACTCGGTGTACACCCGCGACGGCGACATCTGGACCTCCGCCGGCGTGGCGGCCGGTATCGACCTGGCGTTGGCCCTGGTGGCCGACGATCACGGTTCCGATGTCGCGCAGGAGATCTCGAAGGAGATGGTGGTGCTCAGCCGCCGGATGGAAGGCCATCCGCAGATCTCGGTGTCGGCCCGTACACCCCGGCCCAAGCATCCCGAGCTGGAGCGGCTGATGGCGACCGTGAACGCCGACCCGGCAGGACACTACGAGCTGGACACGGTGGCCACCCAACTCGGCCTCAGCGCAAGGCATCTCGCCAGACTGTTCAAGGCACAGGCGGGGATGTCGCTACGCGAGTACGTCTACGAGGTGCGGTTGGAGAACGCAGTCGGCCTGGTCCTGGCCGGGGAGTCGTTCCACGCGGCCGCTCAGCGCAGCGGGCTGCGCTGGGGCGCGCGGGTACGCGACTATCTCACCGCGCACTGCGCGCTGTCGGCCGGCGCGCCGGAGTCCGGTCTATTGGTCGATCCCGGTGGTACGGAAGCGGCTTCGGTACAGCCCGGGTGACACGCCCAGGTTGCGGCGAAACGTGCGTCGCAACGTGTCCGAGGTACCGAACCCCGTGCGCCGCGCGACCGCGTCCTGACTGTGGTCGCTGGTGGCGAGCAGCACCTTGGCAGCCTCCAGCCGGGCCTGCTCGACGAAACGGGCCGGCGTCATCCCGACCTGGTCGCGGAACATCCGCACCAGGTGTCGCTCGCTGACCACCGCACGCTCGGCCATCGACGCCGTCGAGTGGTCGCCCCCCGGATCGGCGATCACCGAATCCAGCACGTCGCGCAGCCCACCGGAGACCGGAAGGGCCGATTCGGCCCAGACACTGAACTGGGCCTGGCCACCGGGGCGTTGCAGGAACACCACCATCCACCGCGCTACCCGGCGGGCCACGTTCGGGCCGTAGTCGCTTTCCACCAGGGCCAGCGCCAGGTCGATGCCCGCCGTGATCCCCGCCCCGGTGATGTACGGGCCGTCCTGCACGAACAGCGAGTCCGGGTCCACCACCACGTCCGGATAGGTGCGGTCCAGGGTCTGGCAGTGCGCCCAGTGCGTCGTCGCGCGCCGGCCGTCGAGCAGGCCGAGGGCCGCGAGCACGAAGGACCCGGTGCACACCGAGGCGACCCTGCGTGCCCGCGGCGCGAGCTCGGCCACCATCTTCATCGCGTCGGGTACCGAGTCGGGCGTCGGCTCCTCGGGGATGTCGTGCAACCCGGGGGTGAAGGTGAAGTCGGCCGGGACCCCGCCGGGCACCAGCAGGGTGTCGATGCGCGCGGGCAGATCGGCCAGTGCGACATCGACATCGAGGCGGGCATAGGCGGTCGTGCCGACCGACTCGCCGGTCGGCGACGCCAGCAACACCTCGTAGTTGGCCCCGAAGTCGTTGGCCCGCGCGAAGATCTCCAGCGGTGCGGCAACATCCTGCAGGGTCACCTTGTTGTACAACGCGAACACCACGGTGCGCGGTGCCCCCGCCGAGGAACCCGCCCACTCAGTGTCCGCCGCAGCCGCGGGGGCGGCACCGCCATGTCTGGAATCGCCGGCCATATGTCCTGAATTGCCTTTCCCTGACCCCCTGCTAGACCTGCAGCGCCGTGAATCAGCGACTGATGCCGAGTTCGACGATGGTCCGGGCGCACACATCGGAGGCCACACGTCCCCGATCCGCTGACGTCACCCGAACGGTAGCCGACAGGCATGATCGATGTCGCGGGGAACGGCGTTAACACGGTGTTGCGGCCCCCGGTCGGCCCCAACGACCGTCGGCCGCGCCGCCGGTATGGCAAGGCTGATCTTGCTAGCCACGGGCCGCCCCGCTGGCTACCGTGACGCGGTGGCCACGCCCTCACATCCCGCCGAGCCCCACACCGGCTCGATTTCGTCCAAGCTCAACTGGTTACGAGCCGGCGTACTCGGCGCGAACGACGGCATCGTCTCCACCGCAGGCATCGTCGTGGGTGTGGCGGCAGCCACCGCCGAGCGCGGCCCGATACTCACCGCCGGCATCGCCGGCCTGGCCGCCGGTGCGGTGTCGATGGCTCTGGGTGAATACGTCTCGGTCAGCACCCAGCGCGACACCGAGAAGGCGTTGTTGAGCAAGGAGCGCCGCGAACTTCGTGAGGACCCCGACGCCGAACTCGACGAGCTGACCGCGCTGTACCGGGACAAGGGACTGAGCGACACCACCGCGCGTACGGTGGCCGAGGAGCTCACCGCACGCGATGCGTTCGCCGCGCACGCCGAGATCGAACTGGGGATCAGCCCCGACGAACTGACCAGCCCGTGGCAGGCCGCGCTGTCCTCGGCCCTGGCGTTCACCGTGGGGGCGTTGCTTCCCCTCATCGCGATACTCCTGCCGCCGACCACCTGGCGGGTCCCCGTCACCGTGGTCGCGGTGTTGCTCGCACTGGTCATCACCGGCGCGGTCTCGGCGGCGCTGGGCGGGGCGCCGAAACAACGCGCGGTGCTGCGCAACCTCGTCGGCGGCGGTCTCGCACTCGCCATCACCTACGCGATCGGCCATCTCGTCGGCGCCGCGATCGCCTGACGGC
>JAXHTL010000057.1:7797-23970 GCA_034190095.1 Actinomycetota bacterium
GCGGCGCTGGGCGGGGCGCCGAAACAACGCGCGGTGCTGCGCAACCTCGTCGGCGGCGGTCTCGCACTCGCCATCACCTACGCGATCGGCCATCTCGTCGGCGCCGCGATCGCCTGACGGCGGCAGCCGTCCGTCACCGACACACGTCGCTGACACAACGAACACAACCTCCACTACGTCCACAAGAGTGACGCGGGTCACAGTGGTCGGCGACGATCTGCACAGGACACACCGAAAGGATCGAAGGTGCAGATCAAGACAGCCGCGCGCTGGGCCCTCGCCCTGGTCGTCGTCGGCGCCCTGGTGGTGGCCGCCGGCCTCGACGCGAGCCGGTCGGGCTCCGGGGCCGACGCCCGCGCCAAGCTGACCCTCGTCGCGCCCGCGGCCGCCGGGGGCGGGTGGGACCTCGTCGCGCGCGAATCGCAGCAGGCGCTGCGCGGCGACGGAATCGTCAACAACGTGCAGGTCGTCAACGTGCCGGGGGCGGGCGGGACGATCGGGCTGAGCCAACTGTCCCGCCACGACGGCGACCCGACCACGATGATGGTGACGGGCACCGTGATGCTCGGCGGCATCGTGCGCAACGACTCCCCGGTGGACCTGTCGGACATGACCCCGGTCGCCCGGCTCGCCGAGGACTTCGAAGTGATCGTCGTGCAAGCGGATTCACCGTTTCAGACCATCGACGACCTGGTGGCGGCATGGCGGGCCGACCCCGCGGCGATGCCGATCGGCGGCGGGTCGGCCGGCGGCATCGACCACATGATCGCCGCGCAGCTGGCCCTGGCCGCCGGGGTCGACCCCGCCGAGGTGCGCTACGCGGCCTACGCCGGCGGCGGTGAGCTCACCATCAACCTGCTCTCCACCGCACCCGGCACACCGAGCGTGGGCATCAGCGGATTCAACGACTTCCGCGACATGCTCACCGAGGGGCGGTTGCGCGCCCTGATGGTGGTGGCGCCCGACCGGCTGGCCGGCCTGGACGCGCCGACCTCGACCGAAGCCGGCTACCCGCAGGTCGACCTCGTCAACTGGCGCGGCTACGTCGCCCCGCCCGGCCTGGACACAGCAGAGCGCCAGGAACTCATCGACATCGTCACCGAGATGGTGGCCACCGAGCAATGGCACAGCGCCGTCGAGCGCAACCGCTGGGAGGAGTCCTTCCTCACCGGCGACGAGTTCGGCGCCTTTCTGCGCACCGAACAGCAACGGGTAGCAACGATTCTGCGAGATCTGGGGTTGGCATGACGATCCACGACCACCGGCACACCGAGACCCAGGCCGGGTCCGCTCCCCCGCAACGTCTCTGGTCGGGCCGCAGCGCACTGGTCATGCCGGTCCTGCTGGTGGCGCTGGGCGTGCTGCTCATCTACGGCATCGCCGACATGGAACTGGCCGACGACTCGGAGGTCTTCGGGCCCAGGGTGTTTCCGGCGATCACGGCAGGCTTCTGCTTCCTGGTGGCCGCACTGCTGACACTCAGTGTGCTGCGCAACCCCGAACTGCCCGAGGCCGAACTGTCCAGCAACTGGCGCTCCACGGCGACCACGTTCGGCTCGTTCGCCGCCTTCGCGGTGCTGCTGGTTCCGGCCGGCTGGATCATCGCCGGCGCGGTGGTGTTCTGGGGGGTCACCGTCGGCCTGGGCAGCCGGCGGTATGTGCCCAACCTGCTGATCGGGCTGGCGGCTTCCTCGGTCATGCAACTTGTGTTCAGCGGTGCGCTCGGCCTGAGCCTGCCGCCCGGAGTCATGGGGATCTTCTGATGGATGCACTCGTAGGGTTACTCGGCGGCTTCGGCGACGTCCTGACGCCCACCAACCTGATGTACGTGCTGATCGGAGCGCTGATCGGCACCGCGGTCGGGGTGCTGCCCGGCCTCGGCTCGTCGATGGCCGTCGCACTGCTGCTGCCGATCACGTTCACCCTCGACCCGCTGGCGGCGTTGGTGATGTTCGCCGGCATCTACTTCGGCGGCCTGTTCGGGGACGCCATCGCCGGCATCCTGATGAACACCCCCGGCAACTCGACGGCCATCGCCGGCTCGATCGAGGGCCATCGGATGGCGCGCCGCGGCCGCGGCGCCCAGGCGTTGGCGACCTCGGCGATCGGGGCGTTCATCGGCGGCATGATCGCCACCGTGCTGGTGGTGTTCTTCGCTCCGGCGCTGGCCGACTGGGCCACCGAGTTCGGCCCGGGCGAATACTTCGCGCTCGCGGTCTTCGCGTTCATCGCCACCTCGGCGGTGGTGTCCGAATCCGTGCTCAAGGGACTGGCCGCGTTGCTGATCGGGCTGGTGCTGGCGATGATCGGTACCGACCAGGTCAGCGGCTCACAACGTTTCACGTTCGGCAACGTGGCGCTGTTCGACGGGGTCAGCATCGTCGTCATCACCGTGTCCATGCTCGCCGTCGGCGAGGTGCTCTACGTGGCCTCGCGGATCGGGCGACCCGACGACCGCAGCTTCACCCCGTCGACCGGGCGGCCGTTCCTGTCGCGGGCCGAGTACCGCGACGCGCTGCCGGCGTGGCTGCGCGGCACCGGGATCGGGGTGCCGTTCGGCGTCATTCCGGCCGGCGGCGCCGAGGTTCCCACCTTCCTGGCCTACGGCCTGGAGAAGCGGCTCGACGCGCGACGCGCCAAGCCGATGTTCGGCAAGGGCGCGCTGCGCGGTGTGGCCGCACCGGAGGCGGCCGGCAACTCGACGGCGGGTACCGCCATGGGTGCGCTGCTGGCCCTGGGCCTGCCCACCTCGGCCACCGCGGCGCTGCTGCTGGCCGCGTTCCAGCAGTACGGCATCCAGCCGGGTCCGTTGCTGTTCGCCCGCAATGCCGACCTGGTCTGGGCGCTGCTGGCCAGCCTGATCATCGGGATGGTCGTGCTGCTGGTGCTCAACCTGCCGTTCGCCCCGCTGTGGGCCAAGCTGCTCACCATCCCCAAGGAGTACCTGTACGCGGGCATCGCGATGTTCGCCTGTTTCGGGGTGTACGCCGCCAGCGCCGCGATGATCGATGTGGCGTTCATGCTGGCCCTGGGGCTGATCGCGTTCGGAATGCGCCGCTACGGGGTGCCGACCGCGCCGGTGCTCATCGCGGTCATCCTCGGTCCGCTGGCCGAGTCGTCGCTGCGTGCGGCGATGAACAATTCGCAGAACAACCCGATGACGCTGGTCAGCACGCCCATTACGATCACCCTCTACACGCTGCTGTTCATCGTCATCGCGATCAGCGTGTACAACAAACTGCGGCTGCGTTCCGAGGTCGGCAGTGCCGAGACCGGAGCCGAGCAGGAGGTCGAGGCCCGGTAGAACCGGGCACCTTGCTGCCGACACGGTCGACCGCCTATATTTCGACCACCCGAAACTTTTTGGTCGGGAGTGCGAATATCGAGCCGGGAGACGCTGTGCGACGCAGGTGGTCGATGGCCACGGGGGTGGCGATCACCGCGGTCGCCGTGGTCGTGGCCGGTTGCTCTACCGAGCGCAGCGCCGGTGATGGCGAGCGGCCGACGGTCTTGACGACGTTCACGGTGCTGGCCGATATCGCCTCCAACGTCGCCGGTGAGCATCTGACGGTGGAATCGATCACCAAGCCGGGTGCGGAGATCCACGGTTACGAACCCACCCCGGGTGACATCAAGAAGGCGGCCGGCGCAGATCTCATCCTCGACAACGGTCTGAACCTCGAGGCGTGGTTCGCCCAGTTCGTCGAGGGCCTCGACGTTCCGCATGTGGTGGTCAGCGACGGTGTGCAGGCACTCGCCATCGCCGAGGACGACTACGCCGGCATGCCCAACCCGCACGCCTGGATGTCACCGCTGAACGTGCAGATCTACGCCGACAACATGGCCGCAGCGTTCGCCGAACTCGACCCCGGCCATGCGCAGGACTACCGCGACAATGCCGCGGCCTACCGCGCCGAGCTCCAGAAGGTCCATGACGAGCTGGTCACGCAGCTCGACGCGCTGCCGGTCGCTCAGCGAGCGCTGGTGACCTGCGAAGGAGCCTTCTCCTACCTGGCCCGCGATGCCGGGTTGACCGAGAAGTACATCTGGGCGGTCAACGCCGAACAGCAGGCCACCCCCCAGCAGATCGCGTCGGCCATCGAGTTCGTCGAAGCCAACGACGTGCCCGCGGTGTTCTGCGAGTCCACCGTCTCCGACGCGCCGATGCAGCGCGTCGTGGAAGCCTCCGGCGCCCGCTTCGGTGGGGTGCTGTTCGTCGACTCCCTCTCCGAGGCCGACGGACCGGTGCCGACCTATCTGGAACTGATCCGCCACGACGCCGGCACCATCGCGACCGCCTTGACCGCAGACCGCTCCCCGTGACCGTCCCAGCGCTGCAGGTCGATTCGGTCACGGTGCACTACGGTCCGGTGCTCGCCCTGCGCGACGCCACCGTGACGCTGCACTCCGGCCGCGTCTGCGGGTTGGTCGGCATGAACGGCTCCGGGAAATCGACGTTGTTCAAAGCGATCATGGGACTGGTGCGGCCGGACTCCGGGACCGTGCGCATCCACGGTTCGGGTCCTTCTCCGGCCCGCAAGGCGGGCCTGGTCGGCTACATGCCGCAGAGTGAGGCCATCGACTGGGCGTTCCCCCTCGCGGTCCGCGATGTCGTGCTCACCGGCCGCTACGGACACATGGGTCCGTCCCGGCGCGCCCGCGCCGCCGACCACGACGCCGTCGACGACGCGCTGCGGCGGGTCGAACTCCTCGACCACCAGCACCGCCAGATCGGCGCACTCTCCGGCGGGCAACGCAAACGCGCGTTCCTGGCCCGCTGCATCGCCCAGGGCGCCGACCTGCTGTTGCTCGACGAACCCTTCGCCGGCGTCGACAAACGCAGCGAAGCCACCATCAGCGCCCTGCTGCGCGACCTCGCCGGGCGCGGCGCCACGATCCTGGTGTCCACCCACGATCTGCACGCCCTGCCCGAGCTCGCCGACGAGGCGGTTCTGCTGATGCGCACCGTGCTGCTGCACGACGTGCCCGAGACCGTGCTGCAGCCGCAGAACCTGGCCCGCGCGTTCGGTCTCGACGTCCTCGACGAGCCTGGGGAGCAGCCGTGAATGCCCTCGAGTTCCTTCTCGAACCCTTGCGGTTGGAGTTCATGGTGCGCGCCACGGCGACCACCCTGATCGCCTCGATCGTGTGCGCCACCCTGTCGTGCTGGCTGGTGCTCATCGGCTGGTCGCTGATGGGGGACGCGGTGTCGCACGCCGTGCTGCCCGGCGTCGTCCTGGCCTACATCGTCGGCGCCCCATTCGCCCTGGGCGCCATCGTGTTCGGCTTCGCCGCCGTCGCACTCATCGGGCTCGTCCGCGACACCAGCCGCACCAAGGAGGACGCCGCCATCGGCGTCGTGTTCACCACCCTGTTCGCCCTGGGGCTGGTCCTCATCTCGGTGACGCCGAGCCAGGTCGACCTGAACCACATCATCTTCGGCAACCTGCTCGGTGTCTCAGACTCCGAGCTGATCCAGGTCGGGGTCCTCGCCGCACTCGTCATGGCGGTGCTGATCTACAAACGCCGCGACTTCACCCTCTATGCCTTCGATCCCAACCACGCCCATGCCATCGGCCTCAACCCGCGGATACTCAGCGCCGCACTACTCGGCCTGCTCGCCCTCACCGCCGTCGTGGCCCTGCAAGCCGTCGGCGTCGTCCTGGTCGTGGCCCTGCTGATCACCCCCGGAGCCACCGCCTACCTGCTCACCGACCGCTTCAGCCGGATGCTGCTGATCGCACCTGCCCTGGCCGCCGCCTGCGCTCTGGTCGGCCTCTACACCAGCTACTACCTCGACACGGCATCCGGTCCGATGGTCGTGCTGGCCAACGGTGCGGCGTTCGCCCTGACCTACCTCGTGAGCCCCCGCCACGGCCTGCTGGGTTCACGCCTGCGCCGGTCCCGGCGCCCCGCACCACCGCACTCGTCGTGACCGTCCAGCGTGCTGGGAGAGCCGCGGACCCGTGCCCGGACCGGCGCGGTCAGGTCAGCCCCAGTTCGGCCAGGGTGGCGGACACCCGATCATCCTGTGCTGCCAGGAACCGTTCGAAGTCGGTGCCGGTGACGAACGCGTCGGTCCAGCCGTTGCGCGCCAGCGCCGCCTGCCAGGCCGCGGTACCGTGCAGGCGGGTCAACAGTTCGATCATGTTCGCCCGAGCGTCGGCCGAAACGCCCGGCGGGGCAAGCACTCCGCGCCAGTTGGCGAAGGTCAGGTCGATGCCCGACTCCCGCAACGTCGGTGCGTCGACACCGGGTACCCGGGCGGCGCTGGACACGGCGAGCACCCGCAGCTGGCCGGCGGCGATCTGAGCCAGGAACTCACCGGGACTCGACGTACTCACCGTGACCTCCGCTCCGAGCAGCGCAGTCAACAGATCTCCGCCGCCGTCGTGGGTGACGTAGTCGACCTCGCGCGGGTCGACCCCGACCGCGTCGGCGAGTTCCATCGCCAACAGGTGGTCGGGTCCCCCCGGCGACGAGCCGCCCCCGACCGTGACCGAGCCCGGGTCGGCACGCCACGCGGCCACGAACTCGCCGACGGTGCGCAGCGGCGAGTCGGCGGGCACGACGAGGGCGCCGGGATCCTCGATCAGCTTGGCCAGCGCGGTCGCGTCCGAGACCCGCACACCCGCTCCGTGGGTGATCGTGGCTCCGACGACGCCCAGACCCATCGTCATCATCAACTCGTCGTTGCCCGCTTCGTTCATCAGCCGCGCCATGGCGACCGCCCCGCTGTCGCCGACGACGTTGAACACCTCCACCCGGCCGGTGAGTCCGTCGTCCTCCATGATCTTGACGGCGGTGCGCGCCGTGAGGTCATAACCGCCGCCGGGGCTGTTGGGCACCATCATCCGCAGGCTGTACAACCCGCCCCCGTCGCCGCCGACGACACCGCAGGCAGCCGTCAGCGGCACCGCCAGTACGACGGCCGCCAGCCAGCCGAGCAGTCTCGTCACATCAGTCCTTGTCGAAGCAGCACGATGCTACGCAATACTGGTCCCAAGCGTGAGCTGGGTCACTATGACGAGGGGAGCATGACTGCGTGAGTGCACGGTGGTCGGCCGCGTGGCGCACCTTCGGCAGCCGGAGCCTGGCCGGGCAGTTCCTGGCCTTTCAGCTGCTGGTGGTCGTGGTGGTGCTCGGGGCGGTCGCCGCGGTGTCGGTGACGCAGTCCACCGGGGAGTTCCGCGATGTCCGGGGGGCCCGGATGCTGGCCACCGCCGAGAATCTGGCCTCGACACCGGTAGTGCGCGAACGCTACTCCGATCCGTTCGCCGCCCAGGTGCTCGCCCCGGAGCTGGACCGGGCGGTGGCACTGTCCGGTGTAGAACTCGCCGAGATCCTCGGACCCGGAACCACGGTGCGCGCCTCGTCGGATCCGTCGCGGGTCGGCGGGACCGCGGACACCGGCCGCACCGGCACCGGACGTGCATGGTTCGGCGACGCCGACATCGCCGGCGTCCACAGCCTGGTCGCCCAGGTGCCGATCCTGGCCCCCGACGGCCAGGTGCTCGCGGTCGTGTCGGTGAGCGAGCCGTATCCGTCGCTGTGGGGCCTGATCGCCGGCGCCGGGGAACGCCTGCTGCTGTACCTCGGGTTGGGCGCGGTGCTGGGGCTGCTGGCCTCGTGGCTGTTGTCGCGCCGCATCAAGCGCCACACCCGCGGACTGGAGATCTCCGAGATCGCCGGCCTGGCCGACCATCGCGAGGCCCTGCTGCACAGCATCCGCGAGGGGGTGGTGGCGGTGAACACCGACGGCGTCATCACCCTGCTCAACGACAGTGCCCAGGACCTGCTCGAACTACCCGCGTCGGCGATCGGCCGGCACCTCGACGACGTCGACCTCGAACCCGCGGTGGCTCAGTTCCTGCTCGACGGCGAGGATGGCCGTGACGTCGTGATCGCGACCCGCACCCGGGTGCTGGCGCTCAACCGGCGCGCGGCCACCAGCGCCGGACAGCACATCGGTACCGTCACCACGATGCGCGACAGCACCGAACTCGCTGCGCTGCAGGCGCAGTTGTCGTCACACAAGAGCGCCACCGACACCCTGCGCGCGCAGACCCACGAGTTCTCCAACCAGCTGCACACCATTTCGGGTCTGGTGCAGCTCGGTGAGTTCGACGCGGTCCGCGCCTTCGTCGACGAGCTGACTGCACGACGGGCCGCCATCAATGACGCTGTGACACGCCGGATCTCCGATCCGGCCGTGGCGGCCCTGCTGATCGCCAAGACGACGCTGGCCGCCGAGAGCGGGGTTTCCCTGCAGATCACCGACGATTCGCACCTCTCGGCGCTGGAACCCGGCCTGGCCACCGACGTGATCACGGTGCTGGGCAATCTCATCGACAACGCCGTGGACGTCTCGGTGGGATCGCCGAATCCCCGGGTCACCGTGCGGGTCTGCGACACACGCGGACTGCTGATCGAGGTATCCGACACCGGGCCCGGGGTGCCGCCGCACCTGCGCGAGGCCATCTTCGCCCGCGGAGTGACCTCCAAACCGCACCAGACCGGCGGACGCGGAATCGGGCTGGCCCTGGTCCGGATGGTCACCGCCGCGCACGGCGGCTCGGTCGAGGTCACCGATGACGACGAACCCGGCCGCGGTGCGCGATTCGTGGTGCGGCTGCCGCAGAGCCGGGTGGCCGCGCATGCGTGACGTCCTCATCGTCGACGACGACTTCATGGTGGCCGACATCCATCGCCGGTTCGTCGAGCGGATCGACGGGTTCCGCGCCGTGGGGGTGGCCCGGTCGGGCGGTGAGGCACTGACCGCAGTGCGTGAACTGCGGCCCCAGCTGGTCCTGCTCGACGTGTATCTGCCCGACATGACCGGGCTGCAGGTGCTGCAGCAGCTGCGCGCCGGCGGCGACCAGGTCGGTGTCATCATGATCACCGCCGCCCGGGAGCTCGACACCGTTCGGGGGGCTCTCGACGGCGGCGCGGCCGACTACCTGATCAAACCGTTCGAGTTCGCGTCGCTGCAACAGAAGCTGGCCGGCTACGCCGCACGCGCCGACGCGCTCGAATCGGGCCCCAGCGCTGACCAGTCGACGGTCGACTCACTGTTCGGCGGGCCCGGCTCGACCCGGGCGAGCCAGACGCTGCCCAAGGGTCTCGGCGCCGAAACCGGTCTGCGCGTCCTCGACGCCGTCCGGGGCACCGGGGAGGTCTCGGCCGCCGAATGCGCTGAGATCGTGGGGATCTCGCGTGTCAGCGCACGGCGCTATCTCGAGCACTACCTGAGCACCGGTGCGCTGCGGCTGCGGCTGCAGTACGGCGTCGGCCGACCGGAGCGGCGCTACGCGCCGGCAGGTCGGCGGTGAGGCCGGTCACGGGTGATCGGGGCGCCGCGGCAGGCTCAGGCCGCGCTCGGCGACCCAGGCGTGGTGCTGCGCACCCAACGCCGTGACCGGTTCGGCGACACCGTCGGTGTCGTCGAAGATCGCCCGTACCGGCAGGGTTGCGCCCAGCAGCGTGCAGATGTTCACCAGGCCCAGTTGCTGGCGGCCGGTGAACGCGATCACCCTGGGGAAGCTGACCCGCGCCATCACGTGGTTGCTGTCTTTGAGGCTGAACATGTTGCGCAGGACCCGCGCCTGCACCTGCGGCGTGTAGGTCACCGGTTGCGGTTCGGCGATGACGTCACAGAGCAGTTCGGCCGCCCACTGGTAGAGCTCCTCTTCGGCCAGCGTCGGGTCGCTGTCGAGGAACCCCGCCTGTTCGGCGAGGTCGCGCAGGTCGGATTTGCGCCCCTCCATCGCCGCCCGCAGCAGCGAGAACCACACCCAGCGCTCGTGTTCGGTGAAGACCTGCACGCAACCGAAATCCAGGCACCCGACCGTCCCGTCGGGAAAGAAGCGGTAGTTGGCCGGGTGCGGGTCACCGTGCATCAGGTTGGACAGCCGGCCGTTGCTGTGCAGGAACCGGGTGATGCCTTCCGCCCAGGCGTTTCTCAGTTCCTGATCGGCGTTGCGGGCCTGACACCAGTCCATTCCGTCCAGGTAGGTCATGGTCAGCACCCGGTCCCCGGACACCTCCGGAACGACCTGGGGGATACGGATGAACGGGTGACCCCGGTAGAGCTCGGCGAAGGTGGTGATGGTCTGGGCTTCGTGCCGGTAGTCGATCTCCTCGCCGATGCGTGCGGCAGCCTCCCGCGCCACCGCACGGATGTCGGCCCGAACCGCCGTTGCCGCACGCACCCACTGCAGGAACGTCACCAGCAGTTCGGCATTGGCCAGGTCATCCCGGATGGCCCGGGCCACCCCCGGATACTGAACCTTCACCGCGACGGCACGGCCGTCGCGCAGCACGGCCCGGTGCACCTGCCCGATGGAGGCCGACGCAACCGGCTGCTCGTCGAATTCGGCGAATCTGTCGGAATCGACTTCGGCATCCAGCAGCCGGCGCACCAGCAGCGGATCCATCGCCGGAACCTCGGCCTGCACCTGGCCCAGTGCGTCCAGGTAGGGGCCGAAACCACCACCACCCCAATCGCGGTTGTCGGCCATCGACAGGATCTGGGCGGCCTTCATCAGCACTCCGCGTGATCGGCCGAGCAACTCCGAATAGCGGGCAGCCGACCTGCGATGGAAACGCTCGACCGCGCCGTCCTGGCCCGCTTTCTCCTGCAATCCGGCGACGAGGCGACCGCAGGCGACCCGCGCGGTCAAACCGGCCAGCGGCATCGTGCGCCGGATCCGCCCGCACGGCACTCCACGATCGCGACTTGCCAAAGCATCTCCCGATCCACGGGGGCCGTAAAATATCCTGGCTAGACTAAGCGAACAGTTAGGCAGGCTCAATGTCTACGTCGACGCCCACCCGGGAGCGGTTGGTGAACGTCGCCATGCAGCTGTTCAGCACTCAGGGCTACGACGCCACCAGCGTCTCCCAGATCGAGGCCGCCGCAGGGCTGGCAGCCGGTTCCGGCGCCCTCTACCACCACTTCAAGTCCAAGGACGCGCTGCTCGAGGCCGGGATCCACCGGCAACTCGACCGCCGGCGTGCGATGAGCGATATCCGCGCCCTCTTCGCCGGCCTCGGCGACCTCCGCTCCGAATTGACCGCGCTGGGCCGATTCCTGCTCAGTGTCGTCGACCAGGAAACCGAAATGCTCCAGATCGCCACCCGGATCCCGGCGGGACGCTCGGCTCGACTCGATGCCGCGCTGGCGGCGTTCGTCGACGGAATCAAGGCCGAGCTCTGCGACTGGATCGAAACCTGGGCGCCCACCCTCACCCGGGAGCACTGTGCGGTGCTGGCCGCGATCGGGATAGACAGCCTGCTCGGAGCACGGCTGGCGGCCGGCCTCTTTCCGCAAGCCGGCACGGTGCCCGACGACATCTACCTCGCCGAGTGGACCACGATGCTGGCCACCCGGATCGAAAGCCTCAGCGGCAGCTGAGCATCGCCGCCGACCAGTGCCCGGCTAGTGCAGTTCGTAGGATTCGCGCGACACTCGGAAGTAGTGACCGGTGTCGGTGTCACTGCAGGTGATACCGGACGGTGCACTGGTGCAGGCAAGAGGACCGACGGTATGGGATTGTCCGTAGTCGAGGGTGAATTCCTCGGTGCTGATGAGGGTGTCGTTGCGACAGTGGATTTCAGCCGGCCCGTTGACCATCAGGAACACCCTGTCAGCCTCCTGCAGACCGCAGAGCGGATCGCCCTCGACAGGCGGACCTGTCCAGTCGTGGTCGGCGACGTCGCAGGACGCTGACCGAACGGTCATCATGCACACGATGTTGCCCGACGGTGAGGCGAAGACAGCGTTGTCGTCCGCCGGCGCAGGGGGCGCCACGACGATCATCACGGTCCATACGGCTGCTGCACCGGCCGCGGCGCCACGCGACCGGACGCTGGCGAGCCGGCCGTTCGCGGTGCGCTGCGCTACCGGTGCACTGTCGCCGGTGTCACGCATCGGGACCGAGCCAGTCCAGTTCGGCGCGGGGATTGCCCGGCGTTTGACCGATACTTGCGGTTACTGCGTCGAGTTCGCACTCTTTCCAGATCCCCCCGACCGGCGGGCCGGTGGCACCCGGATAGAGGGTGGTCAAGCAGGTCCACCCGTCGTCGTAGGACACCAGTTGCCAACGGCCGCCCATCGCGCGGGCGGGGTCGCCGAGGTAGCGGTCAACCGCCGTCTTCGCCTCTGGGCAGGTCAGACCGTTGGTGGCGCGCAAGCGACCCAATCCACCGTTCGGCGTGACCAGCTGTCCACAGTCGGCTCCCGGCCCGTTCAACGGCACGGGCTCGCGAACACCCCCCACCGACAACGGAGCGGCGGACCCGGACGCCCCCGCTGCCCCGGTATCGGCAACACCGACCGCCGTCGACAGCGAGAATGGCAGAACCATCGCAAGACACCCGGCCCAACCGGCCACACACCGCAGAGCGCCGCCTGAACGGCCAATGCGCGCACCGGAATACTCGTCACGAAGCTGAGCCACGATTCCCCTCCCCCGGGATCGCCAACCGACACCGACCCTAGCGGACGCCGTCAGGCGGTGCACCCAGAATGCGCACGCCGATCGCCCGTCGGGTGCTACTCGGCCGAGACTCCATCGGATAGTGGCCGCGACAGACGAGACGCACTCGTCCTCGAGTTCTTCGCTGTGCGGCAACGTGATCCATGACCGGTGTTTCACAGCGACGATGAGCGAGAACGCCTTTCGGCTATCTTCGGCGCAGCCCCAGGAA
Organism: Actinomycetota bacterium; assembly: GCA_034190095.1. GTDB lineage: Bacteria > Actinomycetota > Actinomycetes > Mycobacteriales > Mycobacteriaceae > Mycobacterium. The sequence continues at coordinate 20,509 of JAXHTL010000057.1, forward strand.
CGGCTGCACGATCTCGAGGTTCGCGGCGATCAACTGTCCGGACCGGCGACGGGACGGGTCGGGCGACCGGAAATGAGAACGGCCCCCGGACTTTCGTCCGGGGGCCGTTCTACCTAGTAGCGGGGACAGGATTCGAACCTGCGACCTCTGGGTTATGAGCCCAGCGAGCTACCGAGCTGCTCCACCCCGCGTCGGGTGAACGCTAGGTTACCGAAGGCGTGGGCAGCGCTCCAAATCGCCTGCTCAAGCGCGTGCGGGAGTCGCAGACAGCCCTTGACGTGCGGCTTTCACCGGCACAAGCGCCGCAATTCGCGACGCCCACACCAGAGTGACCTACGTCTCAGCGCACGACCTGCCCGACGGCCAGCACGCGGGCCGGGTCGTAGCGGTCTGCCAGTGCGCTCAGCCAGTGCCGGGTGTCCTCACCGTATGCCCGGGACGGGCGCCCCGGGTCGTGCGACGGTGCGAAATTGGGCATCTGCCCGCCCGTCGACCACGGCGCCACCGCCCCGGTGACGGCGCCGGCATGCTCGGCGACCAGGCTGGCGGTCTCCGGCATCGGGGCGCCGATGACCGTCACCGCGAACGCGGCGTCGCGGTGGCAGAAGGCGCTGCGGTGTCGCCCCGGCCTGGCCAGCGCGCCGCCCAGCAGTCGCAGCTCGACGATCACCTGCGGTGAGCCCGAACCCGGACCTGCGACCGCCAGCAGCGCGTCGACGGCCTCGGCGGGCAGGTCCGACAGCAGCGCATGATCCTCGTTGACCGGCATCGGGTCCACCGGGTCGGCGTGCACCGCGCCGATCGCGGAATACGGCAGGACACCGACGGTGTCCATGATCGGCGCAGCGGCCGCTCGCATCGGCGCCAGCAGTTGTTCGGCTGCGGTGAAGTCGTCGACCGCGGTGTAGCGCACCGCCACGGTCATCCGTCCGGCCAACGGCTCGGGCACCCCGGGCAGCGGCGGAAGCTGTTGCACCGCAACGGAGGTGTTGACCGTCTCCGGCAGACCCGCACACCAGAGCCGCCAGGTGTGCAACGCCGATTCGGCATCTGATCCATCGAAATACATTGCACCGCCGTAGAACTCGGGGATATTGAGTAGATCGATCTCGACCGCGGTGACGATACCCAGGGTGGACTTGCCGCCACGCAGCCCCCAGAACAGGTCGGTGTTCTGCTCGGCCGTGGCGCGCAGCAGCCGCCCCTCACCGGTGACGACATCGAAGGCCCGCACATGATCGGAGGACACGCCGACGGTGCGCACCAGCGGCCCGATGCCGCCGCCGGTGAGGAAGCCCACCACCCCGACACCGGGCGAGGAACCGCACAGCGGCGCAAGACCGTACGGTGCGGCGGCGGCGATGACATCCTGCCAGCGCGCCCCCGCCCCGACGCGGGCGGTGCGGTTCTGTGCATCCACCTCGCAGTGCTTCATCGCCGAGGTCAGCACGAGGATCGTGTCCCGGCCCACCCCGATCGCCCCGTGGCCGGTGCACTGCACCGTCGCGGTGAAACCGTGCTCTGCGGCGAAGCGGACGGTGCCCGCCACATCCTGCGGCGTGGCCGCCAGGACGACGGCGGCCGGGGTGACCGACGCGGCCACGTTCCACGGCATGCACCGCTCGTAGCCGGGTTCGCCCGGCAGCGCCACATGGGTGTTGACGGCCTCGCGCAACAGTCGCAGCACATCGGCGCGCGTCAGCTCGGTCGGAGTCGTCATCGGAGGTCCCTTCTGGAATGCTTTCTGCTTGGCCGAAAGCATCAGGCAGAGACCTTGGCGCCGACTTGGAGCGGGCGGGTGTCAGGCCATCTCGGGTACCCGCAGATGTGCCAGCACCAGGTCGAACTCGCATTCGTCGAGCACCTCGGCGCCGGTGTCGCGGGCGGTGGCCACCTTGATCGCGTCGGAGGCTATCCGGCTGCTTCTCATGGTCGTGGCGCTGTCGAAGGTCACCGAGACGACGCCGAAGCCCGAGTCACGGTCGACCAGCAGGCTGGCGCTGCAGAATCCGTCGAGTTCCTCCAGCGCGGGAATGGTGGCCATCCGGAAACCGTCCACGGCGCGGTCGGCCGACTCCGGATCGACCCGCGCCCAGGTCACCCGCACACCGGCGCCCGGACCCGTGTGGCGGGTGCGGTGCAGCGCGGCGATCTCCCATTCGTCGACGGTGGGGCTGCCACCGAGGATGTGGGCGACCCGCTCGCGAATCTCATGGGTGGGCCTGCGGCTGGCGTCCATGGCTTCGGCGCTCTGCCAGGCCGTGGTCGCGATGCACCGCCCGCTCAGCCGGTCCACCAACAACGACAGACCGACGTAGCCGTCCAGACCGGACAACGCCGGCCACACCGTGTCGTGGATGTAGGTGATCCCGGCGTCGAGCGCTGCGGGGCGTGCGTGAATGGTGGAACTGCGTGCATACATGCTCTGCCTCCATGGTCGGCGGCAGCGTCCCGGCGGCGCTGCCGGACCCTTCCCATGGTCCTCCTCCGCCCCGCCCGGAGCAATGGCCGGCCCGCAGCCGGTGCCCGACCGGTATCCCGGCCACCGCACCGCATCAGCGGGTCGGTGGCCGGGGCGACGCGTGTCAGTCGGCCGACTGGTACTCGTTCATCGCGTCGTCGAGGCGCTGCAACGCCTCGCCGTACTGCGCGAAGTCACCGGACTGCTGTGCATCGCGCACCGCGTCGAGTGCCGAGTTGACCTCCTGCAGCGCAGCGGTCTTCGCCGCGGACAACTCCGTCGGCCCGCTCGGCGGCACCGCTGCGGCCGGCGGCGGCGCGTCCGGCGTGGCCTGCGGGGCCTGCGCGCTCTGGTTCTGCTGCGGCGAGCCTTCCGGCGCCGAGCCATTACCGGGGGTGCGCGACGCGGCGGGCTGCCCTTCGGGGGTGTTGGTCGGCGCCGGACCCGTCGCGGTGGCATCGGCGCCCGCCCCGAACAGGTCGGTCAGGGCGTCGCGCACCGTCGGGCCGAAACCGATCTTGTCGTTGTACATCATCGCGACGCGGATGAGGCGCGGGTACGACGAGGCCGCGTCGCTGGTGCCCGGCGAGGCGTACACCGGGGCGACGTAGAGCAGGCCGCCATCGCCCATCGGCAACGTCAGCAGGTTGCCCCAGCGGATGCGGTTCTGCCCGTCGCGGCCGATCAGACCGAGTTCCTGAGACACCGTGGTGTCGGTGCTGATCGCGTTGAACGCCAGCTTGGGACCGTTGACCTGACCCGGAATGGTCAACACCGTGAGTCTGCCGTAGGTCTCGGGGTCCGAACTGGCGCTGATGTAGGCGGCCAGGAAGTCACGCCGGAACCGGTTCATCGCGCTGGTCAGCTGGAACGAGGCCTCCCTGTTGTTCTCGGCGAGGTCCTTGGCCACGATGTAGTACGGCGGCTGGTAGCTGCTGGCCGTCGGGTTCGGATCCAGCGGGACGTCCCAGAAGTCCGACGTCGAGAAGAACGTCACCGGG
>JAXHTL010000058.1:0-23704 GCA_034190095.1 Actinomycetota bacterium
GCAGGACATCGCTGACCAGCGGAATGTCGTGGATAAGGGAGACCAGTGGCGTCACCACCGACGGTCCCAGTACCGGGATCCGCTGCAGGAACTCCAGCGGCGGAGTCCATTCCTGCACGACGACGTCGATCGGAACGGGATAGTCCTCGGCCTCGCTGTCGACCAGGCTGTTGGCCACCAATTGGCCGACGGTCTGCGGGGTTTCGTTGGTGAGCTCACGTCCGGCGCCCACGACCGACATCACCAGCGAGGCCAGTGCGGGCAGAGCCGGATCCTGGCCGGCGGCCTGCTGGTCGACGACCGACAGCGCCGCGCGCACCGTCTCGGCCGGCGCCTCCTCGGCGGGCGGTGCGGGCTCGGCGACCGGATCCTCGGTGACCGCGGGGGGCGCCGCGACCGGTTCGGCCTCGACGGGTGCCTGCGCCTCGTCGGCGACGGCCGGATCGTCGACCTCGACGGCGGCGGGCTGCTCGTCCTCGGCCTCGACGTCGACCTCGGACTCGGTGACCTCCGTGGGCTCGTCAGCCGGCTCGGTGCGCGCCCGGCGCTCCTTGACCACGAGGTCGCCGTCCCCGGTGTCCCGAGTGTCCTCGACCTCCGCGACGAGACCGGCGTCGTCGTCCGAGCCCTCCTCGCCGTCCCCGAGGTCGTCGACGACGTCCGCGTCGTCCAGATCCTCGTCGGCGGTCTCGGCATCACCGTCGTCGTCGGAATTTACGGTGCCGTCAGACTTTTCGTCGCCATCGCCCGAATCGGCCGGGTCGCCGGATTCACCCTCCGGTGACGTGGTGGCCGACGACGGCCCCGACGAGCCCGAGGACGTCGACGGCGAGCCGGCAGAGCGTGACGACGACGCCACCGAACCGCCGCTCGCACCGTCGCTGTCCTCGGCCGATGCCACACCGGCCCCTGCCGCCATCGCCGCTCCGATACCCAGAGCCACCGCCAGCGCACCGATTCGACCCACATACGTCCCCGCACCCATGGGCTCAATACTTACCTTGCCTAAGGTGACTTAGGGGCACCTTCGGTCATTTCTTACCGGCGAGTCAGATGGAATCGGTGCGGCGAGCTTGGCCCGACAGCGACCCTGCACTCGGTACAGTCGAACTGCCCGAGAACCACCTGGAGTGGTAGAGGGGACCACGCTTCACGGCACAGTCGAACTCCAGCGGCTCATCCCATGACTACGTACGGCGCCGACCCAGAGGACCGCCATGAGCCGATTCACCCAGACGATGTACGCCAACGCCCAGCTCAGCACCCGGGGATTCGTCACCGGCGAGCCCGACGCCCCGCTGCGCCAGTCCTGGGCGCAGGTCCACGAGCGAGCCCGCCGGATCGCCGGCGGGCTGGCCGCCGCCGGGGTCGGCCCCGGCGATGCGGTGGCGGTCCTGGCCGGCGCCCCGGTGGAGATCGCCCCGACCGCCCAGGGGATCTGGATGCGCGGGGCCAGCCTGACCATGCTGCACCAACCCACCCCCCGCACCGATCTGGTGCGCTGGGCCGAGGAGACCGCCGCGGTGATCGACATGATCGGCGCGACGACGGTGATCGTCTCCGAACCATTCCTGGCCGCCGCGCCGGTGCTGGCCGGCCTGGACCTCACCGTGCTGACCGTCGAGGAGCTGCTGGCCGCCGCCCCCGCCGATCCGGTGGACACCGGCGACGACGACATCGCGCTGATGCAGCTCACGTCCGGATCGACCGGCTCCCCCAAGGCCGTGCAGATCACCCACGCCAACATCGTCGCCAACGCCGAGGCGATGACCGTCGGATGCGACTTCGACATCGACACCGACGTGATCGTCAGCTGGCTGCCGTGCTTTCACGACATGGGCATGACCGGATACCTCACGGTCCCGATGTATTTCGGTGCCGAGCTGGTCAAGATCACCCCGATGGACTTCCTGCGGGACACGCTGTTGTGGGCGCGGCTGATCGACAAGTACCGGGGCACCATGACCGCCGCACCGAATTTCGCCTACACCCTGCTGGCCAAACGCCTTCGCCGCCAAGCAAACCCGGGCGAGTTCGACCTGTCCAGCCTGCGCTGGGCGCTGTCGGGTGCAGAGCAGGTCGACCCGCTCGACGTGGAGGAGCTGTGCGCGGCCGGCGCGCCCTTCGGCCTGCGACCCGAGGCGATCATCCCGGCCTACGGCATGGCCGAGACGACGGTGGCGGTGTCGTTCTCCCCGTGCGGCAAGGGCATGCTCGTCGACGAGGTGGACGCCGACCTGCTGGCTCTGCTGCGCCGCGCGATCCCGGCCACCCGGGGCCACACCCGTCGCCTCGTCTCGCTGGGACGCCCGCTGGACGGTATCGAGCTGCGCATCGTCGGCGAGGACGGCGCCGAACTGCCTACCCGCGGAGTCGGAGTCATCGAGGTGCGCGGCGCCCCGGTCACGAAGGGCTACACCACCGTCGTCGGATTCCTCGCCGCCCAGGACGACCGCGGCTGGTACGACACCGGAGACCTGGGCTACCTCACCGAGACCGGCGAGGTCGTGGTGTGCGGGCGGCTCAAGGACGTCATCATCATGGCCGGGCGCAACATCTACCCCAGCGACATCGAACGCGCTGCCGGCCGGGTCGACGGGGTCCGGCCCGGTTGCGCCGTCGCGGTGCGCCTGGACGCCGGGCTGTCCCGGGAGGCGTTCGCCGTGGCGGTGGAATGCCGGGACTTCGCCGACCACGACCACGTGCGCCGCATCCAACGCCAGGTCGCCCACGAGGTGTTCGCCGAAGTGGACGTTCGCCCCCGCAACGTGGCGGTGCTGGCACCGGGCACGATACCCAAGACGCCGTCGGGCAAACTGCGGCGCGCGAACTCGCTAGCGCTGGTGAGCTGACCCCCGCCCGGCCGCTCCCCCCACCTTGCGTTCCGAGGCGGTCTCCGGGGCGTCGTCGCTGGTCGCGATCAGGAACCGGTCCGGCAATGCCAGCTTGTGAATGGTGCGCAGGACCAGAAAGTACTGCCGCCCAAGTGAGCCCGTCGTGTACGGCAGATCGTACTTGGCGCACACCGCGCGGACCCGCTCGGCGATCTGCGCGTAGCGGTTGCTGGGCAGATCGGGAAACAGGTGGTGCTCGATCTGGTAGCAGAGGTTGCCGCTGGCGAACGCCAGCACCGGGCCGGCACGGAAGTTCGCCGTGCCCAGGATCTGGCGCAGATACCACTCGCCGCGGGTTTCGTTGTCGAGCACCTCGGGGCTGAACTTCTCCGCCCCGTCGGGAAAGTGGCCGCAGAAGATCACCAGGTAGGCCCACAGGTTGCGCAGCAGGTTGGCTGCGCCGTTGGCGGCCAGGGTCCGGCGCCAGCGGCGTCGGCTGATCAACGGCCACAGCAGGTAGTCCTTGGCCCCCTGGCGGGCGGACTTGCGCACGAACGCCATCCGCTCGCCGGTGAGCTCCGCACTGCCCGGGGGCAGCCGGTCCCGCTCGGAGTGGATACCGTGCAGCCCGATACCCCATTCGAATATCGCTGCCAACAACAGGTTCCGCAGCGGCTGGATCAGGTGCGCCGGTTTCCACGGCACGTCGCGGGTCATCCGCATGATCCCGAAGCCCAGATCGTCATCGACACCGATGATGTTGTTGAAAACGTGGTGGCGGTAGTTGTGCGAGTAGCGCCACTGCGACGAGACCGCGACCATGTCCCACTCCCAGGTGTTGGAGTGGATCTCGGGATCGTTCATCCAGTCCCACTGACCGTGGCTGACGTTGTGGCCGATCTCCATGTTCTCCACGCTCTTGGCGAAGGCCAGAGCCGCGGTACCGAGGATCCACCCGGTTCGGGATCTGCTGCAACCGATGACCAGGCGCGCAGCGACATCGAGACCACGCTGGAAGGCGATGGTGCGCCGGATGTAGGACGCATCACGGGCCCCCAGCGACTCCTCGACCTGGACCCGGATGGCGTCGAGTTCGTCCGCCAGGGCCTCGATGTCGGCATCTGTCAGATGCGCGAAGGCGGCAACGTCGGCAATCGCCAAAGCTTGTCCTGTCGATCCGGTCGTGAGGAATGCACCACCGGGCTAGACATGATCAGCCGCCAGCGCGTGGGAGTCACCTCAGCCTAATCGGCACCGAAGTGGCCGTCAAAGGGCAACTGAAAACCGTGGTGGACAACACATTTCAAGGTATGGGCGTAAAAACAGATGTGGGCTGGCGGGAAGCTCCCACCAGCCCACTCGACGAGTTGCGCCGCTGTCAGACCGCCGAGACCCGCACCGCCTGCGGACCCTTGCTGCCCTGTTCGACGTCGAACTGCACGCGCTGGTTCTCCTCCAGCGACTTGTAACCGCGTCCGTCGATTGCCGAGTAGTGGACGAACACGTCTTCTGCGCCGCCATCGGGGGCGATGAAGCCGAAGCCCTTGTCGCCGTTGAACCACTTCACAGTTCCCTGTGCCATACTTTTTCAACTTCTCTCTTGTGTGTGGACGTCAGAACAACGTCCCAGGTCAGGCTAGCACGGCTGGGCACCGGCGCCGTGATCGCGACGATCGGGGCCGCCCGGGGTTCAGGCCCCGGGGGCCGCCGACCACTTCGAGCATTCCGCCTCGGCCAGATTCATCACCGCGCATGCCAGGTCGAACAGCCGGGTGTCCCGATCGGCACCGGCGGTCGGCAGCCGCGCCGCGGTGCGCAGCATCATCAGGCCGAGCGTCTGCGAGGTCATGCTCGGCACGACAAGCATTCTGGCGCAAGCACTCTGGCCGTTGACGAGCATCAGCCGGGGACGGAGGTCACGCTCTCCCTCGTGCATGGCCCGCACCCCGGCCGCCAGTGTCTCCAGGTCGAGCTGGCTCTCGGCGGCCGACCAGTTGATCTGGATGCCGACGACCTCGCCCAGCCGGCGCTGCAGGGCCGACACCAGCTCGGGAAGCTCGGCCGCCACCGATGCGGAGTACGGCCACCAGGCGCCGTCGATACCGCTGCCCAGGTCCGCAGCCAGGGCGACCCTGGCGGGACGGGACGCACGGCGCGACCGCGCCATGGCGTTCATGCCGGCGGCTGATCGACAGAAGACGACGCGCCGGGCTGATCGGAGAAGACGGGGGCCTGCACCGGCTCCTGGGAGTTTCGCGAGGCCACATGCTCGGGACGCGCCGGGTGGGAGAACAGTTCAGTGGATTCCATGCCACAGATCCTTTGCAGATACGAGCCCGGCCGATACCTCGGTTGCAGGCGAAGACGATTGCGTCGCCGGCGGAATGCTTGCAGCTCGAGAAGTTGCGGTGAAGAGGCGAATCCGCACAACGCCTGAGATCAGATTACACCCGAAGCTCAGTCTGCTCCCCGCGACCCGCCCCGCACGCGAGCAGCGGGACAGCCGGGTGCGGCCGCTTCGGCCTGCGGCGGCGGATCATGCCTGGCGCGCACCCGGATCTGCGCACCCCTGTGCGGCACGAAGATGACGTGCTTGAGGCGCTGTTTCTCGGCGGGTGCCGACGTCGTCTCGAGCTCTACACGGCGCAGGATCTCCCGCAGCACCACCCGGAACTCCACCATCGCGAACGTCGCCCCCAGACACCGCCGGTTCCCACCGCCGAACGGCAGATACGTCGCCGGGCTCAGCGCGGCGCCGAGCATCCGGTCCGGGTCGAAGCGCTCCGGATCGGGGTAGAGCTGGCTGTCGGCGTGGACGGCGACGATGCCGGGAATCACCATGACCCCCGCCGGCAACCGGTACCCGGCCAGCTCGACCGGCTCCTGCAGCACCCGGCCCACGTCGAAGACCACCGGGCGCACCCGCAGCGTCTCGCGAGCCACCGCGTCGAGGTAGTCGTCATCTCCGTCGCGCGCCGCGCGCACCGCACGGGCCAGCGTCGCCGGGTCGCGCACCAATCGCTCCAACGCCCACGACAGGCCCGTCGCGGTGGTGTCGTGCCCGGCGAGCAGCAGGGTGATCAGCTGATCGCGTAGCTCGCGGTCGCTCATCGCGCGGCCGTCCTCGTTCGAGGCGCGCACCAGCATGGCCAGCGCGTCGGTGCGCTCGGCGAGCCGGGGGTCGGCGCGGTGATCGGCGATCTCGGCGTACAACAGCCGGTCGGCCTCGGCGATCGCGGTGCGCAACGCGCGCCAGGGCCGGCGGTCGAGCAACCGCGGGTTGGCTACCGCCAGCGTCTCCCACGGCCCGACCCGCAGCACCCGCGGCAGCACCTCCCGCAACGCGGCCAACCGGGACACATCGGTGCTCCCGATCACGGTCCGCAGAATCACCTCCAGGGTGATCTGCGACATCTTCGGCGCAGCGGCGAACCTGCGGCCGACCGGCCACCCGGCGATGTTGTCGGCCGCGATCTCGGCGATCAGGTCGGTCTGCCGGGCGACGGCGTCCCGGGCGAACGGGGCCAGCATGAGCCGGCGGCGGTCGCGGTGCACGTCCCCGTCGACCACCAGCACCGACGTGTCGCCGAGCAGCCCGGTGAGCATCGCGTTGGCCTCCCCGGCGTGGTACACATCCGGATCCCCGGAGAACACGGTCTTGATGTCGGCCGGATCGGTGAGGTAGACCAGCGTGCCCATCGAGGCGACCCGCAGCGTGAACGTCGGGCCGTAACGGCGCCGGCAGGCGGCCACGAACCGCGGACCGCACCCCAGCAGCAGCGCTGCCTGAACCGTCCGCGGCAGCCGCGGACCCGCAGGCAGAGACGCCGACGTCACCCTTGCCAGCCTACGAGCCCGGATGCCTCCGGTCAGCGAAAATCACAGCGTCGCGTACGCGTACACCCCCGGATCGCCGGGAACAGGGACGTACATGTCGCGATTTCTGTTCACCCTTGGTGAGTTCAGCTTCCGGCGCCGGTGGTGGGTACTCGGAGCGTGGCTGGCCGTGCTGGTCGCCGTCGCCGCCGCGTTCTTCGGTTTCCGGGGTCAGCCCAGCGACAACTTCACCATCCCCGGCACCGAGTCCCAGCGTGCCGTCGAGCAGCTGCAGCAGGACCTGCCCGCCTTCAGCGGCGCGCAGACCCAGCTCACCTTCGTCGCGCCCGAAGGGCGCACGATCACCGATCCGGCCCTGGCCCCGGCCATCGACCGGGCCATCGCCGAGGCCAACAGCGTTCCGGAGGTCGCCGCAGCCGCCGGCCCCGCCCAGACCCGCCAGGTCGCGCCCGACGGACGCGTCGGGCTGGGCACCGTCCAGTGGCACCAGCCGATCGGCGAGGTCTCCGAACCGTCGCTGAGCGCGCTGGAGCAGGCGATGGAGCCGGCCGAGCAATCCGGTCTGCGGGTCGAGTACGCCGGCAGCGTGTACCCGGGATACAAGGTCGAGGTCCCGCACCTGCCCGAGATCATCGGCATCGCCGTGGCCTTCCTGATCCTGGTGATCACCTTCGGCGCCGTCGTCGCCGCCGGGCTGCCCATCCTGACCGCCGGCATCGGTGTCGGCATCGGCGCGCTGGGGATCTTCGTGGCCGCGGCGTTCATCGAGATGCCCACCGCGGCGCTGTCGCTGGCGCTGATGCTCGGGTTGGCGGTCGGCATCGACTACGCGCTGTTCATCCTCAACCGATACCGCAACAACCTGCTGCTGCTGATGCCCCGCCAGGAGGCGGCCGGCCTGGCCGTCGGAACCGCCGGTGGCGCTGTGGTGTTCGCCGCGCTGACGGTGATCATCGCGCTGTGCGGGCTGGCCGTGGTGGGCATCCCGTTCCTGACCTACATGGGCCTGGCCGCGGCGGCGTCGGTGTTCATCGCGATGCTGATCGCGGTGACCCTGCTGCCCGCGCTGTTCGGCTTCGCCGGCGGGCAGGTGGCCCGCTTCCTCGAACCGCCCCTGCAACCCGGGCGGCCCAAACAGGTCGCCCAGGTCGCCGCCTACACCCCGCACCGCACGGTGGGCGCGTCGTGGGCGCGGTTCGTCGTACGGTTCCGCACGCCGCTGCTGCTGGGCGGCGCCGCGGGGCTGATTCTGATCGGACTGCCCACCTTCGGCATGCACCTGGGTCTGCCCAGCGGGGCATCCCAGCCCGAGTCCAGCACCGCGCGCCAGGCCTACGATCTGACCGCCGAGCATCTCGGGCCCGGTTTCAACGGCCCGCTGTTGGTGGTCGCAGACCTGTCGAACGCCACCGACCCGCAGGCGGTGGGCACCCTCACGGCCAACCTCGGCCGCGAACCGGGTGTGGTGGCGGCAGCGCCCGCCGGTGCCGGCGAGGGCACCGCGGTCATCCAGGTGATCCCCGAGACCGGCCCGAACGACACCGCCACCGCCGACCTTGTCGAACGTATCCGCGCCGACCGTGATTCGATCGAAGGCGACACCGGCGCAACGTTTCTGGTCGGCGGCAACACCGCATCCAACATCGACACCTCGGCCAAGCTGGCCGCCGCGCTGCCGGTCTTCATCGCGGTGGTCGTCGGCCTGGCCTTCGTCCTGCTGACGGTGGCCTTCCGCGCGGCGATGGTGCCGCTGACGTCGATCGCCGGGTTCCTGCTGTCGGTGTTCGCCGCCATCGGAGTGCAGGTTGCGATCTTCCAATGGGGTTGGGGTGCAGGCATTCTCGGCATCACCCCCGGGGAGACGATCAGCTTCCTGCCGATCATCGTGCTGGCCATCATCTTCGGCCTGTCCAGCGACTACGAGGTGTTCGTGGTCTCCCGGATCCGCGAGGAACTCGGCCGCACGGACAGCCCGCAGGAGGCGGTGCGCAGCGGGGTGGGCTTGTCGGCGCGCGTCGTCACCGCCGCCGCGCTGATCATGTTCGGGGTGTTCATTGCATTCCTGGCCGGCGGGGACCCGATCATCAAGTCGATCGGGCTGACGCTGGCCGTCGGGGTTTTCCTCGACGCGTTCGTGGTGCGCCTGACGCTGATCCCGGCGGTGATGGCCATGCTCGGCGACACGATGTGGAAGCACTCCAAGTGGTTCGGCCGCTATGTGCCCGACCTCGACATCGAAGGCACCAAGCTGGAGGCCCAGCACCCCGGGCCGGCCTCCTCGGCTGCCGGTTCGGTCAGCTGAAGGCGGCCAGCAGGTTGACCACCAGCACCACCGCGGTGACCGCGAACAACGCGGCGAACACCCCGATCGCGACGAACGACAGCACCGCCCGCGGGGTCAGGTTGCGCCCGGCGGTGGGATCCGGTTCGGCCGTCGCCGAGGTCTGCGCCGAGTCCGGCGGGGTATCGCCCGGAGAGACACCCCCGGCGCGGTCTCGACCGGGGGTGTTCTCGGGATCGGGGTCCGGCGGAACCGCGGTCACGATCGCACCGTCTCGGTGACGCGGGTCGACTTCCCGTCGGCGCTGAGCCCGTCCTGGCGTAGTCGCCGGGCGGCCAGCTCGTCGAGATGGGTTGCGTCGTCGACTCCGGCGGCGCGCTCGATACGCCCGATGCCCGCCTCCTCGAGCGCCCGGTCGCCGAGCACGATGCCGACCGTCGTGTCGAGGGCGCCGATCGCGCGCTCGTAGAGCAACCGGGTCGGCGCCTGCTCGCTCAACCGGTGGATCACCTGGCCTTCGAAGAACCGAGCCGGCCACACGGCGACTCGGTACTGGGCCCTCAGGATCGTCCACGGGATGGTCCGGATTCTCATCGCGAGCTCCTTCCTTGTGGCCGGGGCGCCGGACTGGTGCGCGCCAACCGACGCTGCACGGCCCGCTCGTGGGCTTCCTCGGCCAGCGCCGCCGCTTCGGCGGTCCGGCGGTCGGTGTGGGCGGTGGCTTGGCGTCCCGCCCCCCGACGCTCGACCCACGCCTTCACCCTGCCCGCGATCGGCTCCAGATAGCTCTTCCTGATCCGGCCCGACTTGTCGGTCATCTGCGCTCCTCCGGAGTCGGCGTCAGTCGGCCTCGGATCGGCGTACCCGCCTCACCGGCACCTACACCTGCGGCCGGATGTCGATCGCCGGTACGCCCGCAGACCTACCGGTCGGCGCCGTTGATCTGCGGCGTGTCGATCATGCCGCGCTCGACCCCCCACATGGTGGCGACGGCCCGGTACTCCCCGGTCTCCATCAGGTGCTCGAGCGCCAGGCGCAACGACTCGGCGAGCCCGGAACCCTTCGCGACCGGCCACCCGTAGGGCGCCGAGTCGAACACGTCGCCGGCGGGCACCAGTTCGCCGCGCGAGAGCTTGATCGCGAACCCGGTCACCGGCGAATCGGCCGACATCGCGTCCACCTCGCCGGCGACCAGCGCGGTGGTCACCGCGTCCTGGCCGCCGAACTCGACGATCTCGACCGGGGCCACCCCGGCGGCGACACACTCGTCGCTCTTCTGCGGCAGCTCCTCGGTGGCCTGCAGGGTCCCCTGCGCCACACCGACTCTGCCGCCACAGGCGGCGGCCGGGCCCACCGTCGTCCCCGGGCGGCGGGCCCACTGGGTCCCGGCCTCGAAGTAGGTGACGAAGTCGACGAGGTCCTCGCGCTGCTTGGTGTCGGTCACCGAGGACATCCCGACGTTGATCGCCCCGCTCTGCACCGAGGGCAGGATCTGGTCGAACTTGATGACGCGGTAGTCGGGCACCAAACCCAGCACCCGGGTGATCGCGTTCATCAGGTCGACGTCGAAGCCCACCAATTGCCCGTCGGCGTTCTCGAACTCCATCGGCGCATAGGGCACATTCACCCCGATCACCAGCCGGCCCGTCTCCCGGATGTCGGCGGGCACGGTCGCGGCGATCTGCTCGACCGCCCCGTCGGCCTGCGCCGGCCCGGAACCGCCGTCACGCCACGGCGCCCACATCCACACCCCGGCGGCCACGGCGGCCGCCACCGCGACGGCGGCCCCGGCGAGCAGCACCGCCCGCGGCGACCTGCGGGTGCTCCGGGCCGAATGTCGTGAGCCGCGGGCCCGCCTGACCGGGGCGTTGAGGGCACGCTGAGCCGCGGTGGCCAGCTCACCGGCGCTCTGATAGCGCTTGGCCGGGTTCTTGGCCATCCCCTTGGCGATCACCGGGTCGAACGCCGCGAGCCGCGGGTCGACCGCCGACGGGCGGGGCAGCGGGGCGACCATGTGTCCGGCGATCTGCTGTTCGAGGCTGTCGGCCGGGTAGGGCCGCGACCCGGTCAGCATCTCGTAGAGCACACACGTCAGCGCATAGATGTCGGAACGGGCGTCGACCTCGCCGGCCTCGAACCGTTCCGGGGCCATGTAGGCCAGCGTGCCCAGGGTGCTGCCGGCGGTCGTCAGCGCCTTCTCCCCCGCGGTGCGGGCCAGCCCGAAGTCGATCAGGTACACGAAATCCCGGCCGGTGATCAGGATGTTCGACGGCTTGATGTCGCGGTGGATCAGGCCCGCCTTGTGCGCGGAGTCCAGTGCGTGGGCGACCTGTTCGACGACGCGGACGGCGAACGGCGCCCCCAGCGGCTTGTCGGTCTCGGCCAGCATCGTGCCCAGGTTGCTGCCCTCGATCAGGCGCATGTCGAGGTAGAGCCGGCCGTCGATCTCCCCGTAGCCGTGGATCGGCACCACGTGCGGGTCGTTGATACCCGCGGCGGACTGGGATTCGCGGCGGAAGCGTTCCTGGAAGGTCTCGTCTTCGGCCATGTGGTGCGGCAGCACCTTCAGCGCGACCACACGGTCAGTTCTGGTGTCGTAGGCCTCGTAGACCTCGCCCATCCCGCCCCGGCCGATCAGCTTCTGCAGCCGATACGGCCCGAATGGTGTCGCATTCACCGTTGGTCTCCTCGACTGCGGCCACACGGTTCGTGCGTTGAAGCTACCTCATGTTCGCCGGCACCGCCCCGGACGCGAGAAACTGCCGAAATGGCATTCCAGCAGGCCAGCACTCGACCTTTTGCTGCCGGAATGCCATTTCGGCGCTAGAGGCGGTACATCTCCCGGGCCATCGCGGCCTGTTCGAAGACCCGGTCGCGCTGCGGCGGGTAGTGCCGCCGCCCGGCCGGCGCCGGGTCGGCGGGGGCGGCGTCGAGCGCCACCTCCGCGGGGCGGGTGGGCGCGGTGAGCCAGCGCAGCAGTGCACCTGGCAGCCAGCGCGCGGGGGTGAATCCGGCAATCGAAACCATCTCGTGTCACCTCGTGATCGTGGGCTGAGGACGGTGCCTTCCCGCCGCGGCGCCCTGGTCTGATTCCGAACCTAGGATAAGAAATAGAAGTCGTCAATATTATTTGTACTTTGAGTGAGAAATGTGAGCTAGTGGGTAGCATGGGTGTATGGCGCGCAAGACCTACGGACAGTTCTGCGGGCTCGCCCACGCCCTCGACGTGGTCGGCGAGCGCTGGACGCTGCTGATCGTCCGCGAGCTCAGCTCCGGCCCCAAGCGCTACACGGACCTGGCCGACGCACTACCCGGCATCGGGACCAGCCTGTTGGCCACCCGGGTACGCCAACTCGAGGCCGACGGGGTCATCGCGCGCCGGCTGGCCCCCGGCCAACCCGGCTCGGCGGTGGTCTACGAGCTCTCCGACGCGGGGCACGAACTCGCCCTGGCCCTGATCCCGCTCGCCACCTGGGGTGCGCGCCACCAGATGTCCGACGCCGACATCCGCTGCGAGTCGTTCCGCGCCGAATGGCTGTTGAGTTTCCTGGCGGCCGAGTTCCGCGACGACGCACCCGCCGGGGTCGAGGCGGTCTACGAGTTCCACATCGGCGACAGCGCCGCCTGCCTGCACCTGCACTCCGGCAAGGTGGCGGTGACGCCGGGCCCGTGCCCGAGCACCCCCGACGTCACCATCCGGGCCAGCGCCCCCACCATCGCCGCGCTGAGCGGGGGCAAGACGACGCTGGCCGAGGCGCGGCGATCCGGTGATCTGGAGGTGGCCGGGGACACGACGGCCTCGGCCGTGCTGACCGAACTCGTCGAGCGTCAGTTGGCCCGATTCTGATCGCCCCGGTTCCCGGCCGGACCGCCGTGGCTCGGCCTACCGTGGATCCATGACCGAACAGCCGGCGCCGATCGAGGCCACCCACCCTCCCGAAGCCCTGCTCAAGATGGTGAATCCGGTGCTGCGGCGCGCGCTGCGCTCCCCGCTGGGCCGGGGGCTGGACGCCTTCATGCTCGTCGAGTTCACCGGACGCAAGACCGGGCGCCGGTTCTCGGTGCCGGTCAGCGCCCACCGCCTCGACGGCGACCTCTACGCCGTGCTCGAAGCGCCGTGGAAGTACAACTTCCGCGGTGGAGCCGACGCGGTGGTCTACCACCGCGGCCGGCGGCGCGCGATGCGCGGCGAACTCGTCACCGAACCCGCGACCGTCGTGGAGATCGTCGATCGGCTGGCCCGCGCCTACGGCCCCGAGCGGGCCCGGCGCTACATGGGGATGGGTTTCCGCGACAACCGTCTGCCCACCCCGGCCGACTGGCGCGACGCCGTCGACCGGACGGGCCTGGCCACGATCAGACTGACTCCCCGAACCTGACGGTGCCCCGGGCCCGGCATGCTTTGATCAGCAAATGGGTTTGCGCTCACTGACTCTGGGACTGGCGCTGGCGACCGCCGCTACGGGGACGGTGTCGTGTTCGGCGCCGGGCCCCGACAGCGACACCCCACCGGCCGCGTCGTCATCGGCGGCGGCACCCGCCGAGGGATGCGAACCACCGGTCGGGCAGCTGATCTGCCAGGATCCCGAGATCGCCGCGCTGGACGCCAGGCTGACCGACGCCTTCGACCGTTCCCTGGCCACCGCCGACGATCCGGCGGCCGCACGGGCCGAACAGCGCGGCTGGGCCTCCGGGCGCGACGACTGCTGGAAAGGACCCGACCTCCGCCGCTGCGTCCTCGAGGCCTATCAGACCCGGTTGATCGAACTGCAGCTGCCCACCCTGCCGGAACCGCCGGTGGTGAACTATCGGTGCGACGACACCGCCACGCCGCTCTCGGCGCGGTTCTACCCCGACGCCGATCCGTCGGCGATGGTGCTGACCTGGGGTGCGGACTCGGCCATCCTGATCCAGCAGCGCACCGCCAGCGGCATCCGCTACGCCCGCGAGGGCGCCGAGTACCGCGAGCACCAGGGCGAGGTGACCGTCGACTTCTACGGCAACCGCCTCAACTGCACACCACGGCAGTGACGACGGGTCTAGCCTGAATCACACTCGCAAAGGAGCGTGTCATGGCCAAAAAGGACGACCACCACATCTCGGAGTCCCTGAAGAATCGCGGCTGCCGGTGCCGGTGCGGCACCTGCAGCGGGGACGGTCACTGCCACAACATCGCCGCCGGCTGCAACGTCCGGCGCTGAACCCGGCCCCCGGCTGATTCCCGCGGCGCCACACCGGCGCCGCGCCTCGACCTGCCGTCGCCGCAGCCACGCGCTGTACCGTCGGGAGGGGCTCATCGCCGCGACCCGGCGGCCCCTCCGGTACCGGATCGATGTTCGACGGCAGACGCCCTGCGCGGCAGCGAGGTTGACATGAACGACAGGAACACCGCCCCCCATGTTGTCGTCGCGGACCGCAACCTGGCGCCCCACCGCGACCGGCTCGAGCGGCTGGTTCCCGGCGCCCGGTTCACCTGGCTGACCGACGGGGTGCCCTACGACGAGTTGCGCGACGCCGACGTGTTCGTCGGCAGCTTCTTCACCGCCGACATGGTGCAGGCCGCCCCGAAGCTGAAGTTGATCCATGTCGCCGGCGCCGGCACCGACCGCATCGACTTCCCCGCCCTGCCACCGGATATCCAGGTCGCCAACACCTTTCACCACGAGCGCTCGATCGCCGAGTACGTCGTGGGCGCGGCGGTGATGTTGTGCCGCGGCTTCCTGAACCAAGACCGCGCGCTGCGTGACGGCATCTGGGCCACCTCGGTGTACGACACCGCGCTGCCGCAGTCACCGACCCTCGGCGACGCCCGCATCGGGTTCGTCGGATTCGGGCACATCGGCAGCTGCAGCTGGAACCTGCTGCGCCCCTTCGGGTGCAGCGCCGCCGCGGTCACCGGGTCGGGGCGGGTGGCCGATGACACCGGCCTGGACTGGGTGGGCGACACCGCCCAGCTCGACCGGCTGCTGGGCGAATGCGACGTGGCCGTGGTGTCCGCACCGCTCAACGAGCACACCGAGGGCCTGATCGGCGCGGCGCAGTTGGCGGCGCTGGGGCCCGCGGGGGTGCTGATCAACGTCGGGCGCGGACCGCTGGTCGCCGAGCGCGCGCTCTACGACGCCCTGGCGGGCGGGGTGATCAAGGCGGCGGCGATCGACGTCTGGTACCACTACCCGTCCGGCGACGGCCGGGGTGCTCCCAGCGAGCTGCCGTTCGCCGAACTCCCCAACGTGCTGATGACCCCGCACTCGTCGGGCGTCACCACCGACACGTTCGCGGGGCGGGCTGACGACATCGGGGCCAACATCAGCCGGCTGCGCCGCGGAGAACCGTTGCACAACCTCGTCCACTGACCTGCCCCGGCCCAGCCCGCGCCGAAATGGCATTCCAGCACGCGCCCACTCGCACTTTCGCTGCCGGAATGCCAGTTCGGCGCCGCAGTGGGCTAGGGGGTGTAGTCGTACTCCGGTTCGTGGAACCGGTTGATGATCGGGATGCGCTCGATGATCCGGTCCCGCAGGCGCGGCTGCTGCGGGGTGTTGAGCTGCGGCGGAGTCGCGTTCGGGGCGGGAGCCGGCGGCACATAGGCAGGTGGCGGCGCCGGGGCGGGCGGCACATAGTTGGGCGGCGGGGCCGGCGGCACGTAGGCCGGCGGCTCCGGGACATACGCCGGCGGCGGTGCGATCGGCTCCTCGTAGACCGGCGGCGGGGCCTGCGGCAGTGGCGGCGCCGCGGGCGGCTCGACGATCGGCATCGCGTCGGGAACCACGAACTCGGCCGCGATCGGCTCGGCGGGCACCGGTGCCGCCGGGGGCGGCGGCGCGACGGCTTCCGGTGCCGGCGGCGCGGCCTCGACCGGTTCGCGCGGGGCCGCCTCCCGGACCGGCTCGGTGACCGAGCGCGCCATCTGCGGCGCCTCGTTGTCCGGCGTCAGATTCATGCCCAGCGCGATCGACAGCGACACCACGAACGTCACGACCGCGGCGGCCAGCACCGAGGCCAGCGCAGCGGTGCGCGAGATGGTGCGACGCGCGGGCGCGGCCTGCGCATCGAGAATCGAGACCGCTGCCTCCGACGCCAGCGCAGCTCCCCTGGCCAGCGCCAGATCCGCTTCGTCGGCTGAGACCACCGCGGCATCGGTGCGCTCCCGCAGCGTCGCGACCACGCCGTCGACGTCCCCGGATCCGGCGACCAGCACGGTGTCCGGATTCAACGCGTCGACATCGGCCAGCGCCGCGGCCTCCACCCGGTCAGCGGTGACACCGTCCGGGGTCACCGCGGCGACGACGGCGTTGCCCGGTTCGGCGACGCACACCACCACCCGGTCACCTCCGGCCAGTTCCGCGACGCCGCGAGCCAGCGCCTCGGCAGCCTCGACGTCGGGCACGGCGATGACGTTCTCCACACCCCGGTCGGTGAGCTCCTGCCACACCGCGCTGGCGGTGGCCTCCGCATCGGAGGTCCAGTTCAGGCCGATGGCGTGCGGGCGGCCGGCGGTCCGGTCCAGCAGCGCGCTGAGCAGTGCTTGAGCGTCGAAACCCTGATGGGGGTCATTGGGCAGCGACCCGCGGTCCAGGGTCCTGCCCTCTCCGGAGCCGCCCTCGACGAGCACCCAGCGCACCGATGACGAGGTCATCGACAAACCGAGCACGAGATCCATGGGGCAAGCTTCCAATCTGGTAACGATCAGCCCCTGACACTACCGCGACCCCCACAACCGTCGCAGGGGGCCGGTGACCGCGATCAGGACGGCCCGTCGAGCAGGTGGCGCCGCCACGCCATGGCCGCCTGTGCGGTGAGTTGGTGAAACCCGAGCCAGGACACGTTCGCATCGCCCACACAGCGGTGCGGCTCACCCAGCCAGGACGGGCGCTGCGCCCCGCACCGCAAGCACTCCTGGTGCGCCATCGCCACTCCCTTCCCGACAGATGAGGTGAATTCGGTTCTGATACGACGGTCCCATCTCGACCTGCCCGATGCCCGCTCAAGTAACGCATCACACATCCGGCCCCGCCCCCGGGGCAGAGTTTGCTGCAGGCAGGACGGCGGGCGCCGATGTCGCCCTGCGGACCCGAAGCGGGTACCCGAGGCGCAGGTATGCCGGGGTACCGTGGCGACAAGCGGCACCACCCCGGGGCGCCACGTGTCGTGCCCCGATAACTGGAAGGTGTGTTTCGATCGATGGGTTCCGCTGAACGACTCGAGCGTTGGGAGTCCCGCAGCGAGTGGGTGCTCGCCGCGATCGCGGTCATCTTCTTGATCGTGTACTCCGTGCAGGTGCTGGCCCAGCCGCCCCGTGAGGTGAACTATCTGCTCGACGGGGCGATGTCGCTGCTCTACCTGGCGTTCGTCGTCGACTACGTGGTGCGGCTGACGCTGGCCCCGCAGCGGGTCCGGTGGTTCTTCCGCCACCTGCTGGACCTGGCCATCGTGGTGCTGCCGTTCCTGCGTCCGCTTCGCCTGTTGCGCCTGGTGGTGCTGGTGAAGGTGCTGCACCGGGCCGGCGGCGACGCGATCCGCGGCCGGGTGGTGATGTACACCGCCGCCAGCGCGACCCTGCTGGTCTACGTCGCCTCGCTGGCGATGCTGGAAACCGAGCGCAACGCGCCCGAAGCCACCATCAAGAACTTCGGCGAGGCGGTGTGGTGGTCGATCGTGACGGTCACCACCGTCGGCTACGGCGACGAATACCCGGTCACCGTCACCGGCCGCGTCATCGCCGTGTTGCTGATGATCGGCGGCATCAGCCTGATCGGTGTCATCACCGCGACCGTCGCGTCGTGGATCGTCGAACGCGTCTCCGAAGAGGACTACGCCCACCGCGCGGCCACCGCCGCCCAGATCGACGAGTTGCGCGACGAGATCCAGCACCTGTCCAAACTGCTGCGCACCCACGACAACGCCAACGCTCGCGGCCTGGCGCGCGACCACGGCCACCGCCCCGACCACGACGTCGACCGTGGCGAGCCTCATCCGGAGGCCCGCCGCCAGACGTGGTCGCGCCGATAGCCCGTCGCCGCCTCAGCCCGGCGGAGGGTCGTGTGCCCGGTCGCCGCGCGCCGAACGGGCCGGGCGGGTCGCCCGGCGGTTCAGCCGGCGCGGCGTGGCCCGGCCGCTGAGCAGGGTGGCCACCGGCCCCAGGAAGGCCAGCACGAAGACGTAGGGCATCGCGATCGCCTCGATCACCGGGATCGACTCGCCGACCAGCGCGATGATGACCAGCGAGAACTCACCGCGCACGATCAGCGCGGTGCCGGCCCGCAGCTGACCGGGGCGCGCGACGCCCTCGCGCCGGGCGGCGTACATCCCCGAGACGACCTTGGTGGCCGCGGTGACCACCGCGAGCACCACCGCCAGGGGCAGCATCGGGATCATCGCCGCCGGCTCCACCATCAGCCCGATCGAGACGAAGAAGATCGCCGCGAACAGGTCGCGCAGCGGGCTGAGCAGTTCCCGGGCCCGCACCGCCGTCTCCCCGGACAGCGTCAGACCCACCAGGAACGCGCCGACCGCGGCGGACACGTGCACGAACTCGGCCAGCCCGGCGACCAGCAACGCCACCCCGAGCACCCGCAGCAGGAACAGCTCGGAGTCCGGATGCGACACCAGCCGCTCGACGATGTGGCCCCACCGGTAGGAGGCCAGGAACGTCACCGCCAGCGCCGCGATCGCGATGGCGATCCCGGTCACCGCGTTGACCCACGTCCCCCCGGCCGCGAGCACGGCCAGCAACGGCAGGTACACCGCCATCGCGAAATCCTCGAGCACCAGCACCGACAGCACCGCCGGGGTCTCGCGGTTACCCAACCGGCGCAGGTCGGTGAGCAGCCGCGACACCACCCCGGACGACGAGATGTAGGTGACGCCGGCCATCGCCAGGATCCCGACGAAATCGAGTCCGAGCATCCAGCCGACGATGGCGCCCGGGGTGGCGTTGAGCGCCAGATCCACCCACGCCGACGGCAGGTGCTTGCGCATGCTGGCCGCGAACTCGCTGACCGAGAACTCCAGGCCCAGGGTCAGCAACAGCAGCACCACCCCGACCATGGCGCCGGTTTCGATGAACTCGCCCGCCGCCGGCTCCAGCGGCAGCGCACCGTCCCCGAGCGCCAGCCCGGCCAGCAGGTACAGCGGAATCGGTGACAGCGACACCCGCCGTGCGAGGGCCCCCAGGATCGTCAGGACCACCAGCAGCAGTCCGATCTGGATCAGCAGTGCGACGGAATCGTGCACCGGCTTCAGCCCCTGTCGAAGATGTGCTCGACCTGGGTGATGCCCTCTTCGGTGCCGATGACGACCAGGGTGTCGCCGGGATGCAGCACGTCCTCGGGACCGGGCGACGGCTCGACCTGCTCGTCGCGGACCACCGCGACGATCGAGGCACCGGTGCGGGTGCGCACCCGGGCATCACCCAGCGGACGGTTGGCATAGGGGCTGTCCGCGGCGATCGCGACCTGCCCGGCCTCCAGGCCGGGCACCTCATGGGTCAGGTCGGCGAACCGTTCGGCGATCCGCGGCGCCCCCAGGATCTGGGCCAGCGCGTCGGCCTCCTCGGCGTTGAGGTGGAACAGCGGCTGGGCGATGTCGGGATCCTCGGCGGGGTAGAGCACCACCTCGAAGTCGCCGGCCCGCTTGGCGATGACGCCGATCCGGTCGCCGGCGGAGTTGTCGAACTCGTAGCGCAGCCCCACGCCGGGCAGCAGTACCTCATGGACGTCCATGAACCCATCTTGACCGACTCGCGCCCGCCGCGGGCGGTCCGGCCCCAGCCGGCCGCTGCCGGTCGGGCGTGTCAGGCGTAGCTCCGGCGCCGGCGCCCGGCGTGTCCGATACTGACCCGATGGTCCCCGATGCCGGCGAACCGCTTTCCGAACAGGATGCGCAGATCCTGGGCCTGGAGTCGGCGGCCATCACCGGTCACACACTCAAGCTGATCGTGCTCGAACCCGGTCCGGACCCGTTGGATGTGGACCTGTTGCGCAGCCGGGTGGCCGGGCGGCTGGCCGGTCAGCCCCGGGCCACCCAGCGGGTGGTGGCCGGGGCCGACGGCCCACGCTGGGTCACCGACGACACCTTCGACATCGACGCCCACGTGCGCCGCACCGCGAACCCGGCGCCGCTGACCCGCGACCAGCTGTGGCAGCAGGTCGGTGCACTGATGTCCGAACACCTCGACCATCGGCGGCCGTTGTGGACGTTCGACGTCCTGGGGCCGCTGACCGACGGGCGCGAGGCGATCGCGGCCCGCATCCACCACGCCATGGCCGACGGGATCGCCGGGGTGCGCTTCCTGGACGCGGTGCTGTTCGATCCGCGGTCCGGCGCGGCCGGGTCCGGCGCCGCCGGCACACACCCCGCCACGACCCCGTCGCGCCTGACCGAGGCCCGCCGGATGCCCGAGGCGCTGCTGCGCGAGCTGGGCCGCCCCGGATCCGAGTCGCCGTTCGACCGACCGGTCGGAGCGGCCCGCGAACTCGCGTTCACCGTGCTGCCGCTGTCGGAGCTCAAGGCGATCGGTGCGGCGCGGCCGGACCGGGCCACGGTCAACGACGTGCTGCTGGCGGTGGTCGCCGGCGGTCTGCGCCGGTGGCTCGATTCCGAGGGCCTGTCGGTGCACCGGCTGCGCGCCCAGGTGCCGGTGAGCCTGCACCACCGTGACGAATCGGCAGCCGAGCTGGGCAACCGCGACTCGTTCATCAACGTCGATCTGCCGCTGGCCGAACCCGACCCGGTGGCCAGGCTGGACCTGATCCGGGCCGAGACCGCGCAGCGCAAGCAACTCGGCGACGCCGAGGAGCTGTTCGACCTGTTCCACGCGCTCGGCCGCTTCCGCCATCTCGGGGCCGTCGTCCAGCGGCTGGCCGGCAGCGCCCGGGAGTTCAGTGTGGCGATCTCCAACGTGCCCGGCCCCGCGGCGGCGGTGGGGATCGCCGGCCGGCGGGTGCTGCACTTGTTCTCCTCGTCGGAGCCCGCGCTGCATCACGCGCTGCGGATCTCGGCGATCTCGTGTTCGGGGGACATCGGGATCGGGATGTGCACCGACCCCACCGCGTTGCCGGGGGTGGCCGGCCTGGCCGACGCGCTCGAGGCGTCCTACGCCGAACTGGCCGCCGCCGCGCTGGGCTGAATTGTGTGCTGGACGGCCCGCCCGAACTCTGGCTGAAATTCTTATTCTCAGTGTCACCCCTGGTGAGGCTGACATTCCGCGCGACGGGTGGTCCCTAGCGGTCGCGTCGAGTTTTCCGTCAACTAAGGTAGATACGCGGTGTGGGAGCGACGGGAGCGACCCGTCCCCCGCTCTGCGGGGAACGGCGCAGCTACGACTTCGCCCCCGAGACCGCGGTAGGCGTGCGTATTCCTCGCGATTGCTGGATCAGCGCACGCATGACCCTTTTTCCGAGCGCGTGCGCAGGATGACGGAAAAAGAAAGGTCCCATGACTACCACGACCACCCAGGACAATGCAGAACTGCGGTTGCGTGAACAGAACTACGGTGACGACCCGCTAGCCGATCGCGATACCGATCTCTACCGCGGCGAATACGTCATGAGCTTCGTCGAGAAATGGGACGAGTTGATCGACTGGGATGCTCGGGCCCAGTCCGAAGGCCGGTTCTTCATCGACGTGCTGCGCGCGCGGGACAAGAAGAGCGTGGTCGACGTCGCCACCGGCACCGGGTTCCACTCGGTGCGTCTCACCGAGGCCGGCTTCGACGTCACCAGCGCCGACGGCTCAGCGGCGATGCTGGCCAAGGCGTTCGAGAACGGCAAGAAGCGCGGGCTGATCCTCAAGAGTGTGCAGGCCGACTGGCGCCAGTTGAACAAGGCCATCCAGGGCAAGTACGACGCGATCATCTGCCTGGGCAACTCGTTCACCCACCTGCACGACGAGCAGGACCGCCGCCGTGCGCTGGCCGAGTTCTACGCCGCGCTGCGCCACGACGGCATCCTGATCCTCGATCAGCGCAACTACGACGAGATGCTCGACCACGGCTTCTCGTCGCAGCACAAGTACTACTACTGCGGCGACCAGGTCACCGCCGAACCGGAGCACATCGACGACGGCCTGGCCCGGTTCAAGTACACCTTCCCGGACGGGTCGGAGTACACGCTGAACATGTTCCCGCTGCGCAAGAACTACGTCCGCAAGCTGATCCGGGAGGCCGGCTTCGAGCGGGTGCGCACCTACGGCGACTTCCAGGAGACCTACCAGGAGAACGAGCCGGACTTCTTCGTCCATGTGGCCGAGAAGTCGGTCGAGGACAACACCGCCGCCGCGGTCACCGACGCCGCCGAGGCCTACTACGACAGCGACGACGCCGACAACTTCTACTCGATGGTCTGGGGTGGTGAGGACATCCACGTCGGGTGCTACGAGGAGACCCGCGACATCGGCGCGGCCGGCGTCGAGACGGTGGACCGGATGGCCGGCATGCTGTCGAACCTCGATCCGAACAGCGTGGTGGTCGACCTCGGTGCCGGGTACGGCGGATCGGCGCGGCGGCTGGCCAGCCTGCACGGCTGCAAGGTCACCTGCGTGAACATCTCCGAGACGCAGAACAACAACAACCGGGCCAAGAACCGGGCGGCCGGACTGGATCGGCAGGTCACCGTCCTGCACGGCAGCTTCGACGACGTGCCGATGCCGGCTGAGAGCGCCGATGTCATCTGGTCGCAGGACGCGTTCCTGCACGCCCCCGACCGGCGCAAGGTGATCGAGGAAGCGTTCCGGCTGCTCAAGCCCGGAGGCGAACTCGTCTTCACCGATCCGATGCAGGCCGACGACGTGCCCGACGGTGTGCTGCAGCCCGTCTACGACCGGCTCGACCTGCAGGATCTCGGGTCGATGCGGTTCTACCGGGAGGCCGCCCAGGCGATCGGGTTCGAGGTCGTCGACCAGATCGACCTGGTGCACAACCTGCGCACCCACTACGACCGGGTGCGCGAGGAGCTGGAATCCCACCGTCCCGAACTGGAGCAGAAGTCCTCGGTGGACTACCTGGACCGGATGGTGATCGGCCTGCGCAACTGGGTGGAGGCCGCCGACGCCGGCCACCTGGCGTGGGGCATCCAGCGGTTCCGCAAGCCCGCCTGATCGGGTAGACAGCGACGTCCCGAGACACCGGCGACGGTGTCTCGGGACGTTCTGCGTCGAGGGCCGGATCGTGACCGCGCGCAGGCCACGCTTAACATGTGTCAACCGCCGCCGAACCCGACCGATGGAGAGCCATGCCGAGCTGGATCGCCGATCTGGTCAAGCTCGACGGCAGCTCCGACGCCTTCTGCAGCACGGCCGCCTTCGGCACCGCCGGACGGCTGTTCGGCGGGTTGATCGCCGCGCAGGCCCTGGCCGCCGCCGGTGCGACCGTCGATCCGGAACGGTTGCCTCAGTCGCTGCACGCGTACTTCATCAAGGGCGGACGCGTCGGCGTCGACGTCGAGTACGTCGTCGAGCGCACCCGCGACGGCAAGTCGTTCAACACCCGCCGGGTGACCGCCAGCCAGGACGGGGTCGCGATCTTCGAGATGCTGGCCTCGTTCCACCGGTCCGAAACGACCACCGACTGGCAGCGGCCCGCACAGCCGGGTGTCACACTGGCCGGCGCCACCAGGGCGACCGGGCTGCCGGAGCGCTGGGCCGATCACTTCGAGGTGCGCACCGCGCGCGCCGGCATGGACGACTGGCCGGTCCAGCCGATGTGGTTCCGCAGCCGCGAACCCATCGAGGACGACCCGCTGCTGCGGGCGTGCGC
>JAXHTL010000059.1:0-23309 GCA_034190095.1 Actinomycetota bacterium
TGAACCGCTCGATGCCGAACGGGTGTGGGTGGTGGACCCGATCGACGGGACCCTCAACTATGCGGCGGGCTCACCGATCGCGGCCATGCTGCTGGGTCTGCTGGTGGACGGCGAGCCGGTCCTGGGTTTGACCTGGCTGCCCTTCCTCGGGCAGCGCTACACCGCGATGGTCGGTGCGCCGGTGTTGTGCAACGGCGAGCCACTGCAGGCGCTGGGCCCGGCGGAGCTGTCGGACTCCGTGATCGGCGTGGGCACCTTCAACCTCAAGTCGCGTGGGCGCTACCCGGGCCGATACCGCTCGGCGGTGCTGGGCAACCTGAGCAGCACCAGCTCCCGGGTGCGCATGCACGGCTCCACCGGCATCGACTTCGCTTATGTGGCGGCCGGGATCCTCGGTGGGGCCGTCAGTTTCGGCCACCACGTGTGGGATCACGCGGCCGGGGTGGCGCTGGTGCGGGCCGCCGGCGGCGTGGTCACCGACCTGGCCGGTGAACCGTGGAGTATCTCCTCGCCTTCGGCGCTGGTCGCCGCACCCGGCGTACACGAGCAGCTGCTGGAGGTCATCACCGCGACCGGCGTTCCGGAGGACTACCAGTGAAAGCCAGCAGCGACGTCGCGACCCGAGTCATCCCGTGCCTGGATGTCGACGACGGCCGGGTGGTCAAGGGTGTCAACTTCGAGAACCTGCGTGACGCCGGTGATCCCGTCGAGCTCGCTGCGGCCTATGACGCCGAGGGCGCCGACGAGCTGACCTTCCTGGATGTGACCGCCTCGTCGTCGGGCCGGGCCACCATGCTGGAAGTGGTGCGCCGCACCGCCGAACAGGTCTTCATCCCGCTGACCGTCGGTGGCGGGGTGCGCTCGGTCGCCGATGTGGACATGCTGCTGCGCGCCGGCGCGGACAAGGTGTCGGTCAACACCGCCGCGATAGCCCGCCCGGAGCTGCTCTCGGAGCTGTCCCGCCAGTTCGGCTCACAGTGCATCGTGTTGTCGGTGGACGCCCGCACGGTGCCCGACGGTGCGGAGCCGACCCCGTCGGGGTGGGAGGTCACCACCCACGGGGGGCGTCGCGGCACCGCCATCGACGCTGTCGAATGGGCCACCCGCGGAGCCGAGCTCGGGGTCGGGGAGATCCTGCTGAACTCGATGGACGCCGACGGCACCAAGGCCGGGTTCGACCTGGCCATGCTTCGCGCCGTGCGCGGTGCGGTCACCGTTCCGGTGATCGCCAGCGGCGGCGCCGGTGCGGTGGACCATTTCGCCCCCGCGGTGTTCGCCGGTGCCGACGCGGTCCTGGCGGCCAGCGTGTTCCACTTCCGCGAGCTGTCGATCGGTGAGGTCAAGGCCGCCATGAAGGCTGAAGGGATCACAGTGCGGTGAGAGTGTTGGACCCGTCGATCGCGCAGCGGCTCAAGCGCGACGCCAACGGTTTGTTCAGTGCCGTGGTTCAGGAGCGGGGGAGCGGCGCGGTGCTGATGCTCGCCTGGATGGACGACGACGCGCTGGCCCGCACTCTGGAAACCCGTGAGGCGACCTACTATTCGCGGTCCCGCGGCGAGCAGTGGGTCAAGGGTGCGACGTCGGGACACACCCAGCACGTGCACTCGGTGCGGCTCGACTGTGACGGGGATGCCGTGCTGCTCGAGGTGGATCAGGTCGGCGGAGCGTGCCACACCGGTGACCACACCTGCTTCGACGCCGATCTGTTGCTCGGCCCGGAAGCCTGAGCCACCGCCGTTCGGCGCGGGTCAGACGTCGATGATCCGGGTCGCCTTCGCCCGGGCGGTCCAGCGGCCCTCGTCGTAGCCGACGCTGACCGGGTGGGCGAACGCTGCCGAGATGTTGTCGGTGGTCAGGGTCTGCCGCGCCGGCCCCGCCGCGACGGTGCGCCCCTCGGCGATCAGCAGCGCATGGGTGGTCGTGGTGGGCAGCTCTTCGAGGTGATGGGTGACCAGGATCGAGGCCACCTCCGGATGCGTGTCGTCCAGTGCATCGATGGTCTCGAGGAGCTGTTCGCGGGCAGCCACATCCAGTCCGGTGGTCGGCTCGTCGAGGAGCAGCAGGCGCGGCTCGGCGATGAGCGCCCGGGCGATCAGGGTGCGGCCCCGTTCACCCTGCGACAGGGTGGGCCACACGTCGTCGGCCTTGTGGGACAACCCGACCGCGTCGAGCATCGCCTCCGCGCGCTCGAGTTCGGAATCCGTCGGCGCCCACCGCATCGGGGTGTCGATCGTCGCGGTGATGCCGGTCAGCACGATCTCGCGCACCGACAACGAGTACTGCAGCCGGTGGCGCGGGTTGACATGGCCGATCAGGCGCCGCACCTCGGTGAGGTCGACCCGGCCCATCTGTTGACCGAGCACCCGCACCGTGCCCGAGGTCGGGAAGGTCACTGCGGCGCAGAAGCCGAGCAGGGTGCTCTTGCCGGCGCCGTTGGGGCCCAGTAGCGCCCAGTGTTCGCCGGGCTGCACGGTCAGCGAGATGCCGTCGATGATCTGCTTGCCGGCCCGGCGGAAGGTCACCTCGGCGAGGTCGAGTACCGGTGTCATCGCCAGCAGCCCTAGGCCGGTTTGCGCTGACGCAGCACCTCGAGTGCCTTGTCGGCGTGGGTGTCCATGCTGATCTCGCTCGAGATCACCGCGAGCACCGTGGCGTCGGTGTCGATGACGAACGTCGTGCGCTTGACCGGCATGAACTTGCCCAGCAGCCCGCGCTTCACACCGAACTGGGTGGCCACCGCACCGTCGATGTCCGACAACAGCGGGTAGTCGAACTTCTGCTGGTCGGCGAACTTCGCCTGCTTGTCGACGGGGTCGGCGCTGATGCCGACCCGGCTGGCGCCGACGGCGGCGAACTCGGCGGCCAGGTCGCGGAAGTGGCACGCCTCCTTGGTGCAGCCCGGGGTCATCGCCGCCGGGTAGAAGAACAGCACGATGGGTCCGTCGGCCAGCAGCGCGGACAGCGTACGGGTCGTCCCTGTCTGGTCGGGAAGTTCGAACTCGGCCACCCGATCACCGTGTTTTAGGGGGTTCATGATCTAGACGTTACGTCTGGGAGAATGTCAGCGTGCAGACGACCGCCGACCTTGCCGTGACGACGTCACGGGAGGACTTCCGGGCGCTGGCCGCCGAGCATCGCGTGGTGCCGGTGACCCGCAAGGTGCTCGCCGACAGCGAGACGCCGCTCTCGGCGTACCGCAAGCTCGCCGCGAACCGCCCCGGCACCTTCCTGCTGGAGTCCGCGGAGAACGGCCGGTCGTGGTCGCGGTGGTCGTTCATCGGCGCCGGTGCGCCGTCGGCGTTGACCGTGCGCGACGGCGAGGCGGTCTGGCTGGGCGCGATCCCGCAGGACGCGCCGGCCGGCGGCGACCCGCTGGAGGCGCTGCGCGAGACGCTGGCGCTGCTCGAGACCGCCCCGCTGCCCGGCCTGCCGCCGTTGTCCTCGGGGCTGGTCGGCTACTTCGCCTACGACATGGTGCGACGCCTCGAGCGGCTACCCGAACTGACCGTCGACGATCTGGGCCTTCCCGACATGGTGCTGCTGCTGGCCAGCGACGTGGCCGCCGTCGACCACCACGAGGGCACGATCACGCTGATCGCCAACGCGGTCAACTGGAACGGCACCGACGAGCGGGTGGACTGGGCCTACGACGACGCCGTGGCCCGCCTGGATGTGATGACCGCCGCGCTGGCCGAGCCGTTGAAGTCCACGGTGGCGACCTTCAGCAGGCCGGCGCCGGTGCACCGGGCTCAGCGCACCGTCGAGGAGTACACCGCGATCGTCGACAAGCTGGTCGGCGACATCGAGGCCGGCGAGGCGTTCCAGGTGGTGCCCTCGCAACGGTTCGAGATGGACACCGCGGCGGATCCGCTCGACGTCTACCGGATGCTGCGGGTGACCAACCCCAGCCCGTACATGTACCTGCTCAACGTGCCCGACGAGGACGGGGGACTGGACTTCTCCGTCGTCGGCTCGAGCCCGGAGGCACTGGTCACCGTCTCCGACGGTCGCGCCACCACCCACCCGATCGCCGGCACCCGGTGGCGTGGCGAGACCGAGGAGGAGGACCTGCTGCTGGAGAAGGACCTGCTCGCCGACGAGAAGGAGCGCGCCGAGCACCTGATGCTGGTCGACCTCGGGCGCAACGATCTGGGCCGGGTGTGCCGCCCGGGCACGGTTCGGGTGGAGGACTACAGCCACATCGAGCGCTACAGCCACGTCATGCACCTGGTGTCGACGGTGACGGGGTTGCTCGCCGACGACAAGACCGCCCTGGACGCCGTCACCGCCTGCTTTCCGGCCGGCACGCTCTCGGGTGCGCCGAAGGTGCGGGCGATGGAACTGATCGAAGAGGTCGAGCAGACGCGCCGCGGGCTCTACGGCGGAGTGCTCGGGTACCTGGACTTCGCCGGCAACGCTGACTTCGCGATCGCCATCCGCACCGCCCTGATGCGCGGCGGCGTCGCCTACGTGCAGGCCGGCGGCGGTGTGGTGGCCGACTCGAACGGCCCCTACGAGTTCAACGAGGCCGCCAACAAGGCCCGGGCGGTGCTGAGCGCGATCGCCGCGGCCGAAACGCTGGGTGAGCCGTGATCAGGGTCGGTCAGCTGTCCCTGGTGGTTGCCGCCGCCGCGCTGTGGGTGGCTTCGCGGATGACCTGGGTGCAGATCACCTCGTTCGACGGTCTCGGGCATCCCAGGACCGCCGACCTCAACGGCGCATCCTGGTCGACGGCGTTGCTTCCGCTGGCCCTGTTGGTGCTGGCCGCGGCCGCGGCAGCTCTGGCGTTGCGCGGATGGCCGCTGCGGGTGCTGGCGGTCCTGGTGGCCGCGGCCAGCGCGGCCATGGGCTATCTCGCGATCAGCGTGTGGGTGGTCGACGACGTCGCGGTGCGCGCCGCGCGCCTTGCCGAGGTGCCGGTGGCCGATCTGCTGGGCGCCGAACGCCACTTCGCGGGGGCCTCGCTGACCCTGGTCGCGGCTTTGCTGTCACTCCTCGGGGCGGTGCTGCTGATGCGGTCTGCGGCCCGGGGCCGCGACGACGTGGCTCGCTACCGTCGGCGCTCGGCCGGCCCGGCCGAGCAACCGGCGGGTGAGCTGTCGGAGCGAATGATCTGGGATGCCCTCGACGAGGGGGCGGATCCCACCGTGGACCCCGTCAATCGGGACAGTAAGGGGCGGTGACCGACGATGCGGCAGTGGCGGCTACCCTTCGATAAGAATCGAAGGTCTGGCCGGGGAAGGGAAGCGACACCTATGGGTTCGGCGACCGTGCTCGACTCCATCCTCGATGGGGTCCGTGCCGATGTTGCCGCTCGCGAGGCCGTAGTCAGTCTGGCTGAGGTCAAGGAGCGGGCCCAGCGCGCACCTGCACCGCTGGATGTGATGGCCGCGCTGCGGGCCCCGGGCATCGGGGTGATCGCGGAGGTCAAGCGGGCCAGTCCGTCCCGCGGCGAACTCGCCGAGATCGGCGATCCGGCGGCGCTCGCGCGCGCCTACGAGGACGGCGGCGCACGGGTCATCAGCGTGCTCACCGAGCAGCGCCGGTTCAACGGCTCGCTCGACGACCTGGACACGGTCCGCGCGTCGGTGTCGATTCCGGTGCTGCGCAAGGACTTCATCGTCCGGCCCTACCAGATCCACGAGGCTCGGGCGCACGGCGCCGACATGCTGCTGTTGATCGTCGCGGCGCTGGAGCAACCCGTGCTGGTGTCGTTGCTGGAGCGCACCGAGTCGTTGGGGATGACAGCGCTGGTCGAGGTTCACACCGAGGAGGAGGCGGACCGTGCGCTGCAGGCCGGCGCCTCGGTGATCGGGGTCAACGCACGTGATCTGAAGACGCTCGAGGTCGACCGGGACTGCTTCGCCAGGATCGCGCCGGGGCTGCCGAGCAACGTCATCCGGATCGCGGAGTCGGGGGTGCGCGGCACCGCCGACCTGCTGGCCTACGCCGGGGCCGGCGCGGACGCCGTGCTGGTCGGGGAGGGCCTGGTCACCAGTGGTGACCCGCGCAGTGCAGTCGCCGACCTGGTCACCGCCGGTACGCATCCGTCGTGCCCGAAACCCTCGCGTTAAGTGGCTGAGGTCACCGGCCCGGACCTGCCGCGCGCGAGCGCCGCGGTCGCGGAGCCCACCGCACACGACCCGGACCCCCGGGGACACTTCGGGGTGTACGGCGGACGGTTCGTCCCCGAGGCCCTGATGGCGGTCATCGAGGAGGTGACCGCCGCCTACGAGAAAGCCCGCGGCGACCAGAACTACCTCGACGAACTCGACCGCCTGCAACGGCACTACGCCGGGCGGCCGTCGCCGCTGTACGAAGCCGAACGGCTCAGCGACCACGCCGGCGGCGCGCGGATCTTCCTGAAGCGAGAAGACCTCAACCACACCGGATCCCACAAGATCAACAATGTGCTGGGCCAGGCTCTGCTGGCCCGCCAGATGGGCAAGACGCGGGTCATCGCCGAAACGGGCGCCGGCCAGCACGGGGTGGCCACGGCGACCGCCTGCGCGCTGATGGGGCTCGAGTGCGTGATCTACATGGGAGCCGTGGACACCGCCCGCCAGGCACTCAACGTGGCCCGGATGAGGCTGCTCGGGGCCACCGTGGTGGCGGTGGAGTCCGGGTCGAAGACACTCAAGGACGCCATCAACGACACGTTCCGTGACTGGGTCACCAATGCGGAGTCCACCTACTACTGCTTCGGGACGGCGGCCGGGCCGCATCCGTTCCCGATGATGGTGCGTGACTTCCAGCGGGTCATCGGGCTCGAGGCGCGGGCCCAGATCCTCGATCAGGCCGGCCGGCTTCCCGACGCGGTGACCGCCTGCGTGGGTGGCGGCTCCAACGCCATCGGCATCTTCCACGCGTTCATCGACGATCCGGGCGTGCGGCTGGTCGGGTACGAGGCGGCCGGTGACGGGGTCGAGACCGGCCGGCACGCGGCCACGTTCACCGGCGGCTCGCCGGGCGCATTCCAGGGGTCGTTCTCCTACCTGCTGCAGGACGAGGACGGCCAGACCATCGAGTCGCACTCGATCTCGGCAGGTCTGGACTACCCCGGGGTCGGTCCCGAGCACGCCCTGCTCAAGGACATCGGCCGCGCGCAGTATCAGCCGATCACCGACACCGAGGCGATGGACGCTTTCTCGCTGCTGAGCCGCACCGAGGGGATCATTCCCGCCATCGAGTCCGCGCACGCCGTGGCCGGCGCTCTGAAACTGGGCCGTGAGCTGGGAGCGGGTTCGATGATCTTGGTTAACCTGTCGGGGCGCGGCGACAAGGACGTCGAGACCGCGGCCAAGTGGTTCGGTCTGCTGGAGGACGGCACATGAGCCGGCTCGCCGGTCTGTTCGACACGTGCCGGGCCGAGGGCCGATCCGCGCTGATCGGCTACCTGCCCACCGGCTTCCCGGATGTTCAGACGTCTATTTCGGCGATGACCGCGCTGGTCGACTCCGGGTGCGATGTGATCGAGGTCGGCATCGCCTACTCCGATCCCGGCATGGACGGCCCGACCATCGCCGCGGCGACCGAGGTCGCGTTGCGCGGTGGTGTGCGGGTCCATGACGCCTTGCGGGCTGTCGAGGCGATCAGCGACGCCGGCGGCCGCGCGGTGGTCATGACCTACTGGAACCCGGTCCTGCGCAAGGGTGTCGACGCTTTCGCCCGCGATCTGGCCTCGGCCGGCGGACTGGGCATGATCACCCCGGATCTGATCCCGGACGAGGCCGACGAGTGGCTGGCCGCATCCGAGGCGCACGACCTGGACCGGATTTTCCTGGTGGCGCCGTCGTCGACGCCCGAGCGTCTCGCCGAGACCGTCCAGGCCACCCGCGGGTTCGTCTACGCGGCCTCGACGATGGGTGTGACCGGGGCGCGCGACGCCGTCTCCAACATGGCGCCCGAGCTGGTCCGCCGCATCAAAGAGGTGTCCGACATCCCGGTCGGGGTCGGCCTGGGTGTGCGATCCCGCGAGCAGGCGGCCGAGATCGGGGCCTACGCCGACGGGGTCATCGTCGGGTCGGCCCTGGTGTCGGCACTCAAGGTGGGCATTCCAGAGATGCAGGCACTGACGGTCGAGCTCGCCGAGGGCGTGCGGCAGAGGATCCCTGCGTGACGACGACGGTTCTCGCCTACATCCCGAGTCCCGCCCAAGGTGTCTGGCAGCTCGGACCGCTGCCGATCCGGGCCTACGCCCTGTTCATCATCACCGGCATCATCGTCGCGTTGCTGCTCGGCGACAGGCGGTGGATCGCCCGCGGTGGGGAACCGGGGGTCATCTACGACATCGTCTTGTGGGCCGTGCCGTTCGGGCTGGTCGGTGGTCGGCTGTACCACGTCATCACCGACTGGCGGAAGTACTTCGGAGAGGACGGCGCCGGCTTCGTCGGCGCGCTACGCATCTGGGACGGCGGCCTCGGCATCTGGGGGGCGGTCGCGCTGGGAGGTGTGGGCGCCTGGATCGCGTGCCGGCGCCACGGCATCCCGTTGCCGGCGTTCGGTGACGCGATCGCACCGGGAATCGTTCTGGCCCAGGCGATCGGCCGGCTCGGAAACTACTTCAACCAGGAGCTCTACGGCCGCGAGACCACGCTGCCGTGGGGCCTGGAGATCTACGAGCGGCGCAACGCAAGCGGTGCGCTGGACAATCTGAACGGCGTCTCCACCGGCCAGCTCGAGGCGATCGTCCATCCGACGTTTCTCTACGAGCTGCTCTGGAATCTGCTGATCTTCGCGGCGCTGATCATCATCGACCGCCGGTGGCGGATCGGGCACGGGCGGCTGTTCGCGATGTATGTCGCGGGGTACTGCCTGGGCAGGTTCTGGATCGAACTGATGCGCAGTGACGAAGCGCAGCTGCTCGCCGGTATCCGGATCAACTCGTTCACCGCCACCTTCGTGTTCATCGGTGCCGTCGTCTACATCATGGCCGCACCCAAGGGCCGCGAGGCTCCGGAAACCCTGCGTGGGACGGCCTCCGGGGAATCCGGGGTCGAAGAAGTCGTCAAGGACGTGACCGTCGCCTCCGGGGCGGGCGTTGTCGCCGCGGCCAAGGCCGCCGAGTCGGAGTCCCCGCCGGCGTCGGGCGGCGACGAGCCGGGCTCCACCGAGCCCGAGTCGGGCCTCGGCGATGTGGAGCCGGACGAGGTGGCTGCGGCGGTCGAGGAGGCGCCGGCCGTCCACGACGAGGCTCTCCGGGGAGCAGACCAGGCCCAGGAGCTGGCCGAGCAGGCCGAGGAGGACCCTGACGTCGAACTGGCAGCTGCGCTCGAGCAGGCTGCGGAGGCGATGGCTGCCGAGGCGTTGGCCGCGCACACCGGCAGGTCCGTGGCCGGTGTCGGTGCTGTCGAACCCGACGAGCTGGCGGTTGCCGCCCAGGAGGCTCAGGTTGTCCACGACGCCGCGGTCGAGGGCGAGGCCGAAGCCGACGCGCTCGCCGAGGAGACCGAGGGTGCCGAGCCCGTCGGGAGGCCTGTGCGCCGGATGCCGCTTTTCGATGCGCAGGCCGACGCAGAACTGGCCGAGCAGCTCGAGCTCGCCGCAGACGCGATGGCGGGCGTCTGGGACGTCAGCCCCGACCTCGAGGAATCGGCCGGGGGCGACCCGGAGCCGGAGGCCGGTCTGGGGTCGGTGGACGGTGATGAGGTGGCGGCTGCTGCTCAGGAGGCCTCGGTTGTTCACGGGGAGGCTGTTGCCGGTGAGGTCGAGGCTGAGGAGCTTGTCGAGGAGGTCGCCGGTGCGGGTGCCGGCGAGTCGGTGAGTGATGAGCCGGAGCCGGAGGCCGGTCTGGGGTCGGTGGACGGTGATGAGGTGGCGGCTGCTGCTCAGGAGGCCTCGGTTGTTCACGGGGAGGCTGTTGCCGGTGAGGTCGAGGCTGAGGAGCTAGTCGAAGAGGTCGCCGGCGAGGATGACCGAACCGACGGCGATGGCACCGAAGGTGGCGACACCGATGCGCCGCGCGGTGCGGAAACGACGCCACGGGAGGACGATTCCGAGCCAGGGGGCAGAGTTCGTCAGTGGCTTCGGCGCCGCCGCAACCGTTGACGAGGTAGGACCAGGCGGTCCCCGGAGCCGGCCGATCGTGTCGGACCCCCCTGGCATCATCGAACAGGTGTTCGATTCCGATGAGGCGGCGGGGTGCATCGAGGAGATGGCCTCGTCGGTGCGTGCGGAGTCGGCGGCGATCGCGGCACGGCTGGGGGCGGTGGCGCGGTTGTATGCCCAGCGTTGTCGTGACTACGCCGACGCCCAGTTCTGGGCCACCGATGTGTTCGAGGCGGTTGCCGCCGAGGTGTCGGCTGCGCAGAACATCAGCCGCTCGCGGGCGGGGGCGCAGGTGCGCATGGCGGTGTCGCTGTTCGAGCGCCTGCCCCGAGTGGCTGAGGTGTTCGCCGCCGGGGACATCGACTACCGGGTGGTGCGTGTGGTGATCGCGCGCACCGACAACGTCGATGACGAGATCATCGGGGAACTGGATGCGGCGCTGGCAGCCCGGATCGGGCGGTGGAACCGGTTGTCGGAGACCAAGCTGCGGGACCGGCTGGACCGCTGGGTCGCCAGCTTCGATCCGGCCGGGCAACGCGTGCCCCCGGTGGTGGCCGAGAACCGCTACGTCGATGTCGATGCCCACCCGACCGCCGCGGGGATGGCGCTACTCGGCGGGGCGCTGGGCGCGGTGGATGCCGCGGCGTTCGAGGCGCGGCTGACCGCGATCGCGGCCACCGTGTGCCCTGATGATCCGCGCACCACCGCCCAACGCCGCGCCGATGCCTGCGGGGCGATGGGCCGCTGGGAGGCCTCGCTGGCCTGCCAGTGTCCCGATCCCGATTGCCCGGCCCGCGCCGTCGGTGACAGTGCGGCCCAGATCGTGGTCCATCTGCTCGCCGAACAGGGCACCGTCGAGGGGACCGGCGCGAGTCCGGGCTATCTGCCCGGGTTCGGGGTGCTGCCCGCCGAGTCGGTGCGCCAGGCCGCCGCGCAGGCGAGGCTCACCGCGGTGCGGCTGCCCGGCGCGGTACCGGAGCCGGGCTACCGCCCCTCGGCCGGGTTGGCTGATTTCCTGCGCTGGCGGGATCTGACCTGTCGCTGGCCGGGCTGCGACGCCCCGGTCGCCGACTGCGATATCGACCACACGCAGCCCTGGCCGGCCGGGCCCACCCATGCCTCAGATCTCAAGCACTACTGCCGCACCCACCACCTGCTCAAGACCTTCTACACCGGGCCGCGCGGCTGGACCGATCAGCAGCGCCCCGACGGCACCATCGTGGTCACCGCCCCCACCGGCCACAGCTACACCACCGACGCGCACGGCGGGGCGCTGTTCCCGGCCCTGGCCACCCCCACCACGGCACTGGCCACACCACCCACAGACACCGATCCATCCCCGTATCGCAGCGCGATGATGCCCCGGCGTGCCACCACCCGTGAACAGGACCGCCGCGCCCGCATCAACCGCGAACGCCGCGCGCGCCTGGACCTCAACGCCCAAGCCGAACGCGACCACCAAGCCTGGCTCGCAGCAACCTACGAACCGCCACCCTTCTGAGCCCGCGTCGGCTCTGGCATCCTTGTGGCATGACCGAGCCCCATTTCACCGGCAATGAGGGGAACTCGTACCCGCCTCCGCCGCCGCAGTCCGGCTATCCACAGCCGCAGCAATCCGGCTATCCGCCACCGCCGTGGGGTTATCCGCCGCCGGTGGGTCCCTACCCGCCGGGCTACACCGATCCCAGCGCGCCGTACGGCCGCCATCCGGTGACCGGCGAGCCGTTCTCGGAGAAATCGAAGGTGGTCGCGGGGCTGCTCCAGCTGATCGGGTTGTTCGGGCTCGTCGGCATCGGCCGCATCTACCTGGGGGACACGAAGCTCGGCGTCATCCAGCTCATCGTCGGCCTCATCACCTGTGGCCTCGGTGCCGTCATCTGGGGAATCATCGACGCCGTCCTGATTCTCACCGACAAGGTCCGTGACCCGGCGGGGCGCCCGTTGCGCGATGGCACCTAACCCGCCAGCCGGCACCCGCAACCGCTCGCTGGCCGTCGCCGGCGCGGGTGCCGCCGTGGTGGGCGGGCTCGCCTATGTCGGCCTGGGAGATCCGCACAGTCCGGGCTTCGTGTTTCCGCCGTGCCCCTTCTTGACGCTCACAGGTTGGCTGTGTCCGGCCTGCGGCGGTCTGCGGATGACCCATGACCTGCTGCACGGCGATCTGGCCGCGGCGTTCGTCGACAACGCGTTCGTTCTCATCGGGCTGCCCCTGCTGTTAGCGTGGATGTTGCTGCGCCGGTACCAGGGAAAGTCCACTGCGAACACCCCGCTGTTCGCGGTCGTCATCGTCACTGCGGTGACGTGGACGGTCGTGCGTAACCTGCCTGGATTCCCGCTGGTCCCGACCATTCTCGACGGGTGAGCGACCCCGCCCGCTGTTACACTCGACCGACGGGCCGGCGCCGTCCCTGATCTTGATCTCAGGACCGCGGAGGTGCGCCTTTCATGCTGTTTTCGGCACTGCCCGAACCCCAAGGTTTGTACGACCCGGAGAACGAAGCGGACTCCTGCGGTGTTGCCATGGTCACCGACATCCAGGGCCGGCGCTCGCACTCCATCGTCGCCGACGGATTGGTGGCACTCGAGCACCTCGAGCACCGAGGGGCTGCGGGCGCCGAACCCAACAGCGGTGACGGTGCCGGGATCCTGATCCAACTGCCGGTCGACCTGCTCGCCGCCGTTGTCGACTTCCCGTTGCCGGCGCCGGCCGACGACGGTGCCAGCACGTTCGCCGCGGGCATCTGCTTCCTGCCGCAGGACCCCGCCGAAAGGGCGGCCGCCTGCGACACCGTCGAAGGAATCGCTGCCGAGGAAGGTCTCGAGGTCCTGGGCTGGCGC
Source organism: Actinomycetota bacterium (assembly GCA_034190095.1). Taxonomy (GTDB): domain Bacteria; phylum Actinomycetota; class Actinomycetes; order Mycobacteriales; family Mycobacteriaceae; genus Mycobacterium. The sequence goes on from JAXHTL010000059.1 coordinate 12,886, forward strand.
GAAGTTCCGGTCGACCCCGACGGCGCCGAGGTGGGCGAGACCGCGCTGGGCTGCATGCCCTACATGTCGCAGCTGTTCGTGGCCGCACCCGAATACAACGGAGCCCGCCCCAGCGGGATCGACCTCGACCGGCGCGTGTACCCGCTGCGCAAGCGGGCCGAGCACAGCGGGGTCTACTTCCCGTCGCTGTCCGGCCGGACCATGGTCTACAAGGGCATGCTCACCACAATGCAGCTGCCGCAATACTTTCCGGACCTTCGCGACGAGCGTTGCAGAAGCGCCATCGCGATCGTGCACAGCCGCTTCTCCACCAACACCTTTCCGTCCTGGCCGCTGGCGCACCCGTTCCGATTCGTGGCTCACAACGGTGAGATCAACACGGTGCGGGGCAACCGCAACCGCATGCGCGCCCGCGAGGCCATGCTGGCCAGCGCCAAGATCCCGGGCGACCTGAGCAGGCTCTCGCCGATCTGCACGTCGGGGGCCTCCGACTCGGCGTCCTTCGACGAAGTCCTCGAACTGCTCCACCTCGGCGGCCGGGACCTCCCGCACGCGGTGCTCATGATGATCCCCGAGGCGTGGGAGAACAGCGCCACGATGGAGCCGCAGGAGCGGGCGTTCTGGCAGTTCCACGGCTGCCTGATGGAGCCGTGGGACGGCCCGGCCTGTGTCACCTTCACCGACGGCACCCTGGTCGGGGCAGTGCTGGACCGCAACGGGCTGAGGCCGGGACGCTGGTGGCGCACCATCGACGACCGCGTCATCCTCGCCAGCGAGAGCGGCGTGCTGGATGTGCCGTCCGCCCAGGTCGTCGCCAAGGGCCGGCTGCAACCCGGCAAGATGTTCCTGATCGACACTGCCGAAGGCCGCATCGTCTCCGACGACGAGGTCAAGGAGCAGCTGTCGGCCGCCGAACCCTACGGTGAATGGCTGCATGCCGGACTGCTCGACCTCAAGTCGCTGCCCGAGCCCGCCCGCATACAGCCCAACCACGAATCGGTGGTGCGCCGTCAGGTGGCCTTCGGCTACACCGAAGAAGATCTCCGGATCCTGCTGACCCCGATGGCCGCATCAGGAGCCGAGCCGCTGGGTTCGATGGGAACCGACACCCCCGCGGCGGTGCTGTCGCAACGCTCCAAGCTGCTCTACGACTACTTCGTCGAGTTGTTCGCCCAGGTGACCAACCCGCCGTTGGACGCCATCCGCGAAGAGGTCGTCACCTCGATGGCCCGGATCATGGGGCCCGAGGAGAACCTGCTGGAACCGTCGGCGGCGTCGTGTCGCCAGATCGTGCTGGGCTGGCCGGTGCTCGACAACGACGAACTCAACAAGATCGTCCACATCAACGACAGCGGGGACTATCCGGGTCTGCGGGCGGCGGTCCTGCGCGGACTCTACGACGTCGAACGCGGCGGCGACGGGTTGGCCGAGGCGATCGAGGAACTGCGGCACCGCGCATCCGACGCGATCGCCAAAGGCGCCCGCACCCTGATCATCTCGGATCGCGACTCCGATCACACCAAGGCGCCCATCCCGTCCTTGCTGGCGGTGTCGGCAGTGCACCACCACCTGGTCCGGACCAAAGAGCGGCTGAAGGTGGCGCTGGTCGTCGAGAGCGGCGACGCCCGCGAAGTGCACCACATCGCGATGCTGATCGGCTTCGGTGCCGCCGCGGTGAACCCCTACCTGGCTTTCGAATCCATCGAGGACCTCATCCGCGAAGGTGAGCTCACCGGAATCGAGACGTCCACGGCTGTGCGCAACTACACCAAAGCGCTGGGCAAGGGCGTGATGAAGGTGATGAGCAAGATGGGCATCTCCACGGTCGCGTCCTACACCGCCGCCCAGGTCTTCGAGGCCGTCGGCATCGACAAGGACGTCATCGACGAGTACTTCACCAAGACGCCGACGCAGCTCGGCGGCATCGGCCTGGACGTCATCGCCGAAGAGGTCAAGTTCCGGCATCGTCGGGCCTACCCGGAGAACCCCACCGAACGGGCGCACCGGCGCCTGTCGGTGGGCGGGGAGTACCAGTTCCGCCGGGACGGCGAACTGCACCTGTTCACTCCGGAAGTGGTGTTCCTGCTGCAGCATTCGACCCGAACCCGTCAGTCGGAGGTTTTCGAGAAGTACTCCGAGGAAGTGAACCGGCTGGCTCGGCAAGGGGGTGCGCTGCGCGGGCTGTTCGAACTCAAGACCGGGGTGCGGCCCCCCGTACCGCTGGAGGAGGTCGAGCCGGTCGAGTCGATCGTGACCCGGTTCAACACCGGCGCGATGAGCTACGGGTCGATCTCCGCGGAGGCTCACGAGACGATGGCGGTCGCGATGAACAACATCGGTGGCCGCTCGAACAGCGGTGAGGGCGGCGAAGACGTCGACCGCCTCTACGATCCGCAGCGCCGCAGTGCCGTCAAGCAGGTGGCCTCCGGCCGGTTCGGCGTGACCAGCGACTACCTGGTCAACGCCAGCGACATCCAGATCAAGATGGCTCAGGGCGCCAAACCCGGTGAGGGCGGGCAGCTCCCGGGCTACAAGGTGTACCCGAACATCGCCAAGACGCGGCACTCGACGCCCGGGGTGGGCCTGATCTCGCCGCCGCCGCACCACGACATCTACAGCATCGAGGATCTCGCCCAGCTGATCCACGATCTGAAGAACGCCAACGCCGACGCCCGGATCCACGTCAAGCTGGTCAGCTCCGTCGGCGTGGGCACGGTCGCGGCCGGGGTGTCCAAGGCGCATGCCGATGTCGTGCTGATCTCCGGCTACGACGGAGGGACCGGGGCTGCGCCGTTGACCAGCCTCAAACACGCCGGGGCGCCGTGGGAGATCGGTCTGGCCGACACGCAGCAGACCCTGATGCTCAACGGCCTGCGGGACCGCATCACCGTGCAGTGTGACGGGGGTATGCGCACCGCGCGCGACGTCGTGGTGGCCATGCTGCTCGGCGCCGAGGAGTACGGTTTCGCCACCGCGCCGTTGGTGGTCTCTGGCTGCATCATGATGCGGGTCTGCCATCTCGACACCTGCCCGGTCGGGGTGGCCACCCAGAACCCGGAACTGCGGGCCCGGTTCAACGGCAAGCCCGAGTTCGTGGAGAACTTCTTCCGGTTCATCGCCGAGGACATCCGGAAATACTTGGCCGAGCTCGGATTCCGCAGCATCGACGAGGCGGTCGGGCACGCCGAACTGCTCGACACGGCCGAGGGGGTGGCGCACTGGAAGAGCAAAGGGCTCGACCTGGCGCCGATCTTCGCGGTGCCGGCCGACCCGTACGGCGGTGCCGAGGCGCAGCGCCGCCGCATCCGCGACCAGGACCACGGTCTGGACCTGGCCCTGGACCGCACGCTGATCCAACTGGCCGAAGGCGCGCTCGAGGACGCCCACCCGGTACGCCTAGAGCTGCCGGTCCGCAACGTCAACCGCACCGTCGGCACACTGCTGGGCAGTGAGGTCACCCGGCGCTACGGGGCACAGGGCCTGCCCGACGACACCATCCACGTAACCCTCACCGGGTCGGCGGGACAGTCGGTCGGCGCCTTCCTGCCGCCCGGCATCACGCTCGAGTTGATCGGTGACGCCAACGACTATGTGGGCAAGGGCCTTTCCGGCGGACGGGTCATCGTCAAGCCCCAGGACGACGTGCTGTTCCTGCCCGAGGACAACGTGATCGCCGGCAACACCCTGCTCTACGGCGCGACCTCCGGCGAGGTCTTCCTGCGCGGCAAGGTCGGGGAGCGGTTCGCCGCGCGGAACTCCGGGGCGCTGGCCGTCGTCGAGGGCGTCGGTGACCACGCCTGCGAGTACATGACCGGCGGCCGGGTGGTGGTGCTCGGCAAGGTGGGTCGCAACATGGCGGCGGGCATGTCCGGTGGTATCGCGTTCGTGCTGGGGCTGGACCCGCGGCGGGTCAACACCACGATGGTGGACCTGCAGCGCCTGGACTCCGAGGACCTGACGTGGCTGCGTGAGGTGGTCGCCCAGCATGCCCACCACACCGGCAGTACCGTGGCGAACTCGGTGCTCTCCGATTGGCCCAGGCGCAGCGCCCAGTTCACCAAGGTGATGCCACTGGACTACCAGCGTGTGCTCGAGGCCACCCGGATGGCCAAGGCCGAGGGCCGAGACGTCGACGCAGCGATCATGGAGGCGAGCCGTGGCTGATCCGCATGGATTCCTCGAGGTGCACAAGGTCGAGGCGGCCAAGCGGCCGGTCGACGAGCGGGTCGGGGATTGGCGCGAAGTCTACGAGCGTCAGGATCCGCACGAGCGTGCCGGCGAGGTGTCCCAGCAGGCGCGGCGCTGCATGGACTGCGGAATCCCGTTCTGCCACTCCGGAACCGCGGGATGTCCACTGGGCAACCTGATCCCGGAGTGGAACGACCTGGTGCGCCGGGGACGCTGGGACGCCGCCAGCGACCGCCTGCACGCGACCAACAACTTCCCGGAGTTCACCGGACGGTTGTGCCCGGCCCCGTGCGAAGCGGCCTGTGTGCTGTCGATCTCCGAGCAGCAGACCGGCGGAAGCGTGACCATCAAGCGCATCGAGCAGACCATCGCCGACCAGGCGTGGATGGACGGCATCGTGGAGCCGCAGCCGGCGGCCATTTCCACCGGTAAGCGGGTGGCCGTCGTCGGGTCGGGCCCGGCCGGGCTGGCTGCCGCCCAGCAACTCACCCGGGCCGGCCACGACGTCACGGTCTACGAGCGCGACGACCGCATCGGCGGGCTGATGCGCTACGGCATCCCCGAGTACAAGCTCGAGAAGGGCGTCCTCAACCAGCGGCTGGCCCAGATGCGTGCTGAGGGAACACGGTTCGTCACCGATTGCGAAGTCGGCGTCGACGTTCCGATCGAGCAGCTACGCGCCCAGCACGATGCCGTCGTGCTGGCGGTCGGGGCGCTGCGGGCCCGGGACAACGACGTCGAGGGCCGCGAGCTCAACGGCGTGCACCTGGCGATGGAGCACCTGGTCCCGGCGAACAAGGAATGTGAAGGCGACGGCGCCAGCGAGATCTCGGCCAAGGACAAGCACGTCGTGATCATCGGTGGCGGCGACACCGGCGCCGACTGCCTGGGCACCGCGCACCGCCAGGGCGCCAAGTCGGTCACCCAGCTCGACTACAACCCCGAACCCCCCGAGTACCGGGACGACTCGCGCACCCCGTGGCCGATGTGGCCCATCGTGCTGCGCACCCGGCTGTCACCGGCGCACGCCGAGGGCGGGGACCGGCGCTATCAGGTGGCGGTGCAACGGTTCCTCGGCGACGACCAGGGCAACCTGCGCGCCATGGAGATCGCCGAGGTGAAGGTCGAGCGCGACGAATCGGGCCGGCGCAGGATCAGCCCGGTCGGCGAGTCCCTGGAGATCCCGTGCGACCTCGCGTTGCTGGCGATCGGTTTCGAGGGTGTCGAACGGATGGAGCTGCTCGACGGCCTCGGAATCACGCTGAGCCGGCGTGGCACCGTGCCGTGTGGACAGGACTGGCAGACCGACTCGCCGGGCGTGTTCGTCTGTGGAGACGCGCACCGCGGCGCCTCGCTGATCGTGTGGGCGATCGCCGAGGGGCGCAGCGCGGCCAACGCCGTGGACACCTACCTGATGGGTGAGTCGGAACTCCCGTCCCCGGTCAGGCCGGGTACGCTCCCGCTGGCCGTCGTCTGAATCGATTCGAGACTATGCTCAAACACCGTGACTAGACGCGGAAAGATCGTCTGTACGCTGGGCCCCGCCACCGCCTCCGAGGAGGCAGTCAGACGGCTGGTGGAGTCTGGAATGGATGTCGCCCGGCTGAATTTCAGCCACGGTGACTACTCCGACCACGAAGCCAACTACAAACGCGTCCGGGCCGCGTCCGACGTCACCGGGCATGCCGTCGGAATCCTTGCCGACCTGCAAGGACCCAAGATCCGGCTGGGCCGGTTCGCCGACGGCCCCACCTTCTGGGCCAACGGCGAGACCGTGCGGATCACCGTGGAGGATTGCGAAGGCAACCACGACCGGGTGTCGACCACCTACAAGCGCCTCGCCGAGGACGCCACGCCCGGCGATCGGGTCCTCGTCGACGACGGCAACGTGGCGCTGGTCGTCGAGCACATCGACGGCAACGACGTGGTCTGTTCGGTCACCGAGGGTGGCAAGGTCAGCAACAACAAGGGGATGTCGCTGCCCGGGATGAACGTCTCGGCGCCCGCGCTGTCGGAGAAGGACATCGAGGATCTCGAGTTCGCGCTGCGTCTCGGGGTCGACCTGATCGCGCTGTCGTTCGTGCGCTCGCCCGCCGATGTCGAACTGGTCCACGAGGTGATGGATCGGGTCGGGCGGCGGGTGCCGGTGATCGCCAAGCTGGAGAAGCCGGAGGCCATCGACAACCTCGAGGCCATCGTGCTGGCGTTCGACGCCATCATGGTCGCCCGCGGTGACCTGGGTGTCGAGCTTCCACTCGAGGAGGTCCCGCTGGTGCAGAAGCGGGCCATCCAGATGGCGCGGGAGAACGCCAAGCCCGTCATCGTGGCCACCCAGATGCTGGAATCGATGATCGAGAACTCGCGGCCGACCAGGGCCGAGGCGTCCGACGTCGCCAACGCGGTCCTCGACGGCGCCGACGCGGTGATGCTCTCCGGGGAGACCTCGGTCGGCAAGTACCCGTTCGAGACGGTCAAGACGATGGCGCGCATCGTCTGCGCGGTGGAGGAGAACTCGGTCGCGGCCCCACCGCTGACCCACGTCCCGCGGACCAAACGCGGGGTGATCTCCTACGCCGCCCGCGACATCGGTGAACGCCTCGACGCCAAGGCGCTGGTGGCGTTCACCCAGTCCGGTGACACGGTGCGCCGGCTGGCCCGGCTGCACACCCCCCTGCCGGTGCTGGCGTTCACCGCGCTGCCGGAGGTGCGCAGCCAGCTCGCGCTGACCTGGGGCACGGAGACGTTCATCGTTCCGCACATCGAGACCACCGACGGCATGATCCGCCAGGTGGACAGGTCGATGCTCGACATGGGCCGCTACAAGCGCGGCGATCTGGTGGTCATCGTCGCGGGCGCTCCGCCGGGCACAGTAGGCTCCACCAATCTGATCCATGTCCACCGCATCGGGGAGGACGACGTCTAGCGACTGGAGGTAACGGGTTGTCGTCACAGGCCGACTACGAGGAACTGCTGGCGATCCTGGACCTCGAGCAGCTCGACGACGACACCTACCTGGGTGTGCACCCGAGTAGGAACCCGGTGCGCACGTTCGGCGGCCAGATGATGGCGCAGGCGTTCGTCGCCGCCGGGCGCAGCCTGAAGTATCCGGTGCCACCCAGCGCGATGTCGGTGCACTTCATCGCCGGCGGCGACCCGAACCTGGATCTGGAGTTCCACGTGGTGCGGCTGCGTGACGAGCGCCGCTTCGCCAACCGGCGGGTCGACGTGATGCAGAAGGGTCAGCTGCTGACCAGCGCGATGGTGTCCTACCTGGCCGGTGGGCGCGGGCTCGAGCACGGCGTGCCGGCCCCGCACCTCGACGATCCGCTGCGGGTGCCGCCGCTGGGCGATCTGCTGCGCGGCTACGAAGACGTGGTTCCGCACTTCGTCAACGCACTGCACCCGATCGAATGGCGCTACACCAACGACCCGGCCTGGATCATGCGGGACAAGGGGCAGCGTCTGGAGCACAACCGGGTGTGGATGAAGGCGCACGGCGTCATGCCCGACGACCCGGTCCTGCACGCCGCGGCGCTGGTGTACTCCTCGGACACCACGGTGCTGGATTCGATCATCACCACCCACGGTCTGTCCTGGGGGCACGACCGGATCTTCGCGGTGACGACCAACCATTCGGTGTGGTTCCACCGGCCGCTGCGGTTCGACGAGTGGGTGTTGTACTCGACGACGTCACCGGTCGCCGCGGAGTCCCGCGGCCTGGGCACCGGCCATTTCTTCGACCAGGCGGGTCAGCTGCTGGCCACCGTGGTCCAGGAAGGCATCGTCAAACACTTCCCGGGACGCGCTACGGGGTAGGCGGCGGCGACAGCGTGACGGAGAACTCGTCCTCGACGCGCTGGGTGAACTGGTCGGCGCATTCCTGGATGGCCTGCTGATCAGAGCCTGCGCGGGTGACGCAGTCGATGTAGTCGGTGCCTCCGACCGAGGCGAACAGCCCGATGTAGATCGCGATGAAGACCAGCCCGGCGACGATGGAGACGAACCCGAGCGCGATGCCGGCGATCGCGACGCCGCCGTTGTCGGCCTCGCCGCGCTTGACCCGCCCCCGTCCGAGGAACCCGAGGATGACCGCGCACAGGCCCAGGATGACGCCGCCCACCACCGACCAGCACAGCAGCAGCCCGATGATCGCGAGGATCAGCGCCGCGATGGCCAGCCCGTTCTTGGGCGCGGCCGGGGGAGGCGGCGGATAACCCGAGTAGCCGGGATAGCCGGGATAGCCGCCGTAGGGCTGCGGCGGAGGCGGGGGATAGCCGCCCGGGTACGCGCCGTACTGGGGCGGTTGTGGCGGTTCGCTCATGCCGGTGAGACTACCCGCCGGCGGCCAGGTCGATGGTGCGGCAGCGGGCATCCGCGGGCAGGTGGTGGGTGGCGACGACGACCGTGCGCTCGGCGGAGAAGAACCCCCCGGGGGTGAGCAGATCGGCCAGTACGCGGTCGGCGTCGGATGCGTCGAGATGCTCGGTCGGCTCGTCGAGCAGCACGGCGGGCGCGGTCGAGAGCAGCGCCCGGGCCAGCAACAGCCGGCGACGCTGACCCGCCGACACCGCCGCGGCTCCGCCGACGAGCACGGTCGACAAGCCGTCGGGCAGCCCGTCCAACCACGCACGCAGCCCGACCCGGGACAGGGCGGCGCGGATCTCGTCGTCGGTGGCGTCACCGCGCACGACGAGCAGGTTGTCACGCACCGTGGTGGAGAACAGGTGGGCGTCCTCGGCGAAGAACACTCCGGCCGGCGGGCCCGAACCGGGTAGCAGGCCCGCGGTGCGCATCAACAGGGTCGTCTTGCCGCTGCCGCTGGGGCCGATGACCGCGATCCGGGCGCCCGGGTTCAGCTCGAGGGCGGGCGCGCTCGGCCGGCGGGCGTCGTCGTCCTCGCCCGGGTCGGTGAGCGCCCCGAGGCGCCCGGCGGCGATGCGCGCTCGCATGAGCGCGACAGCGGCACCGGGCAGGGCGGCGGTGGCTTCGAACGCCGACAGCGGCACCAGCATCAGGATCGCCACGGTTGTCGGGGCCACGGTGTCGGCCAGCGCGACCCCGGCGAGAACCGCGGCCAGCACGCTGACCCCGATGGCGGCCGTCGGGGCTGCCGCGGCCACTGCGGCGGGCGCGGCAGCCCGGTCGATGGCGTGACCCCATCGGCGTTGTTCGTCGCCCGCGGCCTCGATGACACCGGCGAGGCGGCCGCTGACCCGCAGTTCCGCGGCGTGCTCGAGGGCCAGCATGGTGGCGGTGTCGCGTTGGGCGCGGTGCTCGTCGGCGAGATTCTCCGCGGCGGCGGCGGCCCGCGCGGCCAGCGCCGGCGCCAGGACGCCGGCGACCAGCATGGCCACCGCCAGCACGGCAGCGGCCGGCACCGAGATCACCCCGATGAGCGTGACGGCAGCCAGCCCGAGCACGGCGGCCACACCGATCGGGACCACGGCGCGCACCACCACGTCGGCCAGCTCGTCGACACTGGCGCCGATGCGCGCGACGAGATCGCCGCTGTGCCGGCGCATGACCGCCTCCACCGGCCCGGCGGCCAGCCGGGAGAACAGCTGTTCGCGGGCGTTGCCGGCAGCGCGCAACGCGGTGTCGTGTGAGGCCAGCCGCTCGCAGTAGCCCAGCACGCCGCGGGAGATACCGAGTGCGCGCACCGCGACCACCGCGACGGTCAGCTGCAGTACCGGGGGCATCTGCCAGGCCCGGGTGATCAGCCACGCCGACACCGCGGCCAGCGCCAGCGCGCTGCCCAGCGACAACACCCCGAACGTGATGGCCATCGCCACGCGGGGAAACCGGGGCCGCAGCAGTGACCAGGCCAGCCGGAGGGACTCAGCGTGCGACACCGACACCCCCCAGGTCCACTCCGAACTCGACGACGTCATCGCCGATCGCCAACACCGGATCACGGTGTCCGACGACGAGGACGGTCGCGCCGTGGCGGGCCCGTTCGGCGATGGCGCGCAGCGCCCGGGCTTCGGTGGGGCCGTCCAGATGTGCGGTCGGCTCGTCGAACATCAGCACCGGGGCGGGGGAGCCGAGGACCCGGGCCAGTCCCAGCCGCTGGCGCTGCCCGAGCGACAGGCCCACCCCGCCGCGCCCGACCCTGCTGTGCAGGCCGTCGGGCAGCTCGTCGAGGACAGCGTCGAAGCACGCTGCGCGGCATGCCGCGGCGAGGTCGGGGATGGGCCCGAACAGCTCCAGGTTCTCCAGCACGGTCCCCGGAACCA
>JAXHTL010000006.1:0-52383 GCA_034190095.1 Actinomycetota bacterium
GAACGGGCCAGGCGATCCGCGCTACCGGCATGGCTGCACACCTACAATCACCACCGGCAACACTCAGCAATTGGGAAGGTCCCACCCATCACAAGGTTGACCAACCTGCCTGGGCAGTACATCTAGCGCAGCAGGTCTCGAAACGGCACCGATCCGGCATCGAGATCTCTGCCCCTGGTGCGCGCCGCGTGTCGCGCCCCGCACGATGGCCAGTGTGAACATGGTCGTGGAACGTGGGTTGGCGCGGTGCCCGCGATGTGTGTCGATGGCGGACTACGTCTTCATCGAGACGGTGTCCGAACAGGCCTCGCCGGTCACCCGCTACGAGGTGCGCTGCGGAAAGTGCGGTGAGCACTACGGCGAGGAAAGCCGCCCGCTGCTGCACGCCCCAGTCGCCGTGGCTGTGGAGCCGCCCATCGTCTGGCCACCGGACCGCGAGCCGGTGCCGCCGCGTGACTGGCGTCAGGACGTGCGCGACCGGGCCACCGGACTCGCTGCGCATGCCGGCCGGCTACGGGGCGAGGCGACCACGATCGCGCGCACCTCGGCGCGCGGCATCAGGGCCATCGCGGAACGGGTGCCCCGGCGCTGGTTCGGTCGTGCCGGGCACCCGGGTGCCGCAGCCGACGACCGCGACGGTCAGACCGGCGGATAGGCGGGGGGCGGGTAGACACCGCGCAGAATCCAGGCGAACCAGTTGATGCCGTACTCCAACTCGTCGCTAGCGTCGTAATCCGGGTTCGGGTCCACGTCATCACCTCTCGCCTGCAGGGCTCAGAGGCCGAGTCTAGACCCGCCGCCCCCGCGGCGACAGGGCATCGGCCTAGACTGAACCAACCAGTTAGTGGGCCGCTGCACGGCCCAGGCCTGCCTATAGTGAGTCGCCATGTCTGAAACCGTCACGACCAACGGGATGTCCCGGCGCGAGGAACTGCTGGCTGTGGCCACCAAGTTGTTCGCCGCCCGCGGCTACCACGGCACCCGGATGGACGACGTGGCCGACGCCGTCGGGCTCAACAAGGCCACGGTGTACCACTACTACGCCAGCAAGTCGCTGATCCTCTACGACATCTACAAGGGCGCCGCCGACGCCACCGTCGACGCGCTGCACGACGACCCGTCGGCCTCGGCGCGCGAGATGATCTACCACTTCACCCGGCGCCTGCTCGTCGGCATCGCCGGCAACATCGAACGGGCCGCGGTGTACTTCCAGGAGGGCCCCTACATCACCGAGTGGTTCACCGAGGAACAGGTGGCCTACATCCGGGAGAAGGAAGCCCAGGTCTACGAACACGTCCGCGACGTGATCGACCGGGGCATCGCCAGCGGCGAGCTCTACGACTGCGACTCCCACGTGCTGGCGCTGGGCTACATCGGGATGACGCTCGGGTCCTACCGCTGGTTGCGCCCCCACGGCCGGCGTACCGCGCAGGAGATCGCCGTCGAGTTCAGCACCGCGTTGCTGCGCGGTCTGATCCGCGACGACGCCGTCCGGCAGGCCTCGCCGCTGGGGGTCGAGGTCGACGCCGACACACGGGATCTTCACGCCGAACTCTGACGATATGCTCGTCCGATGCCGCTGGTGAGCAAGACCGTGGAGGTTGCCGCCTCCGCCGAGACGATCATGGGGATCGTCGCCGATTTCGAGGCGTACCCGCACTGGAACGAGGAGATCAAGGGGTGCTGGGTGCTCGCCCGGTACAACGACGGCCGCCCGAGCCAGCTACGCCTCGACGTCGTCGTGCAGGGCCAGTCGGGCACCTTCATCACCGCGGTGTACTACCCCGGGGAGAACCAGATCTACACGATGCTGCAGCAGGGCGACTTCTTCTCCAAGCAGGAGCAGAAGTTCTCGGTGGTGCCGATGGGCCCCACCTCGCTGCTGACCGTGGACCTGGATGTGGAGACCACCATGCCGATCCCCAAGCAGATGGTGAAGAAGGCCGTCAACGACACGTTGGAATACCTGGCCGACAACCTCAAGGCCCGCGCCGAGCAGCTGGCCGCCGGCTGACGCCCTGCGGGCGGGGCTCCTACTCCCAGCGCCCGACCCGATCCAGATAGGCGAACAACCGGTCCAGGCCGTCGGTGAACTGCCCCTCGGTGAGATCGACGACGGTCGTGACGTCGTGGCGGCGCAGCGCCCCGATCAATGCGTCATGGCTGGCGACTGCCCCGGCGGCCCACCCCTCGTCGGTGGCGAAGAGTTCGGGAGGCAGGTAGCGGGCGGCGTGCAACAGGAACCACGCCAGCTTGATCCGTCCACTGGCCCGGTTGAACGCACGGTGGAAGGCGAACTCGCACTGCGCCACGTGGTCCGGGTCGTGCGCGACGGCCGCGGCGGCCAGCTGGGCGTTCAGCTCGACCAGCTCGTCGATCTGCTCATCGGTGATCCGCCGTGCCGTGGTGGCGGCGAGTTCCCGGGCGATGGTCGCCTGGAGCCAGAAGATGTCCTCGATGTCGGCACGGCTCAGCGGAACCACCCGGTGGCCGCGGTGGGGTTCCAGCTCGACCATGCCCTCGCCGCGCAGTGTGCGCAGCGCCTCGCGCACCGGCATCATGCTGACCCCCAACCGGGCGGCGGTCTCGTCGAGCCGGATGAAGGTGTCCGGCCGCAACGTCCCGGTCATGATCTCGGCCCGCAGCCGGGCGGCGACCTCGTCGGAGAGCTGCTCGCGGCGCACCGCGCCCGACGGGCGCGTGCGAGCGGGGGCATTCATCAGAATCCGAGGCCTTTCCGGCTGATCTGGCCGACGCGACGACGAGGGGTTGTCGTAAGCCCGCCGGGGCCATACTGTGACCGGGGCAACTCCATGTTTGATCAAATATCAGCCGACCGCAACCCATCCCCACGAAGCAGGAGAAGGTGACCGTTCCCGCCGGCCCGCGTGAGTCCGTTCCCGCCCACCCCCCGGTGCAGCCCTACCTGGCCCGCAGGCAGAACTGGACCAACCAGCTGGCCAGGCACGCGCTGATGCAGCCGGAGGCCACCGCGTTGCGGTTCCTCGGAAAGACGACCACCTGGGGCCAGCTCGACGCCCGGGTCACGGCGCTGGCCGGCGCGCTGCGCGGACACGGCGTCGGCTTCGGTGACCGGGTGCTCATCCTGATGCTCAACCGCCCCGAGTTCCTCGAGTCGGTCCTCGCTGTCAACAAGCTCGGCGGCATCGCGGTCCCGGTGAACTTCCGGATGACGCCGGCCGAGATCGGCTACCTGGTCTCCGATTGCGCCGCGCGGGTCATCATCACCGAGGCGGTGCTGGCCCCGGTCGCCTGTGCGGTCCGCGATCTGGACCCGACGCTGGCCACGGTCATCGTCACCGGCGGCGGTGCCGCCGACGGCGTGCTGGCCTACGAGGACCTGGTGGACGGCGGACCGGACCAGGGCCCCCCGGTCGACATCGTCGTCGACATCCCCGACGACTCCGCCGCGCTGATCATGTACACCTCGGGCACCACCGGCCTGCCCAAGGGGGCCGTGCTCACCCACAACAACCTCGCCGGACAGGCGATGACCCACCTGTTCACCAACGGTGCCGACATCAACCACGACATCGGCTTCGTCGGGGTCCCGCTGTTCCACATCGCCGGCATCGGGAACACGATCTTCGGTCTGCTGTTGGGCCGCCCCACCGTGATCTACCCGCTCGGGGCCTTCGATCCGGGCGAACTGCTCGACGTGCTGGAGGCCGAAGAGGTCACCGGCATCTTCCTGGTCCCCGCCCAGTGGCAGGCGGTGTGTGCCGCCCAGCGGGCCAACCCGCGGCGACTGCGGCTGCGGGTGCTGTCGTGGGGAGCGGCCCCGGCCTCGGACACCCTGCTGCGCGACATGGCCGAGACCTTCCCCGGGGCCCAGATCCTGGCCGCATTCGGCCAGACCGAGATGTCGCCGGTCACCTGCATGCTGTTGGGTGACGACGCCATCCGCAAACTCGGCTCGGTGGGCAAGGTGATCCCCACCGTCTCCGCGCGCATCGTCGACGACGAGATGAACGACGTACCCGTCGGCCAGGTCGGTGAGATCGTCTACCGGGCACCGACATTGATGGCGGGCTACTGGAACAAGCCCGAGGCCACCGCAGAAGCGTTCGCCGGCGGCTGGTTTCACTCCGGTGACCTGGTGCGCCAGGACGAGGAGGGTTACATCTGGGTCGTCGACCGTAAGAAGGACATGATCATCTCCGGCGGTGAGAACATCTACTGCGCCGAGGTCGAGAACGTCCTGGCGGCTCATCCCGACATCGTCGAGGTCGCCGTGATCGGGCGCGCGCATCCGAAATGGGGAGAGGTCCCCGTTGCTGTGGTGGTGCTGCGCAGCCCGCAGGCCCCGGTGAGCGAGCCGGCCCTGCGCCTGAGCGATCTCGAGGAGTTCCTGTCCGGAAAGCTGGCCCGCTACAAGCATCCCAAGGCGGTCGAGTTCGTCGACGCGCTGCCGCGCAACCCCGCAGGAAAGGTTCTCAAGACCGAACTGCGGTCGCAGTTCGGCAGCCAGGATGAGATTGACGCCGGCGAAAGTTCCTCTCCGGCAACTACTTCAGCAACCGGTCTGCGTGGCTAGCGGAGAGGTGAATCGTTTGCCAACGGTTCGGTGGTCAATCGCGCCGATGCGGTACATCGCAGCTATCCCATCGGGTACAGTCCGGTGGTCCGTCCTACTACTCGCCGGTAGTAGGGCGTTGCTCACACGGACCGGGCCGGGGCTGGAAGGGGGCGTGCGACAGGTGTTGCCGATGCGCCTTGCCAGCCGGGAGCTCGTCGCGGGAGTGCGTCGGTGACGGCCCCGCCGAAGAACTCTGTGAGCCTTTCGGCATACGTCCGCGAACAGAGCAAGCCCGCCCTGGAGGCGGTCGGCGGTTTCGTGCGGATGTGCGTGCTGGTCGGAAAAGCGTTACTGCGGCCCCCCTTCCAGTGGCGTGAGTTCATCCTGCAGAGCTGGTTCCTGATGCGGGTGGCCTTCCTGCCCACCCTGGCGGTGTCCATCCCGCTCACCGTGCTGCTCATCTTCACGCTCAACATCCTGCTGGCCGAGTTCGGCGCCGCCGACGTCTCCGGCGCCGGAGCGGCCATCGGTGCGGTCACCCAGCTCGGCCCGCTGGTCACCGTGCTCGTCGTCGCGGGCGCCGGCTCCACGGCCATCTGCGCGGACCTGGGCGCGCGCACCATCCGCGAGGAGATCGACGCGCTCGAGGTGCTGGGTATCGACCCGATCCACCGGCTGGTGGTGCCCCGGGTGGTGGCCTCGACGTTCGTGGCGATCCTGCTCAACGGCGCGGTGATCACCGTCGGCCTGGTGGGCGGCTTCATCTTCGGGGTCTACCTGCAGAACGTCTCCGCCGGCGCCTACGTGTCGACTCTGACGCTGATCACCGGCCTGCCCGAGGTGGTCATCTCGATCGTCAAGGCCGCCACCTTCGGCCTGATCGCCGGGCTCGTCGGCTGCTACCGCGGGCTGACCGTGGCCGGCGGCGCCAAGGGTGTCGGCACCGCGGTCAACGAGACCCTGGTGCTCTGCGTCATTGCGCTGTTCGCCGTCAACGTCGTGCTCACCACCATCGGCGTCCGATTCGGAACGGGGAGCTGACGTGTCGACCTCCGCCGTCATCCGGGCCCGCTTCCCACGGGGAGTAGCCGCCGCCGAGAAGTGGGTCGGCGCACCCGGCCGCGGCCTGGAGTCGATGGGCCATGTCGCGTGGTTCGTGATCACCGCGGTCGGTTCGATAGGCCATGCGCTGCGCTACTACCGCCGCGAGATGCTGCGCCTGATCGCCGAGATCGGTATGGGCACCGGGGCGATGGCCGTGATCGGCGGCACCGTCGCCATCGTCGGGTTCGTCACGCTGTCCGGGTCGTCGCTGGTGGCCATCCAGGGGTTCGCGTCCCTGGGCAACATCGGTGTCGAGGCGTTCACCGGGTTCTTCGCCGCACTGATCAACGTGCGCATCGCGGCTCCCGTCGTCGCCGGGCAGGCGCTGGCCGCCACCGTCGGCGCCGGTGCGACCGCCGAACTGGGCGCCATGCGGATCAGCGAGGAGATCGACGCGCTCGAGGTGATGGGCATCAAGTCGATCTCGTACCTGGTCTCGACGCGCATCATGGCCGGGTTCGTGGTGATCATCCCGCTCTACGCGATGGCCATCATCATGAGCTTCCTGTCCGCACAGGTGACCACCACGGTGTTCTACGGCCAGTCGATCGGCACCTACGAGCACTACTTCCGCACGTTCCTGCGGCCCGACGACGTGTTCTGGTCGTTCGTGCAGGCGATCATCATCTCGGTGATCGTGATGCTCAACCATTGCTACTACGGCTATTTCGCCAGCGGTGGCCCGGTCGGTGTCGGCGAGGCGGTCGGCCGCTCGATGCGGGCCTCACTCGTGGCGATCGTGTGTGTGGTCCTGTTCGCCTCGTTGGCGCTCTACGGCGTCGACCCGAACTTCAACCTGACGGTGTAGCGCCATGACAGCACCGGAGAACGCGAAGCGTCAGCCCCCGTACAAGATCGCCGGGCTGGTGCTGGCGCTGCTGACCGTCGCGGTGCTGGTGGCGGTGTACCTGCAGTTCCGGGGTGACTTCCTGCCCCGGACACAGCTGACGATGATGTCGGCGCGGGCGGGTCTGTCGATGGATCCCGGCGCCAAGGTCACCTACAACGGAGTCCAGATCGGCCGGGTCGGTGAGGTCGAGCAGGTCACCGTCGGCGACGAACCCAGAGCCAAGATCATCCTCGAGGTCGACCCCAAGTACCTCTCGCTGATCCCGCGCAACGTCAACGCCGACATCAGCGCGACCACCGTCTTCGGCAACAAGTACGTGTCCTTCTCGACCCCGGAGGATCCCTCGCGCGAACGCATCGAGCCCAGCGACGTGATCGACGTGACCTCGGTGACCACCGAGTTCAACACGCTGTTCGAGACCGTGGTCGAGGTGGCCGAACAGGTGGACCCGATCAAACTGAACCAGACGCTGACCGCCACCGCCGAGGCCCTCGACGGGCTCGGCGAGCGGTTCGGCCAGTCGATCGAGGACGGCAACGAGATCCTCGCCGACGTCAATCCGCAGATGCCGCAGATCCGCCGGGACACCGAGCTGCTCGCCGACCTCGGCGAGATCTACGCCGACGCGGCGCCCGACCTGTTCGACGGGCTCGCGAGCGCGGTCACCACGGCGCGGACGTTCAACGAGCAGCGCGGCGATGTCGACGCGGCGCTGATGGCCGCCGTCGGATTCGGCAACACCGGCGGGGACGTCTTCGAACGGGGCGGGCCCTACCTGACCCGGGCCGCCGAGGACCTGGTCCCGACGACCGCGTTGCTCGACGAGTACAGCCCCTCGTTCTTCTGCATGTTCCGCAACTACCACGACGTGGAACCCAAGATCAGCGCCGCGCTGGGCGGCAACGGCTACTCGCTGCGAACCCACTCGGAGGTTCTCGGCCTGGGCGCTGCCAACCCGTACGTCTATCCGGACAATCTGCCGCGCGTCAACGCCAAGGGCGGCCCCGGCGGGCGCCCGGGGTGCTGGCAGCCCATCACCCGTGACCTGTGGCCGGCGCCGTTCCTGGTGCTGGACACCGGCGCGTCGATCGCCCCGTACAACCACATCGGGCTCGGCCAGCCGCTGCTCACCGAATACGTCTGGGGACGCCAAGTCGGGGAGTACACGATCAACCCATGAAGATCACCGGAACCGCGATCAAGCTCGGCGCCTTCTCACTGGTGCTGCTCATGTTCACCGCGATCATCGTCATCGTCTTCGGGCAGATCCGTTTCGACCGCACCACCGGCTATTCGGCGATCTTCTCCAGTGCCAGCGGGCTGCGGCCCGGACAGTTCGTGCGCGCGTCCGGAGTGGAAGTCGGCAAGGTCGGCGACGTGGAGCTCATCGAGGGCGGCACCCAGGTCCGGGTCGACTTCGATGTCGACCGCTCCCTGGAGCTGTTCGACGAGACGCGCGCCTCGATCCGCTACCTGAACCTGATCGGCGATCGGTACCTGGAGCTGTCCCGGGGCGACAGCAACACCAGACTGCCTGCAGGAGCGACGATCCCGATCGAACTCACCGAGCCGGCCCTCGACCTCGACGCGCTGATCGGCGGCTTCCGCCCGGTGTTCCAGTCCCTGGAGCCCGAGAAGGTCAACACCATTGCGCAGTCACTGATCACGGTGTTCCAGGGCCAGGGCGGCACCATCAACGACATCCTCGACCAGACCGCGTCGCTGACCTCTGCGCTGGCCGACCGCGACCAGGCCATCGGCGAGGTCATCACCAACCTGAACACCGTGCTCGACACCACGGTCAAGCATCAGCAGCAGTTCGACGAGACCGTGCAGAACTTCGAGGTGCTGATCACCGGCCTGAACAACCGTGCCGACCCGCTGGCCACCTCGGTGGCCGACATCAGCGACGCCGCAGGCACGATCGGCGATCTGCTGGCCGACAACCGGCCGCTGCTGCAGAGCACGGTCAGCAAGCTCGAGGTGCTCAACCAACCGTTGGTCGACCAGCGCGACGAGCTCAACGACCTGTTGGACCAACTGCCCGACGCGCTGGCGATCATCGGCCGCTCGGGCGGAATCTACGGTGACTTCTTCAACTTCTACGCCTGCGACATCTCGCTGAAACTCAACGGTCTGCAACCCGGCGGCCCGACCCGAACGGTCAAGGTCTGGAGCCAGCCCACCGGGAGGTGCACGCCGAAATGAGAGTTCTCGAGGGTTCCAACCGGGTCCGCAACGGGCTGATGGGCATCATCCTGCTCGTCGTCGTCATCGGCGTGGGTCAGAGCTTCGCCAGTGTGCCGATGCTGTTCGCCACCCCGACCTACTACGCGCAGTTCGCCGACACCGGCGGCCTCAACACCGGTGACAAGGTGCGCATCGCCGGCGTCGACGTCGGCAACGTGCGCTCCATGGAGATCGAGGGCGACAAGGTCGCCATCGGATTCTCGTTGGGCGGCACCCAGATCGGCAGCGAAAGCCGCGCGGCCATCCGGACCGACACCATCCTCGGCCGGCGCAACATCGAGATCGAACCCCGCGGTGACGATGCGCTGCCGCCCAACGGGACGCTGCCGCTGGGCCAGACCACCACCCCCTACCAGATCTACGATGCGTTCTTCGACCTCAGCAATTCGGCCGCCGGCTGGGACACCCAGACGGTCAAGGAGTCGCTGAACGTGCTCTCCGAAACCATCGACCAGACCTACCCGCACCTGAGCGCCGCCCTCGACGGCGTCGCCCGGTTCTCCGAGACCATCGGACAACGCGACGAGCAGATCAAGACGCTGCTGGCCAACGCGAACAAGGTCGCC
This sequence comes from Actinomycetota bacterium, assembly GCA_034190095.1. Classification (GTDB taxonomy): domain Bacteria; phylum Actinomycetota; class Actinomycetes; order Mycobacteriales; family Mycobacteriaceae; genus Mycobacterium. The sequence goes on from JAXHTL010000006.1 coordinate 9,311, forward strand.
GGCGTCCTGGGCAACCGCAGCGAGCAGATCAACCAGCTGTTCGTCAACGCCCAGTCGCTGCTGGCCGCGGTCAACGAGCGCAACTATGCGGTGAGCCAGTTGCTCGAGCGCGTCGCCGTCTTCTCCGATCAGGTGCGCGGCGTCATCGACGACAACCCCAACCTCAACCGCGTCCTGGAACAACTCCGGGTCATCAGCGACGTGCTGGCCGAACGCCGGCTCGACCTGGCCGACACGTTGTCCTCGCTGTCGAAGTTCATGGTCTCGCTCGGCGAGGCGCTCGCGTCGGGCCCGTACTTCAAGGTGATGCTGGCCAACCTGGCCCCGTACTGGATGCTGCAGCCGTTCGTCGACGCGGCGTTCAAGAAACGCGGCATCGACCCGGAGGAGTTCTGGCGCAACGCCGGTCTGCCGGCCTTCCGCTTCCCGGACCCGAACGGGGTCGGCTTCCCCAACGGTGCGCCACCGCCGGCTCCGCAGCCGATCGAAGGCACCCCGGAGAATCCGGGGCCGGCGGTGCTCAAGGGCTCACCGTGCTCCTACACCCCGCCGGCCGACGGGCTGCCGCGGCCGGGAGATCCGCTGCCCTGCGCCGATCTCACGGTCGGACCGTTCGGGGACAATCCCTACGGGCCGAACTACGCCGGCCAGGGGCCCAACGTGGCCACCTCGGCGCCGAACGCGCATGGGCCGCAACCGTCTCCGGGCGTTCCGGCGGCGGCCATCCCGGGCCAGCTCTCACCGGACGTCCCCGGGGCGCGGGTCCCGCTGCCGCCCGCCCCGCCCGGTGCGCGGACCGTTCCGCTCGAGCCGCAGCCCTCGGCTCCGGACTTCACCCCCGGCATCGCGCCGCTGCCCCCGGCGCTGGACGGCCCGCCGCCACCACCCGGACCCGGACAGCAGGTGCCGCCGGCCGGTGAGCCACCGCTGCCGGGCAACCCCCCGTTCCTCCCACCGGGTTCGCAGAGCTAGGGAGGCCAGAGATGTCAACGGTTTTCAGTCTCCGAAACCTCAAGCTGTCCGGCGTTTCGCGCGCCGGGCTGATCATCGGCGCCGTGGTGTTGATCGTCGGGGTCGTGCTGGCCGTGATCGGCTGGAACGTCTACAAGCGGGCGACCACCAACACCGTCGTCGCCTACTTCACCCAGACGCTGGCGCTGTATCCCGGTGACAAGGTGCAGATCATGGGGGTGCGGGTCGGTTCGATCGACAGCATCGAGCCCGCCGGCGACAAGATGAAGGTCACCTTCCACTACGACAGCAAGTACAAGGTGCCCGCGGACGCCACCGCGTCGATCCTCAACCCCAGCCTGGTCGCGTCGCGCACCATCCAGCTGGCGCCGCCCTACACCGGTGGCCCGGTGCTGGAGGACAACGCGGTGCTCGACCTCGACCGCACCCAGGTCCCGGTCGAGTACGACGACCTGCGGGACTCGATCAGCAGGCTGCTCACCGATCTGGGCCCCACCCCGGAGCAGCCCAAGGGTCCGTTCGGCGACATCATCGAGTCCGCGGCAGACGGTTTCGCCGGTAAGGGCGAGCAGATCAACCGCACGCTGACCAACCTGTCGGAGGCGCTGTTCGCGCTCAACGAGGGCCGCGGCGACTTCTTCAGCGTCATCAAGAGCCTGGCGCTGTTCGTCAACGCACTGCATGAAAGCGACCAGCAGTTCGTGGCGCTGAACAACGATCTGGCCCAGATCACCAACGCGTTCACCAACACCGACGACGAGGTCGCCAACGCACTGCGCGACCTCGACGACCTGCTCGGCACCACAAGGGAATTCATCGACGACAACGGCGAGGTGCTGGCCCACGACATCCAGAACCTGGCCGACGTGACCAACGCGATCCTGCAGCCCGAGCCCCGGGAAGGCCTCGAGACCGCGTTGCACGCCTACCCGAACGTCGCGGCGAACCTGATGAACATCTCCTCGCCGAACGCCGGCGGCATCGTCACCCTGCCGGTGATCACCGGCTTCGCCAACCCGATGCAGTTCATCTGCAGCGCGATCCAGGCGGGCAGCCGGCTGGGCTATCAGGAATCCGCCGAGCTGTGCGCCCAGTACCTCGGCCCGATCCTCGACGCGATCAAGTTCAACTACCTGCCGTTCGGGGCGAATCAGCTCCAGACCGCGATGACGCTGCCCAAACAGATCGCCTACTCCGAGGAGCGGCTGCGCCCGCCGCCCGGATACAAGGACACCACGGTGCCGGGCATCTTCTCCCGGGACACCCTGTTCTCGCACGGCAACCACGAACCGGGCTGGATCGTGGCGCCCGGCATGCAGGGTGTCGAGGTGCAGCCGTTCACCGCGAACATGCTGACACCGGAGTCGCTGTCCGAGCTGATGGGCGGGCCCGACATCACTCCGCCGCCCGCACCGCCGGCGTTCGGCACCACCCGCGACGGAAACCTGCCCGGCCCGCCGAACGCGTTCGACCAGAACAACCCGCTGCCCCCGCCGTGGTACCCACAGCCGCCCCCGGTGCCGGCCCCCGCCCCGGGTGTGGTCGCGGGCAATCCGAGCCCGTTGGGCGCCATCGCCCCCACGGCGCCGGCCGCGCCGGCGGCGCCGCCACCGGCGGCCGTCCCGGGACCGTTGCTGCCGGCTGAGGCGGGAGGCTGAGCATGAGGATGGCCAGAGATATGTCCCAGCGGAGGACGTGGCGCACGCTGGCGCAGCGCGCCGTCGCGCTGTCGGCGGTGGCGCTGGTGCTCACCTCGTGCGGGTCGTGGAAGGGCATCTCCAACGTGCCGCTGCCCGGTGGTCCGGGCACCGGGCCCGACCACACGACCATCTACGTGCAGATGCCGGACACGTTGGCGCTCAACGTCAACAGCCGGGTCCGCGTCGCCGACGTCTACGTCGGCCGGGTGCGCGCGATCGAGCTGAAGAACTGGATCGCCACGCTGACCCTGGACCTCGACCCCAGTGTGGAGCTGCCGGTCAACGCGACGGCCAAGATCGGCCAGACCAGCCTGCTGGGCTCCCAGCACGTCCAGCTGGACATGCCGCCGGACCCCGCGCCGGAGATGCTCACGACCGGGGACACGATCCCGCTGCGGAACGCCTCGGCGTTCCCCACCACCGAGCGGGTGCTGGCCAGCATCGCCACCATCCTGACCGGCGGCGGCGTGGCCAACCTCGAGACCATCCAGACCGAGGTCTACAACGTGCTCAACGGGCGCGCGGACCAGATCCGGACCTTCCTCGACCGGCTGGACACCTTCACCGACGAGCTCAACCGGCAGCGCGACGAGATCACCCGCGCCATCGATTCGACGAACCGGTTGCTGGCCGTCGTCGCCCAGCGCAACGACACGCTCGATGCCGTGCTGACCGAGTTCCCGCCGCTGATCGAACACTTCGCCGACACCCGCGACCTGTTCGCCGATGCCGTCGAGTCCCTGGGCCGGATCAGCGGTGCCGCCGAGGACGCCCTGGCACCGGCCAGCGACAACATCGGCACCAACCTGGCCAACCTGCAGCGCCCGCTGCGCGAGCTGGGTAAGTCCGGTCCCTACCTGCTGGGTGCGCTCAAGGTCTTCCTCACCGCTCCGTACAGCATCGAGAACGTGCCGAAGGCGATCCGGGGCGACTACATCAACTCGTCGATCCTCATCGACCTGACGCTGTCGGCCATCGACAACGCATTCCTGTCCGGCACCGGGGTGTCGGGCATGCTGCGGGCCCTCGAGCAGGCCTGGGGGCGCGATCCCAACACGATGATCCCGGACGTGCGGTTCACCCCGAACCCGAACTCGGCGCCCGGCGGCCCGCGCATCGAAAGGGCGGAGTGAGCGATGCTGACCCGATTCGTGCGCCTGCAGCTGCTGCTGTTCACCATCCTGACCGTGCTCGCCCTCGCCGTCCTCGGGCTGTACTACCTGCGGCTGCCGAGCCTGGCCGGTATCGGCCAGTACACGCTCTACGCCGAGCTGCCCCGCTCGGGCGGGCTGTACGAGACGGCCAACGTCACCTACCGGGGCAGCGAGATCGGCAGGGTCACCGCGGTCGAGCCGACCGAGCGGGGCGCCCGGGCCACCATGAGCATCAGCGACGACTACCGGATCCCGGTGGACGTGAGCGCCAACGTCCACTCGGTGTCGGCGATCGGTGAGCAGTACCTGGACCTGGTGCCGGCCAGCGACACCGACCAGTACCTCAGCCCGGGGCAGACGATCACCGTCAGCACCGTTCCGGCCCCTGTCGGCCCGGCCCTGGACGCGGCCAACGAAGGCCTCGCGGTGCTGCCCAAGGAGAAGATCGACACGCTGCTGACCGAGACCTCGCTGGCGGTCGGTGGACTCGGCCCCTCGCTGCAGCGGCTGGTGGAGTCCACCACCAACCTCGCCGGCGGTTTCCAGGAGAACCTGCCCGCGGTCAACGACATCATCGCCAACTCGGCGCCCATCCTGCAGAGCCAGGTGGACTCCGGCGATGCGATCGAACAGTGGTCGCGCAACCTCAACGTCATCGCCGGACAGGCCGCCGGACAGGATGCGGCGCTGCGCAGCAGCCTGGCGCAGGCCGCGCCCACGCTGGACCAGGTGACCACGGTGTTCAGCGACGTGCGCGAGGCACTGCCCCAGACGCTGGCGAACCTGTCGGTGGTGACCGACATGCTCAAGCGCTACAACAAGGGCCTCGAGCAGACGCTGGTGATCTACCCGCAGGGCGCCGCCCTGATGCAGATGGGTTCGATCTTCGAGGACGGCGGACTGCTGCACTTCGGTCTGTCGGTCAACCTGCCGCCGCCCTGCATGACCGGGTTCCTGCCGGCATCCGAGTGGCGATCGCCGGCCGACACCAGTACCGCGCCCCTGCCCAAGGGCACGTACTGCAAAATCCCGAAGGACTACCAGGGCAACGCCGTTCGCGGTGCACGCAACTATCCGTGTGCCGATGTGCCGGGCAAGCGGGCGGCCACCCCGGCCGAGTGCCGCAGCGACGAGCCCTACGAGCCGCTGGGCACCAACCCGTGGTACGGCGACCCGAACCAGGTGCTGTCCTGCCCGGCCCCGGGGGCGCGCTGCGACCAGGGCGTCAACCCCGGCCGGGTGATCCCGGCGCCGTCGGTGAACAACGGGATGAACCCGTTGCCGGCCGACCAGCTGCCACCGCCTGAGGACCTCGCTCCGGTCAGCGACCCGTTGGGCCCGGCGGGCTCGGGTACCGTCAGCTGCAGTGGACAACAGCCCAACCCGTGCACCTACACTCCCGCCCAGGGGCCGCCCGGCACCACCGCCGCGTACAGCCCGAGCAGTGGCGAGGTGGTGGGCCCGGATGGCGTCCGGTACAACGTCAGCAACTCGAGCAACCCAGGAGACGACGGATGGAAGGAGATGCTGGCACCGGCCGGCTGAACCCCACCACCGACTCCGACGCTGACACCGCGCCGGACGAGACACCCGAGGCGGCCGCCGATATCGCCGCCCCCACAGAGCACACCCCGCAACGCCGGCCGGCCCGGCTGGGCGCCGGCTGGGCCGTCGGCGTCTGCGCAGCGCTGGTGTTGCTCACCGCCGGCGCGCTGGCCGGGGGTTACGTCGCGCTGCGCGCCAACGAACAGGCGGCCGACATCGCCCGCTCCGACACCGCGGCGTTGCAGGCGGCCAAGGATTGCGTGGCGGCCACCCAGGCCCCCGACACCGCCGCGATGACCGCCGCCCAGTCGAAGATCCTGGAGTGCTCGACCGGCGAGTTCGGGGTACAGGCCGGCCTGTACAGCAGTGTGCTCGCCGAGGCGTATCAGGCGGCCAACGCCACCGTGGCCGTCGACGACCTGCGCGCCGCGGTCGAACGGCACAACGAGGACGGGTCGATCAACGTGCTGGTGGCGGTCCGGGTGAAGATCTCCAATGCCGAGGCGGCCGACCAGCAGGTCGGCTACCGGCTCCGGGCCAGGATGGCCCTCGACGAGGGGCAGTACCGGATCGCCAGTCTGGACCAGGTCACGTCGTGACGGCGGTTCTGGACTCCACCCCGACGCAGTCACCGCCCGCGTCGACGACCGACACCCCGCCGGCGTCCTGGGCGGCCCGGGCGGGCGCCCTGGCGGTCGACACCCTGCCCGGGGCCGGGCTGGTCGTCACGGCTGCGCTGCTGTCCCTGGCCGCCCCCGCCGACGGCTGGGCGCGCTGGGTGTTCACCGCGGTCGGCGCGATCACGCTGTTCGCGATGGCGGTGAACCGGCTGGTGCTGCCGCAGGCGCTCGGATGGACGCTGGGGCGTGCGCTGTTCGGCATCGAGGTCCGGCACCGTTCCGGGGGCCCAGTCGGGCTGGGGCGGTTGACGGTGCGCGAGTTGGCGCATCTGCTCGACACCGGGGCAGTCCTGGTGGGCTGGCTGTGGCCGCTGTGGGACCGGCGCGGCCGCACCTTCGCCGACCTGCTGATGCGGACCGAGGTGCACCCGGTGAGCCCGCCGCGGCGCAACATGCGACAGACGGTGGCATGGGTCCTGATCGCCACCGTGGTCGTCTGTGCCGCGCTGGTGGGGCTGGGCTACGGCGTGGTCTACCGGCACGAGCGGGCCGTCGACGCGGCGCAGGCTCAGATCACCGAGCAGGGCCCGCGCATCGTCGAGCAGATGCTGAGCTATGGCGTCGACACGATGGACGAGGACTTCGCCCGGGCGCAGGAGCTGACCACCGACAGCTACCGGCCGCAGTTGACCGCGCAGCAGCAGGCGGTGCGCGGCGGGGACCCGACCACCAACGAGTACTGGGCGGTCGCGTCGGCGGTGCTGACCGACCCGCCGGTGACACCGGATCGCGCCGCGATGCTGCTGGCGATGCAGGGCCAGCGCGGCACCAACCCCGACGACCTGCGGTTCATCACCGCGACGGTGCGGGTGGAGTTCGACCGGTCCGCGCAGGGACAGTGGCGGGTGGCCAACCTGACGGTGCTGAAGAAGCCGCTGATGAACCAGGCCGGCCAGTGAGTCCGCGACGGCGCGTCAGCACCCCGGAGACCGACGGCGGCGTCGGGGCGGACTACTTCCGGGTGCAGCCCAGGCCGGCGCGGCGGTGGGGCCTGCCGCTGGTCGCCGTGGTGGCTGCCGCCCTGGTCACCGCCGCGATCGTGGCCAGCGCGCTGATGCTGGTGCGCCACGAGGCAGACCGCCGCCAAGCGCTCGACGACGCCGCCGCGCTCGGGTATGCCCGCGAGTTCATGACGATGTACACCTCGCTGGATCCGTTCAACGCCAACGACTATGCCGATCGGGTACTGGCCGAGGGCACCGGCGAGTTCGAGGAGAACTTCCAGGACAGGCTCAACGAGATCCTCATCCAGGTCGCCCGGTCCGAGCCGACCACCGGGACCGTCCTGGAGGCGGGCGTGCAGCGGTGGAACGACGACGGCAGCGCCGACGTGCTGGTCGCCACCAAGATCACCACGTCCACCCCGGACGGGACCACCACGGTCGAAAGCGGCAGCCGCTGGATCGCCACCACGATCAAGGAAGGACAGCAGTGGAAGATCAGCAACCTGATCCAGGTGATCTGACCGGCGATCCTGCGGAGCGGCCGAAGACTCCGGTGGGTAAGGCCGCGCGCGCCAAAACCGGTGCCGAGCAGCAGGAGTCACCCGAGGAGTCCGGGGACGCCGAGGAGTCGCCGGAGGTCGTGTTGGTCCCGCACCGGCAGGCCGGCAGACGCCTGATCGCCGCCGTGGCGGTGGCCGCGGCGCTGTTCGTCGGCTCGGCGGCGTTCGCCGGGGCCATGGTGCAGCCCTATCTGTCCCAGCGCGCCCTCGTCCAGACCAAGCTCGACATCGCCCAGACCGCGACCGCCGCGATCACCACCTTGTGGACGTACACGCCCGACGACATGGCCAGCCTGGTCGACCGTGCGTCGCGCTACCTGTCGGATGACTTCGCCGCGGAATACCGCCGATACATCGACGCCATCGTCGAAACGAACAAGCAGGCTCAGGTCAGCAACACCACGCAGGTGGTCGGCGCCGCGGTGGAAAGTGTTTCGCCGCCGGATATCCCGTCGACGGCGACCGCGATCGTCTACACCAACTCGGTGGCCACCACTCCGGTGTCGAAGAACATCCCGTCATTGCGTTACCTGTCCTATCGGCTGACGATGGAGCGCGACGGCAGCCGCTGGCTGATCACCCGGATGTCGACGGTGACCTCATTCGACCTGACCCCCCAGCTCTGAGTGCCGAAATGGCATTCCAGCAGCGGAAGTGCGAGTAGCCGGCTGCCGGAATGCCAGTTCGGCGAGAAAGGGAGGTGCGGGTGGACTTCGTGAAGCGCAATCCGCGGGCGCCGGAAGGGTTCTTCGCCTGCGAGGCGGCCGGGTTGCGGTGGCTGGCCTCGGCTGCGGACGGCGTGCCGTGTGCCCGGGTGCTCGACGTCGACGCGGTGTCGCTGACGCTGGAGCGCCTGACGCCGGCAGCCCCCACCAGGGAAGCGGCTCACCTGTTCGGCCGGCGGCTGGCCCGCACCCACGCGGCCGGGGCGGCGGGGTTCGGGGCGGCCCCCGACGGGTGGTCCGGTCCGGGGTTCTTCGGTCCGCTACACCAGCCGCTGCCGATGGAGTTCTGCCGCGAGCCGTCCTGGGGTCTGTTCTACGCCGAACACCGGCTTGCGCCGATGGCCGAGCGCGCCGCGCTGGACCCCGGCACCGCAGCCGACGTTGCCGAGATCATATCGCGATGTGCAGCAGGTGATTTCGATGACGACGACGATCCGTGCCGACTGCACGGTGACCTGTGGAGCGGCAACGTGATGTGGACCCGCGACGGTGCGTTGCTGATCGATCCCGCCGCCCAGGGCGGCCACCGCGAAACGGATCTGGCGATGCTGGACCTGTTCGGCTGCCCGCACCTCGAGGCGGTCATCGACGGATACTGCGGCGAACACCCGTTGCGTTCCGGCTGGCGCGACCGGGTCGGCCTGCATCAGTTGTTCCCGCTGCTGGCACACGTGGCGCTGTTCGGCGGCGGCTACCTCGGACAGACGCGCGCGGCCGCGCGCAGCGCGCTGCAGCTCAGTTGAACGCCAGCCAGGCCGGCTGAGCGCGTTCGCGTGAGTCGCACAACACCGCCATGGTGTCGCAGGAGCCGCGCGGGGCGCCGGCTCCGGCCCACATCCCGCCGGTGTCGCGGCGCAGCACGATCGCCGAGGACCCGCCCCCGTCCAGCAGCACGGCGGAGTCGCTACCGAGGCCGCGGAACAGGTCCTGGATCTGATCGGGCGTGTAGGCACCGCCCTGGAACACGTACATCTCGTCGCGGTCGCCGACATAGGCGAGCGCGGTGCGGGCGGCGCTCGGCCCGGGATCGTCGAGCTGACCGGTGTCACCGGGAGCGAGCAGCCCGAGGCCCGCCACGGCGACGAATCGGGTGCCCTCGTCGATCAGCCCGGTGACGACCGGGGTCGCCGCATCGAAGTCCTCGTCGTTGCGCGGCGGCACCACATACGGCTTCCCGGCCACCGGCAGGATCATCGTCGACAATGCGGTCCAGCGCTCGTCCCCGCCGGAGAGGCCCTGTTTCCCGGCGTAGGGCAGCGTGCCGGTGACGGCGAGGTTGGTGCGGCCCAGCCCGCGGGTGTTGTCCACGTAGGCGCCGAGCGGTGAGCTGCAGCCGGTCGACTTCCACGAGCCGCCCTGCTGAGGGCGGATGTCGAAGAAGTTGGCGTTGATCGCGATGGTGGGCTGCCCGAGCGCCTGCCAGGCCTGCAGCGGAGAGTAGGTCTCCGAAGCCTGCCAGAGGCCCTCGCCGGTGCGAGCACGCGGATCGCGCTCGCAGCGAGCCTGGTAACCGGTGTGCGAATCGGCGAGCAGCCGCGGGGCGAGGCGCTGCGAGGCCGCCTTGATGATCATCAGCCGCCCGCCACCGTCGACCTCGTACCAGTTACCGGCCGCATCGAGCATCGGGGCGGCGAACCCGCTGCCGAAGTTGTAGACGAGGTAGGAGCCCCTGGTGTTGGCGATGGCGGCGGCGAGTAGCTCGCGGGCGCTCGCCGCACCGGCGGCCGGGGCGGTCGCTGCGGCCACCACGGCGCAGACCAGGAACAGGGCCACGGCCCGAGTGCCGGTGAGAAGACGCCGGAAGTTTGCGGTGAGACTCCACACCGTCGGCTCCTCTCGCGATCGGGCCGGTCAACAGCCTCGGCAACATAACAGTAACCCCAGTAGAACCACTGTCAACTTTCGTCACAGCGGCATCACAGGAGTATCGCGGCAGGGTCGCTGCGACATTTGCTGAACCCCCAGCCGCGCCGGCCGTGCAGGGGGCCGGCCGAGCGCCGGCAGCTAACTATGCGCACTGCACACCAGCCTCATCTGTGTCACCATCGAGAGGTGAGGCTCGTCGGCGGCAAGGCCATCCGTGGCGTGTCGCTGCTCGCAGCCGGCATGTGTCTGCCGCTGCTGGGGGCCCCGGCCGCGGGCGCCCAGCCTGGACCCCCGCAACCCGTTCAACCCGGCCCGGCGGGTCCGGTCGGCATCGGCCCGGCGCCGGGACCCGCCCCCGTCGCTGCTCCCGCAGCCCAGGCCCCACTCGCTGCTCCCGCAGCCCAGGCCGGCTGTCCCCACGTTCAGGTCGTGTTCGCCCGCGGCACCACCGAACCTCCCGGGCTGGGCGCGATGGGACAGGCCTTCGTCGACGACCTGCGGGCCCGTGTCGGACCCAAGTCGGTGGGCGTCTACCCGGTGAACTACCCGGCCAGCCCGCAGTTCTCCACGGCGGTGGAGGGCATCCGGGACGCCAGCACCCACGTCCAGCAGATGGCCGACAACTGCCCGAGTACCCAGCTGGTGCTGGGCGGCTTCTCCCAGGGCGCGGCCGTGATGGGTTTCGTCACGACCGACCTGGTGCCCGACGGGGTTGCCCCGGCCGACGTGCCGGCGCCGATGCCCGCCGACATCGCCAGCCATGTCGCCGCGGTGGCGCTGCTGGGCACACCGTCGGACCGGTTCATGAACGTCATCAAACAGCCGTCGGTCGAGATCGGGCCGGCGTACGAGGCCAAGACCATCGAGCTGTGTGTGCCCAACGACTTCGTCTGTTCACCGGGCAACGACATCGCCGCGCACGCCCGCTACATCTCCGACGGGCTGGTGCTGCAGGCCGCGGACTTCGCGGCGGGCAAGCTCGCCGAACAGCCCGCTGAGCAGCCGGTGCAGGGCTGAGACCGGGCGGCCGTCCTCAGCCGGGTGGAGCCAGCCGGTAGATCGCGTCGGCGTAGTCGTCGGTGATGTAGACCGCGCCATCGGGCCCGACCACTGCGGCGACCGGCCTGCCCCAGCGGGATCCGTCGGCGTTCTGGAAGCCGCCGACCAGGGTCTGCTGGTCGCCCAGGGTGCCGTCGCGCCACGGGTAGAACGACACCTCGGGCGGTTGGGGCGGTTGCCGATTCCAGGAACCGTGCACGCCGATCAGCGCGCCCCGGGCGTAGGGCTCGGGCAGTGCACCGTCGACGAAACTCATCCCCAGTGGCGCCGAATGCGCACCCATGCTCTGTTCGACCGGCGGCAGTGACGCACAGTCCATCCGATCGCCGTCCGGGTTGGTCTGGACATCACGGATGAAGGGGAGGTCGGCCGATCCCGAACCGGCGCGCACGTTGTTGCAGTACGGCCAGCCCAGTTCGCGGCCGGGGGTGAGCCGGGCGACCTGCTCGGGCGGATTGTCGTCGACGTACTCGCCGATGACCTCGCCGTAGGACGGGCCGGGCTCGGGGAAGGCGATGTTGTCCCGCCCGTTGTTCGCGGTCCAGACGGATCCGTCGGGGGCGACGGCCAGGCCGGTGCCGTTGCGTACCCCGGTGGCGAACGGCTCGGCCGGCCCACCGCCGGGCGGCACGCGCATGATCGTCGCGCGGGGCGGATCGGCGGTGCGGTCCTCGGCGCTGATGTTTCCCGTGGAACCGATCGAGAAGTAGACCGCTCCGTCGGGGCCGACGACCACGCTCTTCAACGCGTGAGCGTAGGCGCCGCGCAGCTCGGGGCTCTCGGCGTTCGGCAACCCGCCCGCGACGACCCGTTGGTTCGTCGCGGCGCCGTCGGCGTAGTCGTAGGCGACGATCTGATCGCTTTCGGCGACGTAGAGGGTGGAGCCGGAGAAGTACAGGCCGTGCGGTTGTTCAAGACCGTCCAGCAGCACCGACTCCTGCGGCCCGTCGGGTGCGGGGGAGAAGCGCAGCACCCGGCCCCGCGCCGGAATCGACACCAGCAATTGGTCGTCGGGGGTCCAGACGGCCAACCGCGGCCGGTCGGTGCGGGCCCACACCGACATCGTCCAGCCCTCGGGGACGGTGACCTCGCGCGGTTGGTCGAACGGTGCGCCGTCGCGTCCCGGCGGGGCCTCGACCGTGACCGTGCTCGTCGTTGCCGCCGGGGGCGTCGCGGTGGCCTCCGACGTCGTCGCGGGGGCCGACGTCTCCGGCGGTGAGGACGACGACTGCTGTGTGCCCTCGGCGCACCCGGCGATCAACGCCGCGCCCAGCAGCAGCGCCGCGGTTCGTCTATGCCGCTGTGAGTCCCGCATGCATCTCCCAGACCAGTAGTTCGGCCGCCGTGGTGGCGGTGACCCGTTGACCACCCGAGGCGGTGAAACGCACCGCGTCGCCCTCGTCGAGCGCGCCGGCCCCCTCGAGCGCGACCTGGCCCTGCGCGACGAACAGGTGCAGGTAGGGGGCGTCGGGCAACTGCACACTCTGGCCCGGTTGCAGCCGCGCGCCGTGCAGCGCCGCCTGGCGGTTGCGGATCGCGATCGCCGCGGCATCGCCGTGCTCGGGCATCCCGGAAGCGATCGTCACCAGTGCGCCGCTGAGCAGCTCGTCGTCGATCTCGAGTTGCTGATAGCCCGGGGTGATTCCCGACTCGTCGGGCACCACCCACATCTGGACGAAATGGACTGGCTCGCTGTGGGTCTGCTCACCGGTCAGCGTCCACGAGTCGTTCTTCTCCGAGTGCAGGATGCCGCTTCCCGCCGACATCCGTTGCGCGAGACCGGGATAGATGACACCGGAATGGCCGGTGGAGTCCTGGTGCACCAGTGACCCGCGCAGCACCCAGGTGACGATCTCCATGTCCCGGTGCGGATGGGTGTCAAAACCGGTGCCCGGCGACACGATGTCGTCGTTGTTGACCAGCAGCAGGCCGTGGTGGGTGTTGTCGGGCGCGTAATGGCTGCCGAAGGAGAACGAGTGCTTGGAGTCCAGCCAGGGGATCTGGGTCGTGAGACGGTCCTGCGCACGGCGGATGTCGACGACGCTCTGCGGACTGGTCATGTGGGATCACTCCTCGGGAGTCTTTGTCAGCCTAGGTGGCCGGCACCGCCTCCGACAACATAGATGACGTGTCATCTATTCCACGGATAGGCTGTACCCGTGGAATGGCTCACCGACGAGCAGCAGCGCATCTGGCGGAACTACCTCGCGATGAGCAGCCGGCTGCACACCGCGATGCACCGCCAGTTGCAGGCCGACTGTGAGCTGTCGCTGTCCGACTACGACGTCCTGGTGGCCTTGTCCGAACATGGCCCGATGCGGATCAACGAGCTCGGTGAGCACCTGGCCTGGGAGCAGAGCAGGCTGTCCCATCAGCTGCGCCGGATGCGTGGGCGCGGGATGATCGACCGTCAAGGCGACGCCGACGACCGGCGTGGCGCCACCGTCGCGATCACCGACGCCGGACTCGCCGCGCTGGAGACCGCTGCGCCCGGCCATGTCGACCTGGTGCGCAGCGTCGTCTTCGACGGGTTGGCTCCCGGTGAGCTGGCAGCGCTGGACACCGCGATCGAGACGGTGCTGCGCAGGCTGGACCGCTAACCCGGCGGCAGCGTCGCGGGCAGGCCGAACTTCGCGAACAGGGAGTCCTCCTTGAACGCCACGACATGCGTGATGCCGGCCGGATACACCTCGAGGACGTGCAGCTGGAACGCCTCGTGCGCCCCCGTCAGCGGATTGCGCATGTAGAGCGCCGCCACCGGTTGCCCGTTGGCGGTCGTGGTGAGGAACCGGATGTCGCCGGCCCGCTCCGCGGGGCAGTGCGTCCTCGACAGCGTGACGATCTCGACGGGCCCCTGGTACCAGCCGTCGAACGGCGGCATCTCCCAGACCGCGTCGGCGGTGAACAACTCGACCAGCTGGTCGAGGTCGTAGTCCTCGAAAGCCGCGACGTAGCGCGCCAGCAGGTCGGCCGCCTCGGGGGTGTCCGGGGACAACGGGCGATCGTCGCGGCTGGGTTGCACCTCGTCGAGGTGGGCCCGGGCCCGCTGCAGCAGGCCGTTCACCGCCGCTGTCGACGTGCCGACCACCTCGGCCACCTCGGCGGCCTTCCATTGCAGCACTTCGCGCAGCACCAGCACGGCTCGCTGCCGGGGTGGCAGGTGCTGCAGCGCGGCCACGAACGCCAGCCGCACCGACTCGCGGGATTCGGCGATCACCGACGGGTCCGACGGGTCATCGCGGGGCGCGTCCGGCAGTGGCTCGAGCCAGGCGATCTCGTGACGCTCGGTGATGTCACCGGTGGGGTCGGAGGCAGGTGCACCCAGCCCCCTGGGCAGCGGACGCCGTTTGCGCCCCTCCAGCGCGGTCAGGCAGGTGTTGGTGGCGATCCGGTACAGCCAGGTCCGCACCGAGGACTTGCCCTCGAATGTCGCGTACGACTTCCAGGCGCGCAGGTAGGTCTCCTGGACCAGGTCCTCGGCGTCGTGGAGCGAACCGGTCATCCGGTAACAGTGTGCGAGTAGTTCCCGGCGGTACCGCTGCGCGTCGGCCAGGAACGCGTCCGGGGCTCTTCCGTCGCCGACTGCAACAACGCTCACGTGAGGTGAGCATACGCAGCGGTGCCGACATGGTCAGCCGAGTCGAACCGAGCGGGGTCGGCTGCAGTTCAGACGGTTTTCGCCGGGCCGATAGTGTCTCGGGAATGGCCGTGACCCACAGCGAACGCAGCTTTGTCGGTGCCGGTGGTGTCCGCATCGTCTACGACGTGTGGACACCGGATCCGCAGTCCGGTGCCGAGCCCCGGGGCGTGGTCATCCTCGCCCACGGCTACGCCGAACACGCCCGGCGCTACGACCACGTCGCCGCGCGGTTCGGCGAAGCCGGACTGGCCACCTATGCCCTCGACCACCGCGGCCACGGCCGCTCCGGGGGCAAACGCGTCTATCTGCGCGACATCTCCGAGTACACCGCCGACTTCCACACCCTGGTCGGCATCGCCCGCGCCGAGCACCCCGGGCTCCCGCGCATCGTCGTCGGCCACAGCATGGGCGGGGGAATCGTCTTCACCTACGGCGTCGAGCACCCCGACGACTACGACGCCATGGTGCTGTCCGGGCCCGCGGTCGATGCCCAGGACTCGGTGTCGCCGCTGATGGTGGTTCTGGCCAAGGTGCTGGGCAGGATCGCGCCGGGCCTGCCGGTGGAGAACCTGCCCGCCGACGCGGTGTCCCGCGATCCCGAGGTGGTCGCGGCCTACGAGAACGACCCGCTGGTCCACCACGGCAAGTTGCCCGCCGGGGTCGCCCGTGCCCTCATCGAGGTCGGCGAGACCATGCCGCGCCGGGCCGCCGTGATCAGCGCGCCGTTGCTGGTGGTGCACGGCGAGGCGGACAAGCTCATCCCGGTCGAGGGCAGCAGGCGGCTGGTCGAGTGCGTAGGCTCCGACGACGTACACCTGAAGGTGTACCCGGGTCTGTACCACGAGGTGTTCAACGAACCCGAGCAGAACCTGGTACTCGATGACGTCACTGCCTGGATCGAGGCGAAACTGTGAAACGCGGAACTGTGAAACTACATGCTGCTTGGCTGCTTTCGATCGGCCTACTGCTGGTTGCCGGCTGCTCGTCGGATTCGCAGCCCGACGGCGGGCAGTCCAGCTGGGTCGACGACCAGGTGACGTTCGAGGCCGACGGCCTCACCCTGCACGGCACCTACCGGCACCGCGACGACGACCAGTCGGGACCCGCGGCCCTGTTGATCTCCGAGAGCGGCAACACCGACCGCAACGGTGACAACCAGGTGGCCGGACCGATCGGCAACATGCGCCAGCTCGCGGAGCTGCTCTCCGAGCGTGGCGTGGCGAGTCTGCGCTACGACAAGGTCGGCACCGGCCGCACCGGGCTGGGCCCGTTCGAGAAGAACCCGAACGACGTGGTCAGCGCCGTCTACACCGCCGGAGCGAAGGCCGCCGTCCGGTTCCTGGCCGATCAGCCCGACACCGACGACGACCAGCTGTCGGTCTATGCGCTCGGGGAGGGCACCGTCCACGCGATGGCGCTGGCCGGTGACGCCACACCCGGTGCGCCCGCAGTGCAGGCGCTGGGGTTGCTCCAGCCCCTGCCGGGCCGCTATCTCGACATCATCACCACCCGGGTCGCCTCCGACGGTTCCCCCGAGACGATCGCGACCTGGGAGGCTGCCGTCGAACAGGTCCGCACCGAGGGCACCGCGCCCGAGGAACTGCCCGACGGTCTCGGCGCGATCCTCAACCCGGGCAATGTGAACGCGATCGTCGAAGCCGACAGGATCGACCCGCTGGCGCTGGCGGCCGCGATTCCGCCCGCCACCCGGGTGCTGCTGACCTGTTCGGATTCGGACAACCAGGCGCGCTGCGACACGATGCAACCGCTGATCGACGCGCTCGGGCAGACCGAGTTGACCGTGGTCGAGCTCGAGGGTGTCAACCATGTGCTGCGCGACGACCCCACCGACAACATCGCCAACTACGCCTCCCAGGATCCGCTGTCCCCGCAGCTCGTCGACGCGCTCGACGCCTTCGTCGGCCAGTAGGCGGCCCGGGGCCTGTGGAGGAAAACCGTTGTGGGGACAGCAATGCTGAAGAAAGGTGGCACCGGTGCGCATCCCCTCGGAACGTCGTAGCGGCTGCCTAGTCTCGCGATCATGACCGACGACAAGATGCTGGCCCGGATCGCGGCGCTGCTGCGGCAGGCCGAGGGCACCGACAACCCGCACGAGGCCGAGGCGTTCATGGCCGCGGCGCAGCGGCTGGCCACGGCGACGTCCATCGACCTGGCCGTCGCCCGGGCGCACGGCGACAGCAGAACCAAGGCGCAGACACCGGTGCAGCGCACCATCACGATCGGTGAGGCCGGTACCCGCGGGCTGCGCACCTATGTGCAGCTGTTCGTGCTCATCGCCGCCGCCAACGACGTCAAGTGCGATATCGCGTCGAACTCGACGTTCGTCTACGCCTACGGATTCGCCGAGGACATCGACACCAGCCATACGCTCTACACCAGCCTGGTGCTGCAGATGGTGCGGGCGTCCACCGACTACATCTCCTCCGGTGCGCACCGGCCCACCCCGACGATCACCGCGCGCATCAACTTCCAGCTGGCCTTCGGCGCGCGGGTCGGCAAGCGGCTCGCCGATGCGCGCGAGCAGGCCCAGCGGGAGGCGACCAGCGGTCCGGCCAGCGTGCCCGGCACCGCAATCGCGTTGCGCAACAAAGACCTCGAGTTGAAGGACTACTACCGCCAGGCCTCGCGCGCCCGGGGTACCTGGCGGGCGACCAGCGCGACCGCCGGGTACTCGTCGGCGGCGCGCCAGGCCGGTGACCGGGCCGGGCGCCGGGCCCGGCTCGGCGGGGGCTCCGAGCTGGCCGGGTCGCGTCCGTCGCTGGAGCGATGACACGCGACAGCCAGCGTGCGAAGGTCTACGCCGCCGAGGAATTCGTCCGCACGATGTTCGACCGGGCCGCACAGCGCGGCAATCCGGTGGTCGAGTTCTTCGGCACCCACCTGACGTTGCCGCCGGAGGCGCGGTTCAGCTCGGCCGAGGCGGTGCAGCGCTATGTCGACGACGTACTGGCCGTGCCGGCGGTGCGTGACCGATGGCCGGCGGTGTCCCCGCTGCGGGTGCGGTCGCGCCGGGGCAGTACCGCGGCCCACTACGAATGCGACGCCGGCGGCGCCACCATGGCCGTACCCGACCGGGCCGGCGGATGGGCGCTGCGCGAACTGGTGGTGCTGCACGAGATCGCCCACCACCTCAGTACCGAGTCGGCCGACCCCGGGCCCGCGCACGGGCCGGCGTTCGTGGCCACGTTCTGCGAGCTGGCCGCCGCCGTGATGGGACCCGAGGTGGCGCACGTGCTGCGGGTGGTCTTTGCCAAGGAGGGAGCCAAGGAAGGCGCCCGATAGGCCGCACCGGCGCAGGTACCGTCGAGGCGTGACTGGCGAACCCGATCCGGTGGCGTTGGACGAGTTGTTCACCCGCCTGCTGCATACCGAGGACGACGCGTTGCGCGCCGCCCGCGACACCGCGACCGAGGCCGGGATGCCGCCGATCGAGGTGTCCGCGCAGCATGCCAAGCTGCTGTCGCTGCTGGTCCGGATGTCCGGTGCGCGCCGGGTGCTGGAGATCGGCACCCTGGCCGGGTACAGCACCATCGCCCTGGCCCGCGCCGTCGGCGCCGACGGGGCGGTGGTGTCGCTGGAGAACGAACCCGCCCACGCCGAGCTGGCCCGCGCGAACCTGGATCGCGCCGGCGTGGGCAGCCGGGTCGAGGTGCTCGTCGGCACCGCCCTGGACACGCTGCCGCAGCTGCGCGAGCGTGGCGAGGTGTTCGACCTGGTGTTCGTCGATGCGGACAAGGAGAACAACATCGCCTATGTCGAGTGGGCCATCGCGCTGGGGCACCCGGGCACCGTGATCGTCGTCGACAACATCGCCCGCCACGGCCGGGTGCTGGACCCCGCGCCGTCGGACACCCAGGCGCGGGCGGTGCGCGACATGCTCGCGATGATGGGCGGACATCCCCGCCTCGACACGGCCGCCATCCAGACCGTCGGGACCAAGGCCTGGGACGGTTTCGCGGTGGCGCTGGTCGACTAGAGCGGTTCAGCGCGGCCGGCGCGGGCTACTCCCGAGCCGTGTGGACAGTCAGCAGACAGATCCCTGCGCCCGCCGACGAGGTGTGGCGCCTGCTCGTCGACCTCGACGCCTGGCCGAAATGGGGGCTCACCGTGGCCGCCGCCGAGATCGACGGGGGTTTCGTGCGCCACGGCGCCACCGGCCGGGTGTGGACACCGATCGGGGTCCCGCTGCCGTTCACGATCTCCGAGTTCGACCCGGGCCGCAGCTGGTCGTGGCGGGTGGCAGGGGTGCCGGCCACCGGGCACGGGGTCGAGCCCGACGGAACCGGATGCCGCGCCTGGATGAGCGCACCGGTGTGGGCGCCCGGCTATCTACCGGTGCTTCAGATCGCGCTGCGACGCATCGAGGCGATGGCAGTCGGTTGACCGGCCGGGTTGAACCGGGGCCGACCGGGTAATCCCGGGAGCACGGACGGATCGAGCAAGGAGCGCATCGTGATCGGAACCATCCTCGGAGCCATCGTCGTCGGACTCATCGTCGGTGCACTGGCCCGCCTGGTGATGCCGGGCAAGCAGAACATCGGCCTCATCATGACCATCGTGCTCGGTGCGCTGGGCTCGTTCGTGGGCACCTGGCTGACCTACAGCCTGGGCTACTCGAACAGCAACGGCGGGTTCGAGATCATCCCGTTCCTGGTCGGCATCATCGTCGCGGTCGTGCTGATCGCGGCCTACCTGGGCATCACCGGCAAGCGCAACGCCCAGCCGCGGGCATAGCGCCGGCGGCGGGTCAGGTGCAGACCGCGCCGACCGCCGCCGATCCGACCAGCTTGGTGTACTTGGCCAGCACACCGCTGGTGTAACGCGGCGGCAGCGGCTCGAAACCGGCCTTGCGGGACTCGAACTCGTCGGCGTCGACCAGGACGTCGAGGGTGCCGGTGCCGACGTCGAGACGGATCCGGTCGCCGTCGCGCAGGAACGCGATCGGCCCGCCGTCGACCGCCTCGGGGGCCACATGACCCACGCACAGGCCGGTGGTGCCGCCGGAGAACCGGCCGTCGGTCATCAGCAGGACGTCCTTGCCCAGTCCCGCGCCCTTGATCGCGCCGGTGATGGCCAGCATCTCGCGCATCCCGGGGCCGCCCTTGGGGCCCTCGTAACGGATGACGACCACATCGCCGGCGGTGATCGTGCCGTCCTCCAGCGCGTCCAGCGCTGCCCGCTCACGCTCGAAAACCCTTGCGGTGCCTTCGAACACGTCCGAGTCGAAACCGGCCGACTTCACCACCGCCCCTTCGGGGGCCAACGAACCGTGCAGGATCGTGATGCCGCCGGTGGGGTGGATCGGCTCGGACAGCGCGCGCAGCACCTTGCCGTCGGGATCCGGCGGCGCGATGTGCGCGAGGTTCTCCGCCATCGTCTTGCCGGTCACGGTCAGCACGTCACCGTGCAGCAGACCGGCGTCGAGCAGAGCCTTCATCACCACCGGGACGCCGCCGATGCGGTCCACATCGTTCATCACGTAGGCCCCGAACGGCTTGACATCGGCCAGGTGCGGAACCCGCGCGCCGATCCGGGTGAAGTCCTCCAGCGAGAGCTTCACGTTGGCCTCGTAGGCGATGGCCAGCAGGTGCAGCACCGCGTTGGTGGAACCGCCGAACGCCATCACCACGGCGATCGCGTTCTCGAACGCCTCCTTGGTCAGGATGTCGCGGGCGGTGATGCCCCGGCGCAGCAGCTCGACCACGGCCATGCCGCTGCGGCGGGCGAAGCCGTCGCGGCGGCGGTCGGTGGCCGGCGGCGCGGCGCTGCCCGGCAGCGACATGCCCAGCGCCTCGGCCGCGCTGGCCATCGTGTTGGCGGTGTACATGCCGCCGCAGGCGCCTTCGCCGGGACAGATCGCGCGCTCGATGGCGTCGACGTCCTCACGTGACATCAGGCCCCGCGAGCACGCGCCGACCGCCTCGAAGGCGTCGATGATCGTCACGTCCTTCTCGGTGCCGTCGCTCAGTTTGGCGCGCCCCGGCAGGATCGACCCGGCGTAGAGGAACACCCCGGCCAGGTCGAGGCGGGCGGCGGCCATGAGCATGCCGGGCAGTGACTTGTCACAGCCGGCCAGCAGCACCGAACCGTCGAGGCGTTCGGCCTGCATCACGGTCTCGACGCTGTCGGCGATGATCTCCCGCGACACCAGGGAGAAGTGCATGCCTTCATGGCCCATCGAGATACCGTCCGAGACGGAGATGGTGCCGAACTCCATCGGATAGCCACCGGCTTCGAACACGCCCTCCTTGACAGCCTTGGCCAGCCGATCCAGCGACAAGTTGCAGGGGGTGATCTCGTTCCACGAGGAGGCGACGCCGATCTGCGGCTTGGCGAAGTCCTCGTCACCCATGCCGACCGCACGCAGCATGCCTCGGGCGGCGGCTCTTTCGAGTCCGTCGGTGACGTCGCGGCTACGGGGCTTGATGTCTGGCTGCGAACCGGGATCTGAGGGCATTCGTCGATTATGCGCCCGGGTGTTTGGCCCGGCCAAACCGCTGCCGATACCCCTCTGGGGTACTAGTACCCTGGAGGCCGTGAGTTCGTTTCCGAGACGTGCGGTCGCGGCGCTCGCCGCGTCCGCGGTGGCCGCCGTGCTGACGGCGTGCGGCAGCCCGGCGGAGTCGGCCGAGAACGCCCAGGCCGACGGTCCGCAGTTGGAGGCGCCCGTGATCACCGGCGAGCCCGCCGGCTACAACGCCGCGGATGTCGCCTTCGCCAGCAGCATGGTGCCCCACCACAAGCAGGCAGTGGAACTGGCGACGATGGCGCCCGAACACACCGACAATCCGGCGGTGTTGGCGGTCGCCGACCAGATCGCGGCCACCCAGGTGCCCGAGATCAACATCCTCAACGTCTTTCTCGTGCAGTGGAACGAGAACCCGGAGATCGGCAGCGGTGGGCATGCCGGGCACGGGCAGTCGATGCAGGGCTCGATGCAGGGGACGGTCGATGACGCGACGCTGGCCCGGCTCGAGTCGTTGCAGGGCCCGGAGTTCGACACACTGTGGTTGGAGTCGATGATCAGCCATCACCAGGGGGCGATCCAGATGGCCGAAGCCGAGGTCGCCGACGGCGAGAACGTCGACGCCGTTGCGATGGCCGAGATGATGGTGAGCACCCAGCAGGCCGAGATCGAGCAGATGCGACAGATACTGGAGGGCACCGGGCCGTGAGTGAGAACCAGGTGGACGGTGCGGCGGGCGCGCACGGCTATTCGGCCCAGAAGGACAACTACGCCAGGCGGCTGCGCCGGATCGAGGGCCAGGTCCGCGGCATCGCCAAGATGATCGACGAGGACAAGTACTGCATCGATGTCCTGACCCAGATCAGCGCGGTCAACAGTGCGCTGCAATCGGTCGCGCTCGGCCTGCTCGACGAGCACCTGAGCCACTGCGTCTCCCATGCGGTGGCCGATGGCGGCGCCGAAGCCGACGCGAAGCTCGCCGAAGCCTCGGCCGCCATCGCCCGGCTCGTGCGCTCCTGAACCGCCGGTTCCGCGGAGTGCACCGCTAGCCCCGGGGCCCAGGCGGGTCCGGGTCACCACGCAGGAGTTCGTCGGGGTGGTGGGCGTGGTTGATGCGGGGTGGCTGGCTGCCGTCGGTCCAGGCCAGCCGACCGTTGCGGACGGCGGCGGTGTGGTGGCCCTGGGTGAGCAGGGCGTGGTCGGGTCCACACGCGAAGAACAAGGCGTCGGCATCGGTGCGGCCGGGGGCCGCCCAGTCGGGGCTGTGGTGGACCTCGCAGTGGTATCCCGGTTCGAGACAGTCGGGCCGCGTGCAGCCACCGTCGCGCGCGTAGCAGATGATCCGTTGGTCGGTGGTCGCGATGCGGGTCTGCCGGCCCAGGTAGAGCGGGCGTTCGGTGTGGTCGTCGAATACGGCGAGGTAGTGGATCGAGTCGGTGGCCATCCGGATCAGGTCACGCATGGGGAGTGCGCTGCCGCCACCGGTGCGCGCCGGCGCGGGCATCGGGACCGCAGGGTCGGTGACCGCGTGCGCGGCCCGGTCGAGTTCGGCCAGCGTGGTGCGCACGATCACGGTGACCGGGTGCCCCCGGTGGGTGCCCATCTGTCCGGAGGCGATCGCGGTCCTGAGTCCGAGTTTCACCCCATCGTGGCGGCGTTGGGTCATGGAGCGCTCGTCGCGGGTGGCCTCGGCGGCGCCGTCGGGCAGGTGCCGCCCGGGACGCACGGCGGCGGTGAGGGCCTCGAGGTAGGCCCGGGTCTCGGGGTCGATCCAGCCGGTCAGCTTCGACATCCCGTCGATGCCTTGGTTTCCCAGCTGCAACCCGCGGCGACGGGCGCGATCGGATTCGTCGAAGTGGCCGTCGGGGTTGAACAGGTCATCGAGGTGGGTGCCGAGTTCGGCGACGAAATCGGCATCGTGGCCGGCGGCCGCGTCGACCAGGGCGGTTTCGGCGTCCGCGCGGTCCTGGACCGACACGCAGGACGGCAGCCGGTCGAGGGTCTTGGCGATCTCGGCCAGGTGGTCGTCGCCGATCGTGCCGGATTCGACCGCCTCGGCGGCCACCGGCAGCAACGGTGGCAGCGGCGGACCGGTCAGCTGGCGCCGGGGCCGGATTCGCGCGGCGGTCTTGACGCGGCGCTTGACCTCGCGGGTCGGGATGCGCAGCCGCCGGGCCATTCGCTGGACCAGATCCGGCATCGGTGCGGCTTCGTCGGGCGGGTCGGCCAACTCGGTGAAAACCCGGTACATCAGGCCGCGGTTGGTGCGGTGCTGGGTCTCCAGCCGGGCGGCCAGGTGAGCGCGAAACCCGCTGCCCACCGCCTCGGAGGACACCGCCCGGAGCTCGGCGTGGGCGGCGTCGACCGCATCCAGGGCCGCGTCGAGCCGCCGGCGCGCCGTCTCGGCGGTGACGAACGAACCCATGAGCTCACGCTATAGAACGCATGTTCGATCACCTCGGTGTGACGGGTTTTCCGTGCCCGGCCTGGGGATGAATCCGCGGTTGGGGATAACTCGCCTACCCGCCCAGAGCGTCCTCGACGCGCTGGACCTTGGCGCTCAGCTGACCGGTGAATCCAGGCCTGATGTCGGCCTTGAGCACCAGGCTGACCCGGGGGGACACCGCGGCGACGGCGTCGACGGCCTGCTTCACCACCGCCATCACCTCATCCCACTCACCTTCGATGTTGGTGAACATCGCATTGGTCTCGTTCGGCAGGCCGGAGGCGCGCACCACCCGCACCGCTTCGGCCACCGCGGCGCCGACGCCGCCGGACTCGTCCGCGCCGGAGGGGCTGATGCTGAAGGCGACGATCATCCGCCGAGCGTACGTGCCCGCCCAGCTGTAACGTCCGCGACCGCCGTGACGATAGAAACCCCAGTTCAGGCCCTATGGCAGCGGATGCTGGCAGCCTGCTGTGCCACACTGGGGTGAAATGCGAATCGGGAGGTAAACGCATGCGGCTGCGAAATCGAAGCCGGCTGTTCGCGATGGCGGCATCGGCCGTCCTGCTCGCGGGGCTGGCGCTGAGCGCACCGCCGGCGCTGGCCCAGCCGGCACCGGCTCCGGCGCCCGCGCCGCCGTTGCCGCCGCCGCCACCACCGAACCCGTTCGTGTTCCCGAACCCGTTCGCGCCCCCGCCGCCACCGGCGGCCCCGTTGGCGGCCCCGCAACCCAGCACGATCCCGCCGGGCACCCCGGCCGGGCAGAACCCGACGCCCTACACCGGCGAGCCGGTCTTCCTGCCCCCGTCGTTCAACCCGGTGAACGGATCGATCGTGGGGGCGGCGAAGCCGATCTACATCAACTTCCAGCGCCCGATCGCCGACCGGCAGATGGCCGAGGACGCGATTCACATCTCGTCGGTGCCGCCGGTGCCGGGCCGGTTCTACTGGACCAGCGACACCCAGGTGCGTTGGCGTCCGCAGGACTTCTGGCCGGCCGGGACCGTGGTCAACATCGACGCCGGAGGCACCAAGTCGAGCTTCAGCGTCCCCGAGCAACTCGTGGCCACCATCGACAACGACACCAAGCAGATGGAGGTCATGCGCGACGGCGAGCTCGTCAAGACCTTCCCGGTGTCGATGGGCAAGTCCGGGTACGAGACCAAGAACGGCACCTACTACGTGCTGGAGAAGTTCGACGAGATCGTGATGGATTCCTCCACCTACGGTGTCCCGGTCGACGACCCGTCCGGCGAGGGCTACAAGATCGACGTCGAGGACGCCGTGCGCATCGACAACAGCGGCATCTTCGTGCACAGTGCCCCCTGGTCGGTGGGAGCCCAGGGCAACAGCAACGTCAGCCACGGCTGCATCAACCTCAGCCCGGCCAACGCCCAGTGGTTCTTCGACAACTTCGGCAGCGGTGACGCGGTGGTCATCAAGAACACCGACGGCGGTTGGTACACCCAGCCCGACGGTGCCTCCGACTGGCAGATGTTCTGACCGAATAGCCTTTTCCCGGCGGGTACAGCCCGCCCCGTGCCACGATGGTGACAGGCCGACGGCGTCACGGCCGCCGGTGCAGGATCCGAGGGTGGGGCTATGCCCGGCGACGGCAGGACGGCGACGCGCACGATCGTTGTGATCGTGTTGACGATGCTGGCCATCGTCGCGCTGCGGGGATATCTGCCCGGAGCGGCAGCCGATTCCGACCCGCGTGAACCCTCCGGCGGCGCCGGGAGTTTCGTCGCTGTCGTGGTGATGCTCGTGGTGTCGATCGCAGTCATCGCGATCTCGCTGCGGACCCAGCGCCGGCGCCCGCGCGGCCCGGCCGACCGCACCGAGCTTCCCGGCGACGCCCGGGGGGAGCGGCTGCGCTGGCGTCCGTTGCTGATCGCCGGTACCGCGCTGGCCGCCTGGCTGGCGCTGGTCTACCTGCTACTCAGATGGTCGGTGCCCCCACCTGTCGACGATCCGCCCGCAGCGGGTGCGGATCTGGAGGCGGGCCACGACGCCGACGGCGCCGTCGCCCCGCCCGGGCCCGGCACGACGCCGCCGACGGACAACGGCGGCAGCATGTTCGGCGTGCTCGCAGTCGCGACCGCCGTCCTGTTCGCGTTGTCGATCCTGGCCGCGGTGCGGGGCCGGCGACGGTCGCCGGCGCAGTCCTGCGATGCCGGCACCACCGGCGCCGATCGGCCCCCGGCGGGGGACCTCGACCTGGCCAAGGCCGCCGAGGTGGGCCTGGCCGAGATCGGCGACCGGAGCAGAGACCCCCGCGACGCCATCATCGCCTGCTATGCCGCGATGGAACGCGAACTGAGCAAATCTCCGGGAACCGTCCCCCAGGACTCCGACACACCCTCGGAGGTGCTGGCGCGCGCGATAGAAACGCACGCTCTGCGGGAGGGAACCGCCGGCGAACTGGTCGATCTGTTCGAGGAGGCCCGATTCAGCCGGCATGTCATGGACGAGGGGCACCGCGCGGATGCGGTGCGCGCGCTGCAACGGGTACACCGTGAGCTGGCGGTCCCCTCGTGATCAAAGTCGTTGTCGGCGGGGCGATCCTGGTGCTGGCGGTGCAGGCGTTCGCTTTCACCCAGCTCGAACGCGAGGTCGTGGCGGCGGTGTCCGGAGCGGCCCTGGCCGCGGCACTGCTGACGGTGCGGCGGCGGCTGGGACACCGGCCCGCCGGCCCCGCCGATCCGGCGGCCGATGAGGCCGCCGCATCGCTGCGGCGCTGGCGGGGCCGCACCGAGACGCTGATCTCGTGGGCGGAGTCGTCGCGATCAGACTGGGATCGCCGGCTGCGACCGATGCTGGCACGACAGTTCGAACTCGCCGGCGGTCACCGGAAGTCCAAGGACCCGAAGATCTTTCAGGCCAGCGGCCGGATGGTGTTCGGCGACGACCTGTGGCAGTGGGTCGATCCGCAGAACATCTCGCGGACCGGAGGCCGGGAGCCCGGGCCGGGCCGGACGGTGCTCGACGACATCATGAAACGGCTGGAGAAGCTGTGACGCGCAGTTCGGGTCCGGCGTTGACGACCGCGCAGTGTGCGGCGGTGATCGACGAGATCGGCCGGGTGGTGGTCGGGAAACGCCCGGCACTGCAGCTGATCCTGACCACGGTGCTGGCCCGCGGGCACATGCTGGTGGAAGACCTGCCCGGGCTGGGCAAGACCCTGATCGCCAAGTCCTTCGCCGCGGCGCTGGGGCTGGAGTTCACCCGGGTGCAGTTCACCCCCGACCTGCTGCCCGCCGACCTGCTCGGTTCGACGATCTACGACATGCAGTCCGGCCGTTTCGAGTTCCGCCGCGGACCGGTGTTCACCAACCTGCTGCTCGGCGACGAAATCAACCGGACGCCACCGAAAACCCAGGCCGCACTGCTGGAGGCGATGGCCGAACGCCAGGTCAGCATCGACGGTGTGACCCACCGGTTGCCCGATCCCTTCCTCGTGCTGGCCACCGACAACCCGATCGAGTACGAGGGCACGTATCCGCTGCCGGAGGCCCAACTGGACCGGTTCGCGGTCCGGCTGGAGCTGAAGTACCTCTCCGAGCGCGAAGAGGCGACCATGCTGCGGCGCCGCCTCGATCGCGGCTCGGCACCGCCGACGGTGGACCGCGTCGTCGACATGCACGACCTGCTGGCCATGCAGGAGTCGGTCGAGCAGGTGAGCGTGCACGACGACGTGTTGGGCTACGTGGTTGCGCTGGCGACTGCGAGCCGGACGCATCCCCAGGTCGCCGTCGGCGCCAGCCCGCGCGCCGAACTGGACCTGGTTCAGCTCGCGCGGGCTCATGCACTGCTGCTCGGGCGTGACTACGTCATTCCCGAGGACGTCAAGTCGCTGGCGGTGCCGGCCATGGCCCACCGGATCAGCCTGCGTCCCGAGATGTGGGTCCGCCGGGTCCAGGGCGCCGACGTCGTCGAGGAACTGCTTCGCCGCACGCCGGTGCCGCGGGCCCGGACCGGTCCATGACCGTCGTCGAGTTGAGCTGGCGCCCATCGTGGTTGACGCGGGCCGTGGCGACCTGCGCGGCGGCGGCGACAGCCGCGGCGGTGCTCGCCGGAAGGCCCGAGCTGGTGGCGTTCGCGGCGCCGATGCTCGGTGTGCTGTGCTCGATCGGGTTCCAGCGCCCAGCACCGGCGGCGCGGGTGCGGGCCGACCCGCCCATGCAGCGATGCTTCGAGAACGAGACGGTGCGGGTGGGTGTCGTGGCCGACGTCGGCGACGGCAGCACGGCCCGGCTGCGGTGCTCGGTGCCGGCCGGGATGCACCTCGAGGACCACGACGATCCCCCGGGACGGACTGTCGCGGTCAGCGCACCGCGCTGGGGCCGGTACCCGGTCCGGGTCGAGGTCCAGGTATCGGGCCGCGGAGGACTGCTGGAAGGGTCGGGAACCGTCGACGCCGCCGAGGTGTGCGTGTTCCCGTTCGCGCCGCCGCAGGCGACGGCCATTCCCCGGTCGGACCTGCTCGACAGGCTCGGCACCCATCTCACCCGCCACGTGGGCCCCGGCGTGGAATACGCCGACATCCGGCCCTACGTTCCCGGCGACCTGCTGCGTTCGGTGAACTGGCCGGTCAGTGCGCGGCGGGGAGCACTGCACGTCACCGAGCGGCTGACCGATCGCGCCGCCGACGTCGTGGTGGTGTTCGACAGCTACCCGCAACCCCCGGGCCCTGCGACCGTGGCGACCGAACGCACCGCCCGGGGGGCGGCCCAGGTCGTGCAGAGCGCGCTGCGGCACGGCGACCGCGCCGGCCTCGTCGCGCTCGGAGACCGCGGCATCCGGTGGTTGGGGGCCGACATCGGGCAGCGGCAGTTCTACCGGATTCTGGACACCATGCTCGGTGCGGCCGGGGGGTTCGAGACCGGGTCGGGGACGCTCACCCCGCGTCCGGCGGTGCCCTCCGGCGCGATCGTGATCGCGTTCTCGACCTTGCTGGACACCGAGTTCGCGCTGGCGTTGATCGATCTGCGCAGACGCGGGCACCCGGTGGTCGCCGTCGACGTGCTGGAGGGCAGCCCGCTCGAGGGTGACCGGGAC
Organism: Actinomycetota bacterium; assembly: GCA_034190095.1. GTDB lineage: Bacteria > Actinomycetota > Actinomycetes > Mycobacteriales > Mycobacteriaceae > Mycobacterium. The sequence goes on from JAXHTL010000006.1 coordinate 38,150, forward strand.
CCGCTGGTCGACCGGATGTGGGCGATGCAGCGGTCGTTCATGTACCGCGACATGGCCACCGTCGGTGTGGACGTCATCGGGTGGCCGGCCGAGGTGCCCCTGGACCAGGCCATGGCCCTGGTCCCCGATCGAAGGCGTGGGTGAGCGTGCCGAGGAGGTCATGGTTGCCCGCGCCGGTCGGCCTGCTGATGGTCAGCGCGGTGGCCTACGGTGTGCAGGGGTTCGCCGCGGCCGCCGCCGCGGCGGCCGCAGCTGCGGTGTTGGTCTCGGTGTGGTGGCGCCCCGGCGCCACGCTCGCCGTCCTGCTGGGTGTGTTGACGGTGCTGCTCGCCGAGCCGGCGCCGGTCCACACGGCGCTGGCCGGGCTTGCAGCAGTGAGCTATCTGATTGCGCAGCAGGGTCTTCCGACGCCGGCGACCGCGATGTTCGCGGTCGGTTTCGGCGCGGCGGCCACCGCGGCGCTCGCCCTGCCCGTCAGCCTGCAGTGGGTGCCGCTGGCCGCGCCGCTCGCGCTGCTGGCCGCCTACGCCGTGGCGGTGTGGCCCTTTGTCGCCGGGCCGCGCCGCCAGCCCGGATCGGAACCCGCCGAGTCGGTCCACTGATATCGACAGCCGATATCGCATACCGTAATCTTGGCGGCCGTGGGAGACGACCGCACACCCGCCGGCCGCGCACAACCCGAGCAACTGCGCCGCAGCCTCGGCGTCGTCGACGCGGTGGTCATCGGGCTCGGATCCATGATCGGAGCCGGGATCTTCGCAGCGCTGGCGCCGGCCGCGCACGCGGCCGGGGCCGGCCTGCTGATCGGGTTGGCCATCGCGGCCGTCGTCGCCTACTGCAACGCGACGTCCTCGGCGAGACTGGCGGCGCTCTACCCGGCTTCGGGCGGCACCTACGTCTACGGGCGGCAGCGTCTCGGTGAGTTCTGGGGGTATCTGGCCGGGTGGGGCTTCGTGGTCGGCAAGACCGCATCGTGTGCGGCCATGGCGCTGACGGTCGGCGCCTACGCGTGGCCGGAGCACGCGCATGCGATCGCCGTCGCCGCCGTCGTCGGTCTGACCGCGGTCAACTACTTCGGGGTGCAGAAGTCGGCCTGGCTGACCAGGGGAATCGTCGCGGTGGTGCTGGCGGTGCTGGCCGCGGTCGTGGTCGCCGCGCTGAGTTCGGCGCCCGCCGGATTCGGTGGGCCCACCGACGGGCCGGGCTCGTCACCGGCCGGCGTCCTGCAGGCCGCGGGCCTGTTGTTCTTCGCTTTCGCCGGATACGCCCGCATCGCCACGCTCGGGGAGGAGGTCCGCGAACCCGCCCGGACGATTCCGCGGGCGATTCTGATCGCCCTGGCGATCACGCTGGCCGTGTACGCGGTGGTGTCGGTGGCCGTGCTCAGCGTGCTGGGACCGCAGCGGCTCGCGACCTCGGTGGCCCCGTTGGTCGACGCGGTGCGGGTGGCCGGGTACGACTGGCTGGCCCCGGTGGTCGGGGTGGGTGCGGTGGTCGCCGCCCTGGGCTCGCTGCTGGCGTTGATCCTCGGAGTGTCGCGTACGACGTTGGCGATGGCCCGGGACCGCTACCTGCCGCATGGGCTGGCCGCCGTGCACCCGCGGTTCCGGGTGCCGCATCGCGCGGAGCTGGCGGTCGGAATCGCGGTGGCCGTGCTGGCGGCCACCGCCGACCTGCGCTCGGCGATCGGCTTCTCCTCGTTCGCGGTCCTGGTGTACTACGCGATCGCCAACGCCTCGGCGCTGACGCTGAGCCCCGGTGAGGGCCGGCCGCCGCTGCTGGTCCCGATCGTGGGTGTCGCCGGCTGTGTGGTGCTGGCATTCGCGCTGCCACTGCCCTCCGTGATCGCCGGGGCGGCGGTGCTGGCGGTCGGCGTGGTCTGGTATGTGGTGCGGCGCCTGGTCGCCGGGCCTGTCGACCGATCGCCGGCGCGGTGATCAACCGGTGCCCGGCCGGGGCTCAGAGCTCGCCGCCGAGCACCTCGCGGGCGAGTTCCCGCAAGGCCTTTCGGTCCTGGGCCAGGGCCCGCTTGCCTTCCCGGGTCGCGCGGTAGACGCGGCGGGTCCGTCCGTCCACCACCCGCTGGCGCGAGATCAGCAGACCCTCGGCCTCCAGCCGGTGCAGCGTCGGGTACAGCGTTCCCGGGCTGATGGCGTAACCGTGATGCGCGAGCTCGGTGGTCAGCCAGGCGCCGTGCACCTCGTGCTCGGCTGCGTGATGCAGGATGTGCACCCGAACAGCGCCGCGCTGGAACTCTCGCATGCCCGGTGCCCCGACTCCCCTTGCCTATCCGATATCGGTTACCGAACTCCAGTGTACCGCCGTGGCCGGTTCCGGTGCCGCAACACCGAATCCGGCACGCGGCCATCACCACGTGCCGTCGGTCGCGTCTCGACGGGAACCCCGAGGAAGCGGCCCGAGGTCGACCTCCTCGCCGGGGCGCGCTAGTTCCAGATGTGCACGCGCTGATCCGGCGCCAGGTACAACTCGTCGGATTCGCCGACGTCGAACGCCTCGTAGAAGGCGTCCATGTTGCGGATCACGCCGTTGCAGCGGAACTCCGGCGGCGAGTGCGGGTCCACCGCCAGCCGCCGGACCGCCTCTGCCTCACGGGATTTGGTGCGCCACACCTGCGCCCAACCGAAGAAGACGCGCTGCTCGCCGGTCAGCCCGTCGATCACCGGCGCGGGTTCACCCTGCAGCGAGAGCCGGTACGCCAACAGCGCGATGGACAGCCCGCCGAGGTCGCCGATGTTCTCGCCGACGGTGAACGCGCCGTTGACATGCTGGGAGGGGGCCAGCCCGCGCGGCACGAACTGCTCGTACTGCTCGATCAGCGCCTTGGTGCGCAGCCCGAACTCATCGCGATCCTCGTCGGTCCACCAGTCCACCAGGTTTCCGTCACCGTCGTACTTGGCGCCCTGATCGTCGAACCCGTGCCCGATCTCGTGGCCGATGACCGCGCCGATGCCGCCGTAGTTGGCGGCGTCGTCGGCGTCGGCGTCGAAGAACGGCGGCTGCAGTATCGCGGCCGGGAAGACGATCTCGTTCATCCCGGGGTTGTAATAGGCGTTGACGGTCTGCGGAGTCATGAACCACTCGTCACGGTCGACCGGGCCGCCCAGCTTGGCCAGCTCGCGGCCGTACTCGAGGGCGTAGCCCCGACGGTAGTTGCCGTAGAGGTCGTCGCGGGCGATCACCAGCCCCGAATAGTCCCGCCACTTCTTCGGGTAGCCGATCTTCGGGGTGAACTTGTCGAGCTTGACCAGCGCCTTCTCCCGGGTCTGCGGGGTCATCCAGTCCAGCGTGTCGATGCTGACCCGGTAGGCCTCGCGCAGGTTGGCCACCAGCTCGTCCATCCGGGCCTTGGCCTGCGGCGGGAAGTGACGCTCGACGTAGAGCCGGCCCAGCGCGTCGCCCATCAGGTTCTCCACCACCGACACACCGCGCTTCCACCGTTCACGGATCTGCTCGGTGCCCGAGAGCAGCCGGCCGTAGAACGCGAAGTCCTCGGCGACCAGCTCGTCGGGCAGCAGGAATGCCCGCGCGTGGATCAGCCGCCAGCGCAGCCAGTCCTTCCAGGTCCCGAGGCTCTCGTCAGACCAGAGTGCGGCGAACGCGGTCAGGAAATCGGGTTGGCGCACCACCAGCTCGGCCGTCTGCTCAGCAGAGGTGGCGCCCAGCGCGGTGAACCAGCCCGCCCAGTCGAATCCAGGTGCCTCGTCGGTCAGCGCGGCGAAGGTGCGCAGGTTGTAGGTCAGGTCGGCGTCGCGACGCTTCACCACGTCCCAGTGCGCGGCGGCGATCTTGGTCTCGAGTGCCACGATCGCCGCCGCCGTGTCGGCGTGATCCTCGGCGGAGCCGCCGAGGACGAGCGCGAACATCGCGGCGATGTGGCGCGGATAGGCCGCCAGGATCTCGGCATGCTGCTCGTCGCGGAAGTAGGACTCGTCGGGCAACCCGATGCCGGACTGGCTCAGGTGCAGCAGATAACGGCTGGAGTTCTTGGAGTCGGTGTCGACGTACAGTCCGGCGCCGCCGCCGATGCCGGTGCGCTGCAACGAACCCAGCAGCGCGGCGAGCGCGTCAGGAGTGTCGGCCGCCTCGACGCTGGCCAACTCCTCGAGCAGCGGTGCCAGGCCCCGCTCACGCACGGTCTGCTCGTTCATGAAGCTCGCATACAGATCGCCGATGCGCTGCTCGTCGGTGCCGCCCGGGGCTTCTGCCGCCGCGGCCTCGGTGATGAGATCCCGGATCTGGACCTCGGCCCGGTCATAGAGGGTGCGGAAGGCGCCGTCGGTGGCCCGGTCGGCCGGGATCTGGTACTCGGCCAGCCAACGACCGTTCACGTGGCCGAAGAGGTCATCCTGCGGCCGGGCCGAGTCGTCGACGTAGCGCAGGTCGATTCCGGAAACGAGGTTCGACTTGTCAGATGTTGCTTCTACCGTCACCCCGACATTCTTCCAGAAACATCCCGGTACCCTCACGCGCATGCCCGACGACGAGCAGGATCACCGGCACGAACCGGACCAGGACGTGCGGCACGAGCGCGTCTTCTCCGGCTACGGAATCGCCTCGGCCGTGCTGGGGTTCGTCGCCGTGGTCGCGGCCGTGCTGGCGGTGCTGGTCTGGACCCAGCACCGCGCCCACGAGGAGGAACTCGACTACCGCGCGCGTGCGCTGCAGGCGGCCGCGGAATGGACCGGTGTCCTGATCAACATGTCCGCCGCCAGCGTCGACCAGGACCTGGTGACCCTGCACGAGGGCACCGTCGGGCAGCTCAACGTCGACTTCGAGGCCACCGTGGCGCCGTTCCGCCGGCTGGTGCAGACGCTGGACTCACAGACCACCGGCCTGGTCGACTCGGTCGCCCTCGAGACGATCCATCACGATGGGCCCGGCGCCCCGGCGCGTGAACCCGGCGACGACATGGCGGGGCTGGCCGAACGCACCGACACGGTGATGGTGGTGGCGACGTCGGTCAGCGAGAACGCCGGCAGCGAACGTCCGCAGACGGTGCGCTGGACCCTGAGGCTGGACGTCTCCGAGGTCGACGGCGAGATGCTGATATCCCGTCTGGAGCCGATCCGATGAGGAACCGCCTCCGCGTCGCGGCGTTCGACGTTCTCGCACCCGTCGCGGTCGTGGCGGCGCTGATCTACCTGGGCGTGGCACTGGGCTGGCCGCTGTGGTGGGTGTCGGTGTGCTCGGTGCTGTGCGTGCTGGTCGTGGAGGGGGTGCTGGTCAACGCCGTGCTGGCCCGCCGCGACAAGGTGACCGTCGGCACCGACGACGACGGCCCGGGGCTGCGGCTGGCGGTCACCGCGACGGCATCGGCCGCGGTGGTCGCCGCGGCGCTGGCGGGCTACCTGCAGTGGACGCTGCCGGACCGCGCGATGCAGGCCGACACCGACACCGTCACCGGTATCGCCAGCAGCGTCGCCGAGGCCTCGGCCACCTTCACGCCGCAGAACCCCACCGGGTCGATCGACCGGGCGGTCGCCATGATGTCGGACCCGGCAGCCGAACGCTTCCGCAACGAGTTCGCCCAGGTCGCCGAGGATCTGGCCGGACGCAACGTCTCGGCTCAGGCCAGCACCGTCTCGGCCGGGGTGGAGGCGATCGGTCCACGGGCGGCGAGTGTCGCGGTGATCCTGCGCGGCACCCAGAACAGGCCGGGGGAGCCGACGGACACCGCGGTGCTGGCCCTGCGGGTGGCCCTGTCCAAGGTGGACGGCCACTGGGTGGTCGAGGACGTCTCGCCGATCCACACCCGCTAGTTCGGCGCACGCAGCAGGCGCTCCACGAGCTCCTCGGGGTGGCTCAGCGCCGCCAGGTGACCGCCCGGAATCACCTCGAGCTCGCAGCCGAGCCGCTCCCGGGTGACCCGGCGCTGGAACTCCAGCGGAAAGAGACGGTCCTCGCGCCCGGCCAGCACCCGGGTGGGTACGTCCGGCCAGTCCGGCAGCGGCCAGGGCCCGGAGAACGGGGTCTCGGACTGTGTCGGTGGGCCGCGCCGCTCGGCCTCGGCGCGGACCTGCGCCGGCAGATCGTGGAGGAAGTCCTCGACGAAATCGAAGTCCTCGCGACCCAGACCGATCTCGCGGAAGTAGTCGACCTGGGCGGCTTGCTGGCCGGTGGCGGCCCACCACCGGCCGGGGGACTCGCCGGGCAGCGGAACCATCGGATTGAGCAGCACCAGCGCCGCCGTCGGCAGGCGCTCGGCGACGATCGGGGCGGTCAGCGCGCCCATGGACTGGCCGACCACGGTCAGCGGCCCCTCGGCCTCCAGCACCGCGTTCGACGCGACGTCGGCGTAGCTGATCAGGTCGGCGTCGTCATCGTCGGCAGGCAGGTCGACCGCGATCGCGGTGTGGCCCTGCTGCTCGAGCAACGGCACCACGCGGTGCCAGTACCAGGCCTGCCCACCCGCCCCGGGGATCAACAGGAATGTCACGAGTTGGCGCGCTGGGCACGCATCCGGGCGAACCGGTCGGACAACCGGCCCATCCGGATCATCAGGGATGCCGGCGGGCTGACACTGCCCTGCAGGTACGAGGCGAAGTCCTCGGGAGGCACCCCGATGCGCGAGGCGAATTCCTGTTCGCCCAGCCCGGACCGCTCCAACAGCAGATGCACGTGTTTGGCGACCTCGGCGCACTCGTTGGCTTCGAGATGCTCGCGGGTGCGCACCAGCACCTCCGACATGGCGCGCGACACCCCGTACGGCTGGGCCGTCTCGAGAACCTCCTCGACCTGGCGCGCGGTCCTGCCGAAGGGGTCGCGCTTGATCGCCACGACGATGCGCTGCCAGACGGTCATGTCGTCGTTCTCCAGCGCCGTGCGAATGGCCGCCGTGGGCCAGAACTCGACCGGCCGGTCGTCGGCAGCGGGGTCGGCGGGGTCGGCCACGGCGTCACCGGCCCGGTTCGGTCCCCGCATGTCACCAGGGGTCTCGGACACGTGGGGGGTCACCTCGCCTCCTCCAGCATCGCCACCGCCACGGTCAGGCACCGCTGCCGGACCGTCGCCCACTCCGCCTCGGTGTCGGCGCCCGTGAGGTCGGGGCCGACGGACGGCTGCGGGTCGGCCAGCCGGCGCACCAGCTGGGTGGCCACCCAGTGGTCGTTGTGGACGTTCGCCCGGGGTGTGCCTGTCGGGTGTCCAGCGTAGTACCGGTCCATGCCGGTGAGCACCTCTGCCGCGGTGCGCGTGTCCATCGCGTCGACGAGCTCGGCGAACTCGGTGTAGTCGCGGGCGCTGTTGCGCTCCATGATCAGGAAGCTCTTGAGCCGCAGCGTCTCGGCGCCGGTGGGGATCTGCAGCCGGTCCCCGGTGGGCAGCAGCACGTTGGTCGTTTCCATCGGTTCGGTGCGCTGCAGCACGGGTGCGCCCGATTCCGGCGTGCCGCTCTGGACGGCCAGCGCATCGAGGGCGACGTCGAGACGGCCGCGCCACATCGTGACGGGGTGCTTGGGGAGCTTGACCGCGACGGTCTTGCCGTGGGCACGGTTGCCGACGACCACCGGGGTCCGCTGCTGGACCAGGCGCCCGCCCATCGACTTGGCGCACGGCTGGCATCCGCTGAAGGCCAGCGGATCGGCCACGGTGATCGCCTGAGGGGCGAGGGTCTTCAGCTTGGCGGCGGACTTGACGACGGTGCGCAGGTCGGCCCCGGACGGCGCGAGGGCGGAGATGTCGTCGGGGATGATCACCAGATCGCCGATGTCGGCCTTGGGCAGCGGCTTCTCGAAGTCCACCGAGGGCAGGATCCGGTCCAGCCAGCGCGGCAGCCACCAGTTCCATTCGTCGAACATCGCCATCAGCGCCGGCACCAGCACCAGCCGGACCACCGTGGCGTCCACTGCGATGGCTACGGCTGAGGCGACGCCGAGCTGGGCCACCAGCGGCATGCCGGCGAACGCGAAGCCGATGAACACCGCGATCATGATCAGCGCCGCGCTGGTGATGGTCCGCGCGCTGGTGGACACGCCGTAGGCGACCGCGTCGCGGGTGTTGCCGGTCTGCAGGAACCGTTCCCTGATCCGGGTCAGCAGGAAGATCTCGTAGTCCATCGACAGGCCGAACGTCAACGCCAGCACCAGCGGCGGGATGGTGCTGTCCAACGACGAGATCTGCTTGAAGCCCAGGTCTTCGAGCCAGCCCCACTGGAAGACCACCACCAGGCTGCCGTAAGCGGCCGCCACCGACAGCACCGTCATCAGCACGCCCTTGAGCGCCAGGAACACCGACCGGATCGAGATGAGCAGCATCAGGAACGCGATCATCGCGACGAAACCGAACACCAGCGGCTGCGTCTGCGCGACCCGGTCGTCGAAGTCCTTGATCAGTGCGGTCGGGCCGCCGACATCCACCCGGGCCGCATCGCCGGCCACCGGTGGCAACTCGGCGCGCATCCAGTCGATGGTGTCGCGAGCGCCCATCTCCTCGGGGTCGACCGACAGCACCGCCGACAGCAGTGCGCTGCGGTAGTCGTTGCCGAACACCGGTGGACTCACCGACACCGTGTTGGGCGCCTCGGTCATCCGCTGACGCAGCGCGTTGAGCAGCGGTTCCTTGGCGGGGGCCGAGGCGGCGTTGCCGTCCGGGAACGTCACCAGCACCCGTACCGGTCCGAGTGCGCCCGGGCCCAGCGCCTCGGCCGCGGCGTTCACCCCGCCCCGGATCTCGTGGGTGGGCTCGAACTGGCGCTGCATGCTGTTGCCCAGCAGCATCGAGAACGCCGGGGTGGCCAGCGTGAGCAGCAGCGCGGCCGCGGCCAGCGCCGACAGCCACGGCCGCCGCATCACCGAACCGGTCCAGCGGGTCCAGAACCGCGACTGGGTGGCCTCCACCTGGCGGCCCCAGTGCAGATAGGACGACCGTTTGGCCGCCGCCCGGCCGAACGTCGCCAGCACCGCCGGGGTCAGCGTGGTCGAGGTCAGCACCGCGATGGCGACGGCGAGGATCGCGCCGGTGGCCATCGACTGCAGCACCGGGGTGTTGATCAGATAGATACCGGTGACCGACGCGATCACCGTCAGACCCGACAGCACCACCGCCAGGCCCGAGGTCGCCATCGCGGCGTCGGCGGCGTCCTCCGGCTCGCGGCCGGCGCGCAACTCCTCCCGGAACCGCATCAGGATGAACAGCGAATAGTCGATCGCGACGGCGATGCCGAACATCGACACGGTCGAGGTCACGAACACCGACATCGTCATGTACATCGACAAGACGAAGACCACGCCCATCGTGACGACGACGGTGCAGATCCCCACCAGCAGCGGCATCGCCGCGGCGGCCAGCGAGCCGAACACGGCCAGCAGAATGATCAGCACGATCGGCAGGTTCCACTTCTCGGCCTGCGCGATGTCGTTCTTGGTGGCCTCCGTGGCGGCCGCGCCCAGCGCGCCCTGCCCGATGACGTAGAGGCGGACCGTGCCGTTGTCCATCTCGCCGGGCTCGTCCCCGTCGACGCCGACCCGCTCGCGCAGCTGTTTGGCGACGTCGACCGCGCCGGTGTTCTCGAAGTCCAGCTGCAGCGTCACGACGTAGGGGCGGTCGGGCTGCGGCGGCGGCTGCTGCGGGTTCGGCGCCACCGTGACGCTCGGCACGTCGGCGGCCACCCGCTCCAGGAACGCCACCGCCTCGTTCATGTCGTCGAACGAGGCGTCCGGGCGGGGAGCGGCCACCAGTGCCAGCGGCGATGCGCCCTGATCGGGGAACTGCGCCTCCAGCTGTTGCTGGACATAGAGCGACTGCGAGCCCTCGACCTCGAAACCGCCGCCGGTGAGGTTCCCGGACTCGTTGAGCCCGAGATACACAGCGGGTACCAGAAGCAGCAGCCAGACCGTGAATACCGCCCAGCGGAACCTGCGCAGGTTGCTGCTCACGCGCATCATGAACTGCTGGATGGGATCTCCCCACCTTTCTCCACGGGTTTGTAGCGAGAGCGTACAGCAGCGTGCTGTAGCCTCACTGCCCCTCGAACGACGGTTAGAGACTCTTAATGGTGCCGCCACCGCGACGGTTGCCGCGGCCGGTTGGGCGCCCCGGTGGCGCCGATGGCAGGATGTGCCACGGAAGTACTCAGCGTCGGGGACCCTTTGCTACTTCGATCACAGCGAGTCTGCGCATCTGCCGTGGATGTGCGCAGGCTGTTAGGAGTTCGTGATGCCCGCATCGTCGAGGTTCACCACCACAGCCAAGCGTTCCGGACTGGCCGCAGTCCTGACGGCCGTCACCGCCGGCGGGGTCGGGGCGATGATGCTGACCGGACCGGCCACACCGGTGTCGGCGGCGCCCGACCCCTGCGCGGCCAGCGAGGTCGCCAGGACCGTGGCCATGGTCGCCACCCACACCGGCAACTACCTCGAAGCCAACCCCGAGACCGACCAGACGCTCACCGCGATCTCCCAGCAGCAGGGCGGACCGGAATCGGTGGCGGCGTTGAAGGCCTACTTCGATGCGAACCCGCAGGTCGCCAAGGATCTGCAGCGCCTGCAGCAGCCGTTGGCGGCACTGTCGGGTCGGTGTCAGCTACCGGTGACGGTGCCCCAGGTCCTGGGGCTGGTGCAGTCCGTCCAGCAGGGCAGCCTGCCCGCCGCGCAGAACGTCGGCGTGGGGAGCGCCCCGGCCCCAGGTCCGCAGCCGCGGCCCGCCACGTCGTGAATCGGAGTGAATCGGCGCGGCCGAGTTCTCACCATCGGTTAACCGCTTGACGGGAAAGTGGGCAGAGGTTCTGCTTAGCTTTCTAGGATGGTCCTGACCGGGGACCGGCACGGGCCCGGTCTTGCCTACCTCTTGATGAAGGAGCCCCCACATGTTGTTCTCGGCCCCTACGGTCCGGCGCGCCGTTGCGAGTGCTCTGGGCGCAGGTGCATTCGGTGCGGTGCTGTTCGGTGTCCTGCCGACCGCATCCGCGCAGCCCGCCCCGCCCCCGCCGCCGAACTGCACCGCCGCTGACTTCTCCGGGGTTGCTTCCGGGGTGTCGGCCGCGTCGTCGGCGTACCTGTTCACCCATCCCGACGTGAACAACTTCTTCACCAGCCTGCACGGTCTGCCGCCCGAGGAGATCCATCCCATGGTGGTGGAGTACATGGAGGCGCATCCGCAGGAGCGCGACGAGCTGACCGCGATCCGGCAGCCGCTGATCGACATCAGGGACCGCTGCGGGTACGCCTTCACCGCGGCAGGCAACGCCGACCTGCCCGAATAAGGCCCGGTGCGCGACAGGGTGGACGCTCCGCCCGCTCGTGGGGGTGAGCTGTCCGCCCAGGACGGCGCGGGTCGGACGGTGCTGATGGTTGACGACGACCCGGATGTCCGGACCTCGGTGGCCCGGGGTCTACGGCATTCGGGCTTCGACGTGCGCGTGGCGGCGACCGGCCGGGAAGCGTTGCGGCTGCTGTCCAGCGAGACGCACGACGCGCTGGTGCTGGACGTGCAGATGCCCGAGTTGGACGGGGTCGCGGTGGTGACCGCGTTGCGGGCGCTGGGCAACGACATCCCGATCTGCGTGCTCTCGGCCCGCGACACGGTCAACGACCGGATCGCCGGCCTGGAGGCAGGCGCCGACGACTACCTGACCAAACCGTTCGACCTCGGTGAACTGGTCGCCCGGCTGCATGCGCTGCTGCGCCGGGCGCACCATTCCGATCCGTCGTCGGACACCTTGACCGTCGGCTCGCTGACCATCGACACCGCCCGGCGGCTGGTGTTCGTCGCCGGGGAACGGGTCGAGCTCACCAAGCGTGAGTTCGACCTGCTCGCCGCCCTGGCCGAGAACGCGGGTGTGGTGCTCAGCAGACAGCGCCTGCTGGAGTTGGTGTGGGGCTACGACTTCGACGTCGACACCAACGTCGCCGACGTGTTCGTCTCCTATCTGCGCCGCAAGCTCGAGCGCGACGGGCTGCCGCGGGTGATCCACACCGTGCGCGGGATCGGGTACGTGCTGCGGGAAGAGCCCTAGGGCGCCGGATCAGTTCGTGAAAGGTCCGAGACTCCCGCGGTTCCTGCGGTCGGCGTCGCTGCGCACGCGGGTCGCCATCGCATCGGCCGCGGCCGCGGCCGCCGTCGTGGCGGCCTTCACGATCCTCACCTCGGTGGTGCTGGCCAGCAACGATGCCGCGCAGCTGGACCGCAGGCTCGATGCGATCGTCGACGCCAGCATGTTCCCCGAGGAACTGTCCGACCCCCGGCGCGGGGTGTTGACCACCGGCCGCGACCGCACCTCGGGTCAGGTGGTCTTCCAGCGCGGATTCCAGCTCCCCCCGCTGGCGCCGGGCACCGAGACCGCCGTGGTCAACGGGGTCGAGTACCGGGTGCGCACGGTGCCGGTGGAACAGGACGGCGGGCTGCTGATGTCCATCGGGGTGCGCGCCGACAGCATTCTGCTCAACCGGGCCCGGATACCGCTCTACATCGCGGTCGGGATGCTCACCGTGCTGATCGCCGCGGTGCTGGGCTGGCTGCTCGCCGGTCCGGCGATCCGGCCGTTGCGCAAACTCACCGAGCACACCAAGAAACTGGGCAAGGGCGCCGAGGACATCCCCGCGGTCCACGGTGTGCGGGAGGCCGAGGATCTCTCCGAGGCGATGAGCGCGATGCTGAGCCGGCTGGCGGCCGCTCAGCGCGCCACCACGAACTCGTTGCAGGCGGCCCAGGATTTCGCGGCGAACGCCGCCCACGAACTGCGCACCCCGCTGACCGCGATGCGGGCCGACCTGGACACCCTGCGCATCCACAACCTGCCCGAGGACGAACGCGACGAGGTGGTGGCCGACCTGTCCCGCGCCCAGCGCCGCGTGGAGGGCATCATCACCGCGCTCGGACAGCTCGCGTCCGGTCAGCTGGCGCAGGCCGAGGACCGCGAGGTGATCGACCTGACCGACATGCTCGACCGGGTCGCACGGGAGAACATGCGCGGCGAGCACGACGTGCAGATCGACGTGGAGTTCGACGACGAGCTGGGCACCGTGCTGGGCTGGCCGAGCGGGCTGCGGCTGGCGGTGGACAACCTGGTGCGCAACGCGGTCACCCACGGACTGGCCAGTCGTGTCCTGTTGTCCGCACACCGCAGCGACGGGGTGGTGACCATCGTCGTCGACGACAACGGCCGGGGGCTGCCCGCCGACGAACACCAGACCGTGCTCGGCCGGTTCTCCCGCGGGAGCAACGCCGCGCCCGGTGGGTCCGGGCTCGGCCTGGCGCTGGTCGCGCAGCAGGCGAAGCTGCACGGTGGAACCATCGAACTGTCCGACGGACCGCTCGGCGGGTTGCGGGCCACCCTCACGATCTCGACCGCCGCCGAGGCGACCTACTCAGCCGAGGCGACCTACGAAGCCGAGCTGTGATCCCGGCGGCCGAGCGCCCGGGCACCGGCGCGCCAGCCCAGCAACAGGGCGGCAGTGGTCAGTGAAGCGACCACGATGAAGCTGGTCGCGGTCCCCTGACCGGTCGCCTTACGCAGCAGCATGCCGATCACCACCGTGGCCGCCCACACCGCGATGCCGGTGGGGGCCAACGAGGTCGGGCGGCGCCAGGCCCGCGCGGCCAGCCACCCGACACCCGTTCCGGTGAGGAACGGCCACGCGGTCTCGGCGATCCCGGCGATCGACAGTCCCTCGTCGTGGCTGCGTCGCCCGATCGTGCAGAACACCACGACGCAGAGTGCGTCGGCGGCCAGGGCCTTCCACGCGGTCGATCGGTCAGCGTTGGGCATAGGTCATCACATCATCATCGAGGGGCAGGACGGACTCCTCGGTGCGGGGAGCGAAACCCGGTTCGAGCGGTGCGGGCCTGCCGTCGACGAGGGCTTCGAGGTCCCCGGAGAACCGGGAGTCCAGCTGAAACGACGAGAACACGAACGGCAGCCCGTCCGAACGCAGCGGATTCGGTGAGTCCATGACGTGGAAATGTAGGTGGGGCGCATCGGTGTTGCCGCTGTTGCCCAACGCTGCCAGCACCTGTCCCTCGGTCAGCTGCTCGCCGGGGGAGACCGCGACCGAACCCGTCTGCAGGTGAGCGTAGAACGCGTAGTTGCCGTTTCCGAGATCCTGCACCACGTGGTTGCCGCCGTACTCCTGCAGCGGCAGACCCGTCGGTGCCGTTCCCGGAACCTGCTCGGGTAGGTCGTCGACCACCGCGGCGACCCGGCCGAACTGGACAGCTACCCGTACTACGGCACCGACGTCCTCGCGGTGGGTGACGGGCCGGTCGTCGCGGTGGTCGAC